>NZ_CP019343.1:0-319434 GCF_002117105.1 Oceanicoccus sagamiensis | reverse complement strand
AGTCGCTCAGGAATAAGTATCAGTGTTCTTTTTGTCATGTTAAATGAATAAGCTGTAGTGACTTTGTTAGAAAATTTCTGGTCAATTGAATCAATAAAACCGGGGATGCCTACCAGAGCATCAATTTTCTGGTTGAATAAGGCAGAAATCAATGAGCCGCCATTGTCGAATTCAATCACTTGCCATTGCTTGTCTAGCTTTCCCATTTCCGTTGCTATAAATTGAGATGCCGGTGAGTTTTTAACAACCCCTATCGTTTTTATCTTCTCTAGAGGGGCAGTGCCTAAATCGTTGAGGGTGTAAATGGTCGGTTTTTCGATGGATTGCAAAACGGCTCTATAGTGACAGCGTGCAATCAGTTCAAAGCCGGTATTCTCAGGTATATGAATAAAATCAAAAGGCTCTTTGTCACAGCGCTCGAATAGCATATCGGTGTTATAGGTCGCTGTTATTCTAATGTTTTGGTAGGGCGAGTTCTGATCAAGTTTGAATAGAGAGCGGTATTTGTTTTGTGTTATTTGAGGGTTATAAAAATCATAGGCCCAGCCTTTTAAGCTCAGACCTGCTGCCTCGCTCAGATGAAAAAATAGTAGGCCAGCTATCATCCATCTTATCTTCATAGCAGCGTTATCCTAAGGCTTTATCGGTTGGCTGTAATATCTTTGTTGAGCAGGTAGCCGATCACCGTATCGACTTCACCCTTTTCAATATGCTCGCTCCACTTGTACTTCAGTTTATACAGTGGGTCTATACCCTGATCAAAATCTTGTTTCAACTCTGGAGTAATGGGCGTAAGTGGCCCAACACGGCGGATCTTTTGTGGAGCTACTGCCGGGAAGTCGTTAGTGCTCTCCCATATTGCTTTACACACGCTATCTTCAAACACCAGTTTTTCAAACAGATAGTGGATAGCAAAATAGGGTGATATCCGCAGAACTTTACTGACAAAGGGAGAAAACCAATAGCGTGTAGTGCGGGGGCTTTTATTGAGTATTTTCTCGGTCAGCTTTCTTAACGGGCGTTTAAATCGCCCGTAATTGGAAAAGCTATTATTTAAAAAATAGTCACTAAAGCCGTGATACATTTTACTCGTCAGTGCATTGCCCGGTTCACTGGCCATAAACCAGCTGGTTAAAATACGTTCTTTATCGTGTTGGTGAAAGACAAAAAAGCCTGAGTCCAGATATTGCCCAAGCCAATGGTCTAAAGGTTGTTTGCAGATACAAGTAGAATCTACCCAAACCCCGCCATGTTCTGCGAGCAGTTTTAATCTCACCAAATCTGAAATTAAAGGACGGGTAAGCTTGGCCATTTTTTCTGCGGGTAGCCCCAGGTCAATATAATCGGCCATATTATCTTCCGTTAAGAAGGTAAGCTCCCAGTCTGGGTTGTGATACTGCCATGATTCAAAGCAGCGCTGGACCAGTTTGGGGGCTTCGTCATAGCCCTGTAGCCATAAAAACCAGATCTTTTTAGGGATGGCGTGACTGTTATCCTTGTTCGATAAGGTCTGCATCGTTAAAGTTTAGCCTGCAGTTTTTGACTGAACTTGGCCCATTTTCGGTTTATCTTCATATTAGTAAAGACCGGTGCCAGTTCAGAAAAAGGGATAAACTCATTATTGCCAATACCATCGATAACGACCAGCCGCGCTTCGCTATCGGATAGCCGCTGCAGTAGTAAATTATCATCCTTTAAATCGCGCATAATAATACTGTGCTTTAGCAGGTAGCTTTTTAAACGTGCCAATTCATCGTCCAGTTGTTGCCGGTCTATGGGGCAGCCATTACCGCGGATATAGTCTCGCAAGCTTTTAGAGATACTACCATCGTGGTCGCGAACTACCTCAAACATCAGCCCATCACCAAGGCTGGTGCTGCATAGACCGTGAAACTGGGCCAGATGTTGCCAGCTAATGTCGCGTTTTTGCAGGCGGTGATAATATTTAATATCGTCACGATGTTGCCGGTAATCGCCGGAAACAGTGATTTTAATGCACTTGCTGGAGTCTTCTGGATGAAGATAACATTCGCGATCAAGCCCTTTGCCAATATACAGCTGTTTATCAATGTCAATTGAGCTCACGGGGTACCTTTAGTTTCCTTGGTGCTGTTTTTCTGATCAATATAGGGCTTTTGAACGATAATGCCTTACGGTTCGTTATGTTTATTATCTGCGTGTATAGGTGTTCTATTTCAGGTTGACCAAGCATGCCAGCTTTTACGCAGAAGTAAAGGGTAGAGAGTCCTGTTTACGGGGTTGGCAGTGGGGGTGTATCAGGAGTTATTTAGGTTGCTTATTGGGTCTTTATAGGCATTACCATAGGTAATTCGTTAGATATTATTAATACATTGTAATTATTACTTGCTGAATCCTATGATTGAGTCATAAACCCAATAAGCCAGTATTGGAATATGGGTAAATTCTTAATGATTTAGGGTGTATTATGAAAAATTCCAGTAAATCCATTACTTCACGAATCGCATTTACCGCAGCCTCACATCTACAGGATGTTTTTGCCGACCGGGTACGCTTCAGGGCTGATGCCTGTGATGACTACAAGGCCGTTGAGCTAGCGTTTCCAGGCTTAAAGATTAAGGGCTCAACCTCTTACTGTGCGGTAAAGGTAGGGACTAGAAGTGTCTATTTAACCGCTATAGAATTCTTTGGTGCCGGTTTGCCCAAGTTATGTATTTATAGCGAAGACCTTAATATTCGTTATACCGAATATTTTAGTCAAACCAAGCTGAACTCTGCTGTTGCCAGGGTAGTTGAGATCGTTGACCAGATTGAAGGAAATAAAGCCGCAGCCTGATGAGTTGAGGTTTGAGGGATAAGTTATGATGTTGTTGGATTACAAAGAGCTTGGCAGCGAGCCGGTAAAGCAATTATTTGTCGACGTATTTGGTGCGTCAGAAGGGATGGAGGAGGGTTTGGCCATCGGCGGTTTGGTCAGTAACCTGATAGCCACAACCCCGTCAGAGGATATTTTTGGTTTTATTGCCACGGAAGATAAGCAGCTTGTTGGCAGTATCTTTTTTACCCGGATGACGTTTGATAATGGCATTAATGCGTTTATCCTATCCCCGGTCGCGATTGCTACTTCGGCTCAAGGTAAGGGTGTTGGGCAGGCATTAATCAACTTTGGAATTAATGTGTTGAGAGAGCATGGGGTCGCTTTATTGTTAACCTACGGTGACCCTGCTTATTATGGCAAGGTGGGTTTTAAACCGATCTCTGAGCAGGTGGTTAAAGCACCGCAGATAATGAGTCAGCCAGAGGGTTGGTTGGGGCAGTCTTTATTGGGTGAGGATATTGTGCCTATTGCCGGTTGCTCGGCGTGTGTTGAGGCTTTGAATAAGCCAGAGTATTGGTAGGGCTGTTTTAACCATCGCACTGTTGCTTGGTGTGGTGATGCAGCCCGCTTATGGATTGAATATTCTGGTGACCAATGACGATGGATTTTTGAACAAGTTAGCGATGGCAATGGTGGAAAAATCAATGGCACCAATATGGCGCCGGGTTTGGCTGCATGAAAAAATGCGTTTGAAGGGGCTGGTCATACGGTCACTGTTGTTGCTCCGCTTAACCCGCAAAGTAGTATAGGAGGTGCACGTATTTCGTCGTTTGGTAAAACGGTTGCTGTGGTTGAGCAGATGCCAATAGCGGCGGACTTTGTTGCACGTATGGCTGATGAGCGCCTAAACCCCTTTCGCCTTGGTGGGGATATTATCCCGGTAGGTGCGATGCTGAATATCAACTGGCCAGTGTATATATGACGAAGGCCGCACAGCGCCTGTTGCTGCCAAGGTGATCAGTCTCCCCTCCAGAAGCAGTATAGAGTTTGTCTGGATCGCTACTACCGGTACGATGCAAGTTAGTCTTGATGTCAAGATGTTCCCGCCACAGTCACCAAACCCTGTGCCCAATAATGACCTGGACAATCTGCGCGACGATTATGTCACTATCTCTGTACTTAATGGTGATATGACGATAAGAAATGCATCCGATTATTAGTCTGCCTTGATGGGTTTTATTCTATGGGGGTTGCAGCCTGTAGAAGGACTGTAAAGATCATTCGCCAATACTAATAAAGTATCTTCGGTTGGGATTAAAGTATTTGTGGGTGGTTCTTACCAGCAATAAATACTCCTGACCCTGGGTAAGATGTTCAGTGCTGATTGAAACAAGGACGGTTTCATTATCTATGTCGGGCTCTGCAAGCGGCAGCATTACTTTGTTACCGCGGCCGTTACTATCTAGTTCGCTGAGTAATGTGGCCTGCATGCCTGCCTCGTTTATCAGTGAGCGAGGCATCGGAAGGTTCAACTGGATAAGATCGCTGCTTGTTATATTATTCGCCGTTAGTTTGATATTGCTGGACTGGCTGGGGATATTATAAATCACCGACTGGTTTGAAGTCTTGTCTTGACCTGCGCAACCCAAAAACATCAAGCAAAAAAAGAGTAATTCATAGTGTAATAATTTTTTTTGCATGGTGTTTGTCCCGTTTTATTTTCTTTATCTCAGAATTCAAACATTAAATTATCTTTTGTTTTGCATGTCAATTTCAATATCTCTTCAGTTATTTTTTAATATGAGAATAAAAATAATTGTCGAATTTTCTTACAGGGATTAATTGTTATTCTTTGATTTTTGTCACCCTTGTTGCTTTGCCTCTGTATCGTGGGGGTTATGGTGGCTGTCTCGTTTGATCAGTTTTTTTTATCTTTGCTATAAACTAATCCTGCCTTATTTTGTTTTCTGATATTAAATTTATTATCGTCATGTTTTTTGGAAGAAAAATTATTTATGTGCCGATAAATTTTACATTTCTGGAGCTTTTTTTACTGTTTGTACGAGTGTTACATTGATTGTGTCTTATTGATATGGCTTTGATGATTGACTTGAAATTTCTTCCTGTAACATGGGTGACAGAACTTTGTTAGCCACTGTCAGTTCGCTACCGTTTTGCCTTTTTGAAGAAGGATATTCAGGCCATTGGCATGCATTTTGTTATTGATTAACCGTTGATTTTTTTATCCCTGCCTGTTTTGTTTTTTCAAGGTGGATAAAAGTAGATTTTTTCAGCTTGATACATTGTTAGCGTGATACATGGTTAATGCATTATAAAGTGGAGAAAAGCATGTCAGTGAATACCAAAACCAAAGATAATCATTTTAATACAATAATAAATTCTAGTACCGGCTTGGTGTCGAAGGCATGTTTTCTGGTTGCAGCCTTGTTCTGTGTTACACCCCTGCAAGCGGCTACAGAGTTTGAAATGCTGTTTGAGGACGGCTTTGAAAACCGTGACCCAGAATGGCAGAACTGGGAAACTCAGGGTGATGTTGATAATAGTTCGATTGACTATGAAGGTAGTCGAAGCGGTGAATTAAATGACGATGGCTGGGTTCAAACCACCATTGATACCCGTGGGTTTACCGATAAATTAAAGATTGAATACGCTATTCGTACTTACCGTTATGACAGTGGTGAGTATTTTTATGCTGAACTTTCTAATGATGACGGTGATAACTGGACAGAGCTACAGCGTTTAAATGATACCGATCGTTGGGAGTTTTATGTGCTGGATATGCCTGCGATGGCTTATGATCAGGCGGACCTGCTGGTTCGCTTTCGTTCAACAGCGGATGGTCGTTCGGAAAAATTTCGCCTTGACGCCTTTGCCGTCTATTTTGGCAAGCGCCCGGAACCGCCGGTTTTTACTAACCCTACAATATCACTACCCTCACTGACGCCAGGCAAGGCCATAGTGGGCACCTTGGCGGGTACTGCTACGGATGCTGATAATGATCCCTTAACCTATAGCAAAATCTCAGGCCCGGCATGGTTGCAGGTGGCACCTGATGGCACGCTTTCAGGAACACCTTCCGCCACTGACACTGGCCCTAATAGCTTTGTGGTTGAAGTGTCGGATGGTATTGCCTATACCGACAATGACCAAGCCACTTTGACCGTCAGTATTTCAACCGGTTTTACCGCTTTTGAAAGTGGCCCTGTTAGACCTATGGCTTTTTCACCGGACAAAACCAGGCTGTTTGTCACCAATACACCGGATAACCGGCTTGAAATCTTTAATGTCACCGCCTCTGGTCTGGTCGCTGCGGGTTCTATTGCTGTGGGTATGGAGCCAGTTGCTGTAGCCGCCAGAACAAATAATGAGGTGTGGGTAGTTAACCACTTGTCTGACAGCGTTAGTATTGTTGATATTGCTCAGGGGCGCGTCACTAGAACCTTGCTGGTGGGTGATGAGCCCCGTGACATTGTCTTTGCCGGTAACGGCGGAGCAAGGGCCTTTATTACCGCTGCGCATCGCGGCCAGCATCTTACCCATGCCTCTATTGCCGGTGTTCCTGGCGCGGGTGATCCCCAGCTTGAATCCGCGGGTATAGGGCGTGCCGATGTTTGGGTATTTGATAGTGCTAATCCGGGTAATACCCTGGGCGGCACACCTAACCGTATCCTCACCTTTTTTGCCGATACGCCTCGTGCACTAACAACCAGCCCGGATGGTAATACCGTTTATATAGCGGCATTTATGTCCGGTAACCAGACTACCGTTATCAATGAAACCTTAGTCTGTGATGGTTTCCAATTTAGTGGAGGTACCAATTGTGCGCCGGGAGCACCGGGTGGTGTACCAGGTGTTGAGGATAATGTTGGCGGTGCACCTGCGCCTGAAAGCAGTATTATCGTTAAGTATGACGGTTCTACCTGGCGCGATACGCTGGGCCGTGATTGGGGCAGTATTGTGCAGTTTACTTTGCCTGATCATGACGTTTTTTCCATTGATGCTAATACATTGGCAGCCAACTCAGTGCAGGAGTTTGACTCAGTCGGCACGGTGTTATTTAACATGGTGGTAAACCCCGCAACGGGAAAACTCTATGTCACTAACACAGAGCTGCCTAATGAAGTGCTGTTTGAAGGTGCGGGTGATCACGGTGGCTCGACGGTTCAGGGGCATTTATCGGAGGCGCGCATCAGTGTGATTAATCCGGCCAATGGCAGTGTGGATGTGCAGCATCTCAATCAGCATATTGATTACAGCAAACTGTTTACCGACAGTAATACTAACAACCACCCAACGCCATTGACCAAATCAAGCAGTCTGGCAACACCTTTACAGCCGGTAGTGTCTGCCGATGGTTCTACAGTGTATGTGGCCGCATTTGGCTCTGGAAAAATAGGGGTTTACAACACGGCAGCGTTGGAAGACCCGGCTTTTGAATCCAACTTTGATCCTGTTGCTGCGGCTGCTAACCATATTGATGTGGGTGGTGGTCCGGCGGGGTTGGTGTTAGATGAAAGCAATAACCGGATGTTTGTTTTTACTCGCTTTAACAATCAGGTTGAGACAGTTAATTTAAATACTGGTGCCGTTGTTGCCATTGATACCTTACATAATCCGGAGCCACAGTCAGTGATTAATGGTCGTCCTATGTTGTACGACGCGCAGCTGACTTCGGGTAACGGTGAAGCCTCATGTTCAAGCTGTCATATCTTTGCTGATAAGGATGAATTGGCGTGGAATTTGGGTGACCCGGATGGTGGTATTGGTATCAACAACCAACCTAATCCGAGTAATGCGCCGCTGGCTAATTTCATTAACCCTGATCCTACCATCCACCCGATGAAAGGACCCATGACTACCCAGACTCTGAAAGGTATGTCGACAATGGGGTCTTTGCATTGGCGTGGTGATCGTGTCGATGGATTCTTTGGCCTGGATCCCTGTAATGAGCCAACAGGTGCTGCCTGTAGTGAGCAGGCCGGCTTTATGAACTTTATTGTTGCCTATGAAGGTCTTGTGGGTATGGAAGGTATTCCTACTACGCAACAGATGCAGGAATTTGCTGATTTTATTTTGCAGGTTCAATTACCGCCAAACCCGGTCCGCAATCTTGACAATAGTCTCACCACGCAGCAACAAACGGGTGCTACAACCTATAACAGAGCGGGTACGGATACCGTAGAAAGTTGTGATGGCTGCCATGTATTAAACCCTGAACAGGGGGCCTTTGGTTCCGACGGTGGTGCTACCTTCGATGGTGAACCACAAAGTTTTAAAGTGCCTCACCTAAGGAATATGTATAGCAAAGTGGGTATGTTTGATGCCGCCGGTGATCAAATACGGGGTTTTGGTTTTGCGCATGATGGCAGCCTTCCCACCGTGGAAGATTTTCTTGGGGCGCCGGTCTTTGTGCTTAACGGTAACGATGCGGATGACCTTGAATCCTTTATGTTGGCTTTTGATTCCGATCTGGCGCCGGTTGTTGGTCAGCAAGTCACCTTGACGGCTAGCAATGCCAATGCGGTTAATCAGCGTCTTAATTTGCTGATTGACAGTGATAGTGCACCCTTTGCTTCTTTGGTATTGGGTGGTCAAACCGTGCAATGTGATCTGATTGCCAAAGGCCATGTGGGTGGTGTTGCAAGGGGTTGGGAGTTAGAGTCTAGCGGCTTATTCCGCGACGACACCAATAACACCATCACTGAGGCTGAACTGCGTAGTCTGGCCAATACTGAAGGGCCTATTACCTTTACTTGCGCGCCTCCGGGGTCAGGCACTCGCATGGGTATCAACCGTGATCAGGATAACTTTCTGGATGGTCTGGATAATTGCCCTGGTGTAGATAATGATGATCAACTCGATTCAGATAACAATGGTATTGGTGATGCCTGTCAGGGCTAGTAGCGATGGTCATTAAAGTCGCTTTGGCTTGACACAATTGTTCTAATAGAAGGCTCCTTTCGGAGCCTTTTTTTGCTCTGCCCTTAAGATAAAAAGGATGAATAATCGACATGGTAAAGCGCTGAATACTCTCGCCTTTATCTGGCCTTGACTACATGGGGTGGCCGAGTAAAGCAAAGCCGACTTTGCGGTTGGATTGAGGGTCAGTCATAGGGTGAATTCAGAGTTACTAAAGATGTGGCGATTATGCGTGATAGGGTGGGTGTCTGCTCCCTTATCGGACTATTTGACTTTACATTGATCAATAGTTAATACAATAGGGTCAATCCCTCATTGAAAAGTCCTATTTTTCCCTCGAGAAAATCGGTTTTTTTTATTGTTCTAAATATATAAATGATTGAACCGTTTTATTCATTAATCCGACATAGTCACTAACTCAATGACTGATTTAACAATGGATTAATTATGAAAACGTTAATACAACCAATAAAGCATGCAATAAAACGGCCGCTTACGGCAATGGTCTTTAGTGCTGTAGCTATTGCTCTTACTTCGAGTGCTAATGCGGCGATGGTGCACTATGAGTTCAGCGGATTTATTACCTCAATAGATGACCCGGCAGGATCGTTTGGGGTGTTAAGTGTCAATGATGGTTTTACGGTGACCTATGCAATAGACCTGGATGAACCTGAAACGAATAGCTTTATCGATAATGATGATCTTGGAAGGTATGTCAATATTGATCTGGTGAATTTGGATGTTGGTATATATAGTCTCACAGGGGGTAATCCTCCTGGCGCAATGTTTGTCGGCAATAATTCATTGCTTACTCAAGGGGCGAATGCGGGCAAAAGGCAGGATACTTTTCGCATTGATAAGTGGTCGAGTGGTTATGACGCATACTACAGTATTAATACACTAGCTTTTTTAGGTGACTTGGAAACTGTCGGTAATCCCACATCAATTAATTCAGATGATATTCCCACTTCGGTTCCCTCTCCAGGAAGCTTTGAGATTAATAGTTTCAAGCTTGTCGGCTGGCAACCAAGGGATGAGACTGCGTCAATGCTGATAGAAGGACAATTCAGGAGCCTTACGGTAAGTGTGGTTCCCTCAGCGGTGCCTGTGCCTGCAGCAGCATGGTTATTTGGTTCAGCTTTAATTGGTTTAGCAGGCATAAAGCGTAAAAAATAATTATCCAGAAAGTTTGCTATTTAGCCTTCATCTTCGGGGGCTTTTTTGTGTCTGCTTTGCGGTTGCAAGTTGTCATTGAGACCTCAATACATGCTTGAATATCTAGCCGCTGTTATGGTTTCGGATTTATTTATTAGATTGGGTGAAAATCATTCTGTGGCTGGCTATTTGCTGGCTATTTATTTCGGACACAAAAAAGGCCGCTCTTAAGTCGGCCTAAGTTGTTGATATATATGGTCGGAACGGCAGGATTGAATTAAAACAGCCTCTGGGCTGTTTTAACCCCTTCGGGGCTTCGCGCGTTGCGCTCGTAGCAAAATGCTGGTCGCATTTTGTGAATCTGGGGTACGCTCGGCGTTGCCTCGCTAACGAACAAAGCCAACCGTTCCACCCATATATAAAAAAGGGCCACCTATAAACACAGGTGGCCCTTTTTTATATATGGTCGGAACGGCAGGATTTGAACCTGCGACCACTACACCCCCAGTGTAGTGCGCTACCAGACTGCGCTACGCCCCGAAAGATTTAACTGCCTAGCAGTTTGGAGGACGGCCATTATACCGAAATGCCTTTTTGGAACAAGCCAAATTCAGGATAAAAATCAGGGTATTAGCCTATAAAAAGTCACCCTTTTATGGCTATTTCCGCTGCCTGTCATGCTACTATCTTGCTGCAAAAGCAGTCCATCTAAGGGTACAACATTAAAGGAATAGAGCATCATGATCCGTCTTCTAACACTCTTGCTGGTTTCATTGGTTCTAAGTGCCTGTGGTATCAACAATATTCCCACCAATGATGAAAAGGTTAAGTCCAGTTGGGCACAGGTCCAGAACCAATATCAGCGCCGTGCTGACCTTATTCCCAATCTGGTAGCCACGGTTAAAGGTTATGCGGCGCAGGAGAAGGAGACCCTAACCGCAGTGGTTGAGGCGCGCTCAAAGGTCTCTTCAATGCAGGTTTCGGGGGATGTGCTCAATAACCCGGAGGCCTTACAGAAGTTTGAGGCAGCCCAAAGTCAGCTGGGTAGCGCACTTAAGCGTTTGATGGTGGTGGTTGAGCGCTATCCTGATTTAAAATCCAACCAGAACTTTCTCGCGTTGCAGTCACAACTTGAAGGTACCGAGAACCGTATTGCAGTGGCGCGTCGTGACTATATAGCTGCGGTGGAAACCTATAATACTGAAATACGAACCTTTCCCGGTAAAATCTGGCATTCGCTGATGTATAGCGATATGCCCATCAGGGATACATATCAGGCCACCACCGAAGGTGCCGATGCTGCCCCTGCGGTAGCCTTTTAATGGTTATTTCAAGGCTACTGCTAGCACTGCTGTTTTGCTGGGTGTCGATTGCCCAGGCTGCCCCTGAGTTCCCCAAACTGAAGGGCAGGGTGGTTGATGGCGCTTCCTATCTAAGTGCTGCTGCTGAGCGGCGCTTGAGCCAGCAGTTGCAAGCCCATGAGCAGGCTGGTGGTAATCAAGTGGTTGTGGCGACGTTTGAGGACCTGCAAGGTTATAGCATTGAGGAGTTTGGTTATCAGTTGGGCCGGGAATGGGGCATTGGCCAGAAGGGAAAGGACAATGGCGTATTGCTTCTGGTTGCCAAAGCAGAGCGCAAAGTGCGTATCGAAGTGGGCTATGGTCTGGAAGGCACACTAACGGATGCAATTAGCGCCAATATTATTCAGTCGGTTATTTTGCCGACCTTTAAGCAACGTCAGTTTGAGCGAGGTATTGCCGGGGCGTTACTGCCATTATTGATGCTTTGGGTGGTGAGTATGTGATGGTCGAGCGAAAATCTCGCAACCAGCAGCGCGGCAGCGGCTATTTTGGTTTGTTATTGTTACTCATTTTGGGCGGCCCGTTTCTGGGCTTGGGTTCGTCCCGTAGAGGCTTTGGCAGGCGCGGTTATGGCTCGCGTTATGGTGCCGGTTATGGTGTTGGTGGAGGTTTTGGTGGCCGCAGCGGTGGTTTTGGCGGTGGCGGTTTCGGCGGCGGTGGCGGCGGTTTTGGTGGCGGCGGCGCGTCGGGAGGTTGGTAATGAGTTTATTAGAAGACAGTCAGCTACAGGCAGTGAGTGATGCGATTAATGCAGTCGAACAAAATACCGATGCTGAGTTGGTGACTGTATTGGCGGAGCAGGCGGATGATTATCGCTATATCCCCACTTTATGGGCTGCGGTATTGGCACTATTGGCTCCCGGTGTGATCTGGCTCAGTGGTGTCTGGCTGGAAACCCTGGATATTTTGTTATGGCAGCTGGGTGTTTTTGCCGTGTTGGCTCTGGTGCTAAGAGTGCCTGTTATTCTTTTCCGTATTATTCCCTCGTCGGTAAAATATTGGCGAGCGTCTAATTTGGCCCGCCGGCAATTTCTGGAAAATAATCTGCACCATACCCGGCAAGAAAGCGGGGTGTTGATTTTTGTCTCAGAGGCTGAACACTATGTGGAGATTATTGCTGATCGGGGCATTGATCAGCATGTTTCTGAGCAGCAGTGGCAGGCGATTGTCGATGATTTTATTACTGCGATAAAGGCCGGGCAAACCCAGCAAGGCTTAATCGCTTGCATCGATGCCTGTGGTGTTCTGTTAGCAGAGCATGCGCCAGCAACCGGCAGCAAGAATGAATTACCCAATCATTTGGTGCTCATTTAGCAGTGAGAGCTGCAAGCTATCTTCGAGCAGGTAGTGTTTTGTCTGGTCGCTGATAGGGCAGTGAAACTTCAGTTCATAGCAGCATAGCTGTAAATTGAGTGCGTGCTGCTGATCCTTTCCGTATAACCTGTCTCCAATAATTGGAAAACCAACGCTGCTTAAGTGCTGGCGAATTTGGTGTTTTCGGCCTGTTTCTATCGAAATTTTGACAAATGAATAGTGCTCGTTAGCAGAGGTCAAATGGATATGGCTAACAGCGGGTTTATGATCAACCGCGCTACGGACAGTTTGATGCGCAGGAAATTGTCCTGCAACGATGGCTTGATAGTGCTTGGTAATTTGCCGTTGTTCAAACAGGGCGGCTAGTGCCGCTGTGGCGCTCTTCTGGTGGGCCACAATGACCAGCCCCGTGGTGGCTCTATCCAGCCGATGGACAATAAAGCAGGGGCGCTGTAGTTGCTTTTCAGCGATGCGGTTGATGGTGCAGTGGTCACCCCATTTTGAGCCCTGGCAATAGACACCATAGGGCTTGTACCAAACACTATAGCTCTGCTCATCGGCAACCATAATAGCGGGGCAGGTTCGCTGGCCAGAATATTTTCATCGTAATAAAGGTGCAGTTCATCACCAGCAGCCAGTGTGCTTTTGGCGCGCCGTAGCCGTTGTGTTTGTTGTTTATGGCTTAGCCATACCGCCCCTTTTTGCATGGCTTGTTTGATTTGGTTTTTGGAGAGTTTGGTATGAGCAGACAGTATATCGACGGCGGATAACTGATCCTCTGTAATGGGGATATGTTGCTCAAAATGTTTTGCTGAACTCATAGTGGCTCTGGGTGGGGTTGCTATAGCGCTATTGTGCAGAATTTTCGCTGATCTAGCTATGCTTATATCCCCAAGGTTTTTCAGGCAATAAAAAAAGGCTCTTAAAGAGCCTTTGTCGTTAACTTGATTGCGTATTAAGGCATGGTTTTTACAAAGCCTTGCCAGTTTTTCTGCCATTCAACGACCCATTCAGGTGTCGATTCAGCTTGGCCAGCAGCCTGAAGTTGTGGGTGGGCTTCTACAATACGCGAGAGAATCATTTCCTGTTGTTCGGTTACATCAACAAAGAAAATATGCTTGCCTTGTTGCAGTGCATCCTGGAATTGTTTGAACTGGTAGTGGGGCTCTTGAATACCAAACAAGCCTCCTTCCCAAGTGCAAAAACCCAACACAACAATCGACAGGAAGATAAATGGAATCCAACCCGCTGCACTTTCAGTCCAGCCAGCAAAGTAGGCGATGGCTAATACCAAAATTGCGGCGACTACACCGATAATGGCGCCGAGTTCCATGGAGTGGACAACATCTTTTTTCAGTACGGCTTCTACTTCGTTAAGGTTATGGTTTTGTATGTCAGCATCCCTTTGGCTGAGGACATGTATCTGTGGTGTGGCTACACCCTGGTCTTCAAGTTCATGTTCGACGGCTTCGAGTTCGTCGAGGTTTTCGCTAATATAAAAATGTCGTTTCATTGTGTACCCCTTGTTGTTGTTAGCGTGGGCCTTGGCCCTGCCTGTCATCAGGTGGTGCTTTATGTTAGCTGCAGTTTTGCATTCTCAATGCTGCACTGTCTTGGTATGTACGCTAGTCCATTATTTTTGGCTCATTAAACTTGCGTTATCGAAATTAAGTATAGCTTGCAGGCAATAAGAATTAACTAGCGTTTAAAGCAGATAACTGAATAAGAAATTTCTTTTATAGACTATTTTGAGATTTCGTTAAATTACCTGTAGTAATTATTTGTATAGATTTTATGCATTGGCGGTATTTCTTGTTAAAACTATTCTTTATAACAACAGAGCAACACAAGCCATTGATTAGTTTAACTGGGAGTTAGCGATGATAAACGAAAGTGTAAAAATTATTGATGAAGAGACTCTATGTATTGAGCATGATATTGATGGTATAGCCTGGCGTTTTTATTACAAAATGGTGGATGGGCAGTGGGTGCGTTATATGCGTGAGAGAATTGAGCAGGCTGCATAGATTGAAAAAAGGCGACAAGATTTTCTTGTCGCCTTTTTTGTTTAGAGCATATCCATTAATTTAAAGTAGAGCATACCCACGGCCAGCCCTGGTCGGCGTAATAATTTACCACCGGGGAATGGCCAGTGCCTGATTTTAGCAAAGACATCAAAACGCTCGGCAGTGCCGCTAATCATTTCAGCGGTGATACGCCCCATCATATGCGTTGGCGCTACACCATGGCCTGAATAGGCTTGAATATAAAACACATTTTTTGAGAGTCTGCCTAATTGCGGCATACGGTTAAGGCCTATGCCCATTTGTCCACTCCAACCATAATCGATATCAATATTGGCGAGTTGTGGAAATACGATGGCCATTTTCTTTCTCATGGTGGCTTCTAAATTACTAGGCTCCAGGCCGGTATAGTTAGACAGGCCACCAAATAGTAATCGCTTGTCTGCACTGAGTCGAAAATAATCCAGTGCTGTTCTGGGATCACAAACCGCGCTATCGGAGGGCATAATAGATTTGGCCAGTTCATCGGATAGTGGGGCGGTTGCGATGACTGAGCTGCAAGAGGGCAAAACTCTGGAGGCCAGTTTGGGCACAAGGTTTTCCATATAGGCATTACCGCAGGTGACGACAAAGTTTGCCGTTACTGAACCTTTATCGGTATAGACAACAGGTTTTTCACCGTGGGTAATTTTATTAACCCGAGAGTGCTCAAAAATTTGCACACCTAGATGTTCGGCCGCTTTGGCTTCGCCAATACAAAGGTTTAACGGGTGCACATGACCGTTATCAGTGGGGTTATAGAGGCCGCCGCAATAGGCATCGGAATTTACATAATGTTTGACCTCGTTGGCATCGAGTAATTTGATGTCTGTGGGGTTGCCCATATCGGCTTCATATTGCCGCCATTCTTCAAACATTGTCATATGCCGGGGTTTCAGTGCAACATCTAAATACCCCCATTTTAAATCGCAATCGATCTGGTATTTTTCTACTCGGTCTTTAATGATGCGGGTGCATTCAATGCCCATATCATAAATAGCACGGACGCCTTCTTTGCCAATAAATTTTTCAAACTGTTCAGCGTCATGGCCAATACCGCCAATCACCTGGCCGCCATTGCGTCCGGTGGCCCCCCAGCTGATTTTATTGGCTTCGATTAAAGCGACTTTGTAGCCTTTTTCTGCCAGCTCCAGGGCGGTATTAACGCCGCTAAAGCCACCACCAATCACAGCAACATCCGCCTGGATATCACCTTCTAATAGTGGGTAGTCCGTTTGCCAATTGGCAGTGGCAGCGTAATAGGAGGTTGTATGACTTTGTGTCTCAACGGATGCTTTTAAACCTAGCATAGTGTTCTCGCTCTATTGTCAGTGGCATAACCTATGGTGGGATGCCAGCTTTCTTTAGCCAGTGATAGATAGCCTAAGAATAGCGGGTTAAAGAGTATGGTGTATAAACGGTGGTTTATCGGGCGCGAGAGGCCGGGTCTTCATCTTCGCTGCGGAAGAAGTTTTGCCAGGCAGAGGAGGTCATTGCAAAGTGGGACCATGCAATATAGACGGGATTTGCCGCGGGCTTTAATAGCCCGGTTGAGGTAGTGCTGTGATTCATGCTGGCTATTGGGCCCGATTCGTTGTTTTTTGTCAATGTTAGAGCTGGTGATTAATACCCTGTAGAATGCAGATCGTTCTGGGGTCGCAGAGTAAATGGAGAGGTTTATCGAGTTTTCATTGGAAGTCTATGCATTATTGCTCGCTGTTGGTTTTGTCAGTGGCTTTATTAATGCTATTGCCGGTGGCGGTGGTCTGTTGGTATTACCGGTGATGTTATGGCTGGGAGTGCCGCCGATTAATGCGTTGGCCACCGGTAAGTTTCAGGCGGTGTTTGGGACCTTGTCATCCAGCTTTAATTATTTTAGAAAGGGCTTTATTGATTTTAAGCCCTTGCTTCCCGTTATCGCTTGCGGGGTTGTAGCCAGTGCAGCGGGAACCTACTCCGTTTTGCAGTTATCCAGTGAACTATTAGATAGTTTAATCCCTTACTTTCTTATTGGCGTTGCATTGTTTACCTGGTTTTCTCCAAGGCTAAATGATGAAGATCATACACCTGTTATTGCTTATCGTTATTTTATTCTACTGGCAGGTGGAATGATTGGTTTTTACGGTGGTTTTTTTGGGCCGGGTATTGGGGCAATAGCAGCGCTAAGTTTCTCTTCTTTGTTGGGTTATAACTTACGTAAGGCTTCAGCCAATGCCAAGCCGGTGATTGTATCAGTCAATATTGTTTCAGTACTGATTTTTATTGCGGCAGGGCAGGTATATTTGCTGGTCGGTATTGCCATGGCTTTTGCGCAAATACTGGGCGCTTATTTAGGGGTTAATGTAGCGATCAAGCGTGGCGCCATGGTGATTAAACCGCTGTTGGTTATTACAACGATCGCTATCGCTCTGCGCTTGTTGCTAGCTTGACCATGCAAGGTGGTTGATGGCTATTGTTTCTTTGTTAAATACAACACCTTCTGCCAGTAGTCGTTGTCGTTGCTCCTGATAGGCGGGGGAGCCTATGGGGAAGGAGATCTTTCTCTGGCTATTGACTACACGGTGCCAAGGCAGCTTGCTGCCTTCCGGTAGTTTACGTAACACATTGCCGACTAATCGCGCCGCTTGTGGAATACCCGCTTGAGCTGCAACCTGGCCGTAACTGGCGATTTTGCCTTTTGGAATTTGGCTGACAACTTGCCAGATGCGTTGTTGGTTAGACTGACTCATAGTCAGTAGAATACTGACATTCGAGTCAATAAAAAACCGTAGGGTGGATTAAAATCCACCTCCACTGTGGATCGGATTGGGTGGATTGTAATCCACCCTACTGTGAGGGGTTTAAATTCTTAAGCCGCCATCCATTTCAATCACTCGGCCGCTAAAGTAATCATTCTCAAAGATATAAGCACAGGTGTGGCCAATTTCTTCAGGGGTACCCATACGCTTTAATGGAATACCTGAGGTCATTTTCTCAAGGGCTTCCGGTTTCATGCTGGCCACCATGTCGGTAGCGATAAAGCCAGGGGCAATGGCGGCTGCGCGAATACCGTAGCGGGCCAGTTCTTTCGCCCAGGTTACAGCCATTGCTGCAACACCGGCTTTAGCGGCACTGTAATTACTCTGGCCCATATTGCCGGCTTTAGAAATACTGGAGATATTGATAATCACGCCTTCAGTGCCCAGTTTGATCATACGCTCGGCAGCTTCACGACCACAGAGGAAAACGCCCGTCAGGTTAACGTCGATAACCGCCTGCCATTCCGCCAGGCTCAGCTTCTTAACAATGTCGCCGTCTTTCACTTTAAGCATCAGGCCATCACGAAGAATACCGGCGTTATTGATCACCCCATTAAAGGTGCCGAAGTCTTCAACGATCTGGTCGAAGGTCGCAATAACATCCTCTTCTTTGGCTACGTTGGCGATATAGGCTTTGGCATCGCCGCCTGCGGCTTTACAAAGCTCTACCGCTTCGTCCAGCTTTTCCTGGTTTAGGTCGATCAGCGCCATCTTGGCACCCTTTGCTGCAAGTACTACTGCCATGGAGCGCCCGAGCCCTTGTCCGCCGCCTGTTACCGCTATAACTTTCCCGTTAAGATCCATGATATAAGTGCCTCTCTTGCTGTTGTTTTAATAGGTAGAAATGTTCGTTTAGGTAAAAAATCGGGGCGCATTATTACAGTAAACAGCGGCTTTTCCAATTGGAGCACTTGCTATTAAAAGCTCTGGGCTTGAAATTGGCCTTATGCGCCCCCATTGTTTGAATATTGGCCATACTTGCCCATCACTAAGACCTATCACTGAGACCCATCGCTCATGCGTTTTTTCCTACTGCTGTTTATCACTATCCCCATTGTTGAAATGTGGGTGTTGATTGAGGTCGGCTCTGAAATCGGTGCTTTAAGCACCATCTTTTTGGTTTTCCTAACCGCAGCTATCGGCTTGGCGTTACTGCGACAGCAGGGGGTGAATACCCTGTTGCGAGTCAATCAGCGGATGGAGCAGGGGCAG
Organism: Oceanicoccus sagamiensis; assembly: GCF_002117105.1. GTDB lineage: Bacteria > Pseudomonadota > Gammaproteobacteria > Pseudomonadales > Dasaniaceae > Oceanicoccus > Oceanicoccus sagamiensis. The sequence goes on along the minus strand of NZ_CP019343.1, from coordinate 300,794 downwards.
TTACCCGCCGGTGAGATTCTGGAAGGCGTGATGCTGGCTGTTGGCGGGGCTTTGCTATTAACACCCGGTTTTATTACCGATGCCATTGGCTTTGCCTGTTTATTGCCCTTTAGCCGCCAATTGCTCGTAGCTCTGCTGCTACGGCAGGGCGTAGTAATGGCCTCCTATGGTCGCAATGCCAACTTCGATGCCTCATTCCGTTCATCAGAGACCTTGCGAGCTTCCAGAGCCCGCCCTGGAGAACAGTCTGGCTCGGTTATCGAAGGTGAGTATGAACGCGAAGATTAAATTAAGTGATTGTTTTTATTGATTATTTTTTTTGCTTTAGCACTCGTGGCAATAGAGTGCTAAAAAAAACCATTGTTCCCCTTGATATCGATTTGCCTGCCCCCATATAGAGCAGCAACCCGGTTATCCGGCATGAAATAAACCATAACCATTAACTTACAATTTTGGGAGATCTACCAAAATGAATATTCGTCCGTTATACGATCGCGTTGTTGTGCGTCGCAACGAAGAAGAAGCAACCTCAGCTGGCGGTATCGTACTGACTAGCGCCTCTAAAGAAGTTCAAAACCGCGGTGAAGTTGTTGCCGTAGGTGATGGCGTTGTCCTGGAAAACGGTGATATCCGTGCCTTGCAAGTTAAAGCAGGCGACCAAGTTATCTTTGCCCAGCATATGCATGGTGCTATCACTATCGAAGAAGATGGTGTTGAGTATGTGATTATGTCTGAGCGTGAAATTGCGGGTATCTTGGGTTAATAACCTTAAGGTATTCAACGACTTATTAGATAAAGAATTTAGTTTAAAGGAAAAATATCATGGCTAAACAAGTAATTTTCGGTGATGAAGCCCGTCAAAGAATGCTTAACGGCGTTAACATTCTTGCCAACGCAGTAAAAACCACTCTGGGCCCTAAAGGCCGTAACGTTGTACTGGACAAAGCCTTTGGCGCACCTACTGTCACTAAAGATGGTGTTTCTGTAGCGAAAGAAATTGAGCTGGAAGACAAGCTTGAAAATATGGGCGCACAGATGGTTAAAGAAGTGGCTTCTAAAGCCTCTGACGACGCTGGTGACGGTACTACGACAGCTACCGTTCTTGCTCAAGCTATCGTTAACGAAGGTCTGAAATCTGTTGCTGCTGGCATGAACCCAATGGATCTTAAGCGTGGTGTTGATCAGGCTGTTGCCGCTGCGGTTGCTGAAGTTGAAAAAATGGCTACTCCCTGTGCCGATGGCAAAGCTATTGCTCAGGTAGGTTCTATCTCTGCAAACAGTGATGAGCAAGTAGGTGACATTATCGCTGAAGCCATGGACAAAGTGGGTAAAGAAGGTGTTATCACGGTAGAAGAAGGCAACGTACTTGAGAACGAATTAGACGTTGTTGAAGGTATGCAGTTTGACCGCGGTTACCTGTCTCCTTACTTCATCACTAACTCTGAAAATATGACCGTTGAACAGGAAAGCCCATTTATCCTGTTGGTTGATAAGAAAATCTCTAACATCCGTGAGTTGCTACCTTTATTGGAGCAGGTGGCTAAAGCAGGCCGTCCTCTGGTGATTATTGCTGAAGACCTTGAAGGCGAAGCACTGGCTACATTGGTTGTTAACAATATGCGTGGCATCGTTAAAGTGTCTGCGTGTAAAGCACCGGGTTTCGGTGATCGTCGTAAAGCTATGCTGGAAGATATCGCGGTATTAACTGGCGGTACTGTTATCTCTGAAGAAATTGGTCTTGAACTTGAGGCCGTTACTCTTGAGCAGTTAGGTACAGCCAAGCGTGTCACTATGGACAAAGATAACTCAGTGATTGTTGATGGTGCTGGTGATGCAGCTGCCATTCAGGATCGCGTTGGTGCTATCCGCGTTCAGATCGAAAACACGTCATCTGACTACGACCGCGAAAAGCTACAAGAGCGTGTTGCTAAATTAGCTGGCGGTGTTGCAGTGATTAAAGTAGGTGCTGCTACTGAAGTTGAAATGAAAGAGAAGAAAGCCCGTGTTGAAGATGCCCTTCACGCGACTCGTGCTGCCGTAGAAGAAGGTGTTGTACCTGGCGGTGGTGTTGCTCTGGTTCGCGCTCTTCAGGCTGTTGAAGGTCTTACAGGTGCTAACGATGACCAGACTGTTGGTATTAATCTGGCACGTCGTGCGATGGAAGCGCCTTTGCGTCAAATCGTTGATAACGCTGGTGATGAGTCTTCAGTGGTTCTTGATAAGATCAAGAGTGGCGAAGGTAACTTCGGTTTTAACGCTGGTACCGGTGAGTACGGCGACATGATTGAGATGGGTATTCTTGATCCTGCTAAAGTAACTCGTACTGCACTTCAGGCGGCTGGCTCTATCGCCGGTCTGATGATCACTACCGAAGCTATGGTTGCTGATCTTCCTGCTGAAGCTGCTGGTGGTCCTGCTCCTGCTATGCCTGATATGGGCGGCATGGGTGGAATGGGTGGTATGGGCGGTATGATGTAAGCATCGCCCCAGCCCTATAGGTAAAGCTTATAAAGAGCCTCGACATTGTCGGGGCTTTTTTTTGCTTCTGAAAGCGTAGGCGGGGTCCAGCATTGTAGATTCCCGCCTGCGCGCATTACTGCCCTGAACAAATGCTTTAGGCGGTAGTGTGGATTATAATCCACCGGTTTTGACCGCTCCCGGCTGGGCTTGGTGGATTATAATCCACCCTACAATGTCTGGCTGTTAGTTGAGTCTTGAGCGCTTTTCTTGGTTTAAACAGCCGACGCTACAATACGTCTGGTCTTATTTAAGGCATTTGTTCCTGACAGCAATGCGACTGCGCGGGAATGACAGCCCCCCCTTAAAACCCCTGTGCATAACAAAACCCATCACCTTCTGCCTTGGCTTCATACATCGCCTTATCGGCAGAACGTACCAGTGACTGTGCATCGGTGCCATGCTCAGGACAAATTGAAATACCCACACTGCAACTGATCAGCATATCGCCCTTGGCGGTTTTTATGGGTCTGGCAATTTCATCAGTAATCTTGCGGGCGATTTCATTTACTTTCTGTTTATGAATACCTTGCAGGATAATGCCAAACTCATCACCACCCAATCGAGAGACAATATCCGACTCACGGATAATCCGCCGCATACGCAGTGCCACGTGACGCAACACTTCATCGCCGACCTGGTGACCATGAGTATCATTAATGGGTTTAAAGTTATCCAGATCAATATACAGCAAGGCAAAATACTGTTGTTGCTCGATCACCGTTGTTAATTGCAGATCAAAAAAGTGACGGTTACTGACGCCGGTTAAAGCATCCATTTTTGTCTGGCGATCTAATGCGAATCTCTCACTGAGTAGCTGTTTAGAAAGGGTTTTATTCTGGCTCATAAAAGCCCAAAACGCTGCGATTAATACAGAGTAAACCAGTGCAATAGCCGCTGACTCAAAATAGCTTTGGTTAACAGGGTTGCCACCACTGAATACTGGTTGCCAACTAATCCCCCATGCTGGCAGCAAGGTGTACGAGATATGTAAAACCAGGCAGATCAGTGACCAAAACAGACTGGCTCTTAGTGATAGCAATAAAAATGACAGCGCTACAATGGTCAATAAATTGGTGTATGGCCCGGAACCTGACTCAGCGCCCACGCAATAAGCGATAACACTAAAAAAGCACAGGATAACCAGGATATTGATATGGGCAGCCAGGCGGTAAAGGCCCTTCGCACAAAAAAGGTATAGCGAAAAGACCTGTGTCGCGAGAATAGAAATAAATACCGCGTGATAAGGAAAAGCCGATGGGTTATCTGCTTTGCTCATTATCACCGTGGTTACAATATGCAGGGTAAACCAATAGAACACATTAAACAGAATAATTGCCAGCAATATACGGGCACGCAAACTGTCAAAGTCATTCTGGCTAAACCGTTCTGGCAGCATTTTATTGATGAGTACAAGGTACTGACTCATAGTCTTTAAATCCTGAATTTTATTATCTAAGGTTATTGTAGGTTTTAAGAAGGGGAAAAACAGGACAGTTGCTGACAACCTTATGATCCATTTAGACATCTGTCGATTAGGTAGTCCTTTCACCTAATTGTCTTCAATGTCGCTTCAGTCTAGGGTTTGTAAACGCAGAAGAAAATAATACTTAATCATTAGGCTTATGGCTTTTTCATAGGAAGCTAAATGGTGCTTTTTGGACAGGGCGACAAACGGCTGCTCGCTAGTTAAATAGTGGCAGCCTGAGAAATACATCAATGGTACCGGCATTGATTAAGTCGACAAAAAACGCACCTACCAAAGGAATAATCAGTAAGGCCTTATAAGAGGGTCCGTGTTTTTTAGAGGCGGCGTCCATACTGGCTATAGCAACGGGTGTTGCGCCAATGGTTAAGCCAAAAAAACCACCGGCTACCACCGCAGCATCATAGTCTTTGCCCATCATCCTGAACACAATAAAACTGGCAAAGACCATTGCAAAGATTAACTGGGCAGTAATAACCAGCATCAAGAGCAGGGCAGATTCCGCCATACTTAGCAGGTCCATGCTCATTAGGCTCATGGATAAAAACAGCTGTAAACAGACTCCACCGGTAAGGTCCAGGCCTTCTTTATTAATGTCTACCTCAACCATATCGGTTACATTGGCCATTACCACTCCGGCAAACATAGCGGTTAAAAAACCCGGCAAAAGAATTTCGTTATTAAATAGAAAGCGGTTTACCGCATCGCCAATAACAATACATAAGGCCAGCACAAAGACGGTATCAATAATGATTTCTACACTGACCTTGTGTTTCTTGGGTTCATCCCCTTGTGAGGTGGCTACTTTTTGCTGAGCCATGCCACGGGTTTCGGGGCTGGGCCTTAAGTCATGCTTCTCGATCAGGCGCGTAGCGATAGGGCCGCCAAAAATACCGCCCAGTACCAGCCCCATGGTGGCGCAGGCGAGGCCAAATTCCGAAATACCCTTAATGCCCTTGTCGGCAACTATTTCACCCCAGGCAATGGCCGTACCGTGGCCTCCAGCCAGAGAAATACTGCCGCCAAATAAACCAAAGTAGGGGTCCTTACCCAAAGCGGTTACCACGGAAATGCCGATAATATTCTGGATAATCAAGCAAATTGAACAGGCGATGACCAATAGCAATAGCGCCTTGCCGCCATTGGCCAGTTCCGAGAATTTGGCATTGAGGCCAATCGTGCTAAAAAAGATCAGCAGCAGAAAAGAGCGCAGCTCCAAATCAATAGTCAGAGTTAGAATGCCCAAACCGGCTAACACCGCTGCAAAAAGACTAAATAAAAATCCGCCGGCCACAGAAACGGGAATACTGTACGTCTTAAGAAAATGGAGTCTGCTTTTGAGGAAATAACCCAGATAGAGGACCAGAATTGAAAGTATCAGGGCGTTGATGCTATTAATTTCAAATGCCATGCTGGGTCCATTGCCGATAATACTAAGGAGTTAACATCATTGGATTTAACAGTTATAGCCCTATTTCAACTAAACGGCCAATAATATAGGCACCCACAAAAAAGCCCAGACTAGCTGGGCTTTGTTGTAAGCTTTTAGTATTGCTTAGACATACTGCATCAAGCCCAGGCAGATAACAGTTAGAGCAAGTGAGCAGTGAATAACCCCTTTAACAGATGCCATTGGACCAATCTTGCCGAAAATAGCGTTAGCTTCTAATAAGACGACAATGGCAAGCACAGCCATCAAACCGGTGCTTAAGCCCTGAGTAACGAGGTAAGAAGCCTGACCACCACCGTGGAAAGAACCCATCATGCCGATCAGCATTAGTGTAGAGAACAGCGTGTTGGTTCTTGAGGCCAGTAGTGCTTTGGGGCCAGCTGCCGCTGCGTCGCCTTCAACAATACCGCAAACGATTTTCTGGTTTGGCCAGATGATCAACCAAACATTCAAGAACATAAAGGTACCGGTTAAGGCGCCTACAGTGATGTAAGAGTCCCAGCCGTGAGCAGTACGAATAAGTTCAAGCAAGACAACACCGGTCAGGAAGGTAAACATGGCACCCCAGCGGAACCACCATAGCGCGCGTGGAGCCAGCTTTTTGGTTGCATCAGCTTTGGCATCTGGCTCAGCTTCTTTAAAGTATTCGCCTTGAATAAAGTTGAAGTAGTACAGCAAACCGATCCAGGTAATACCAAATAAAACGTGTAACCAGCGGAATAAAATATCAATACTTATAAAAGAATCCATAACAGCCCCCTAAGACTTATGTGTTTATTTTTCGAACGACTCAGCTCAGAAGATCCCGAAAGAGCTAAGGCACTGAATTTAATGTAATTATATAGGCTATTTATCCCGAAAAGGAAACCCAAATTGTATTTCGGAGTCTATAAACACGTTAAACAGACGCATCGGCGTTTTTTTTTGCTATGTTTAATGGAAATCTGTGTGCTGTGCGCGAATTTGCTAGTGTTTTGGCCAATATGGCCATGCGATAATGACGGCCACCGCCGTTAATGTGTGAACTAAGCATTTAGCGGGCTTTGCTCGACATTTAATCCGATTAAGAAGTGTGAATACAATTATGTCCCGACGAGATGATGACCATATTGGTCATGTGCCCAAAATTACCCCAGCCCATGATGAAATTGCCTCTTTTCAGCGTAACCAGGCTAAGGGGCAGCTAGCCGCAAGTTTGGGAGAGGTACCGGATGTTGGGGCGGCGGGCAGTGCCAGTGCTTCAATGGCAACCAAGTCGGTTTTGACTCTGGTGGTTTTGGTGTTATTAGCCACGGCTGCCTGGGCAGGGTATCTTCACCAAAAACTTCAGATTGCCGAGAAGTCGCTGCAAAATTATGAGTTGCGTATTGGTGATCTGGAGCGGCGCTTAATGGTTACCGATGAAAGCATGGGGGAGTCCAGCGCGGCGATGAAGGTTAAGTTACGTGAGTTGGATTCCGAGGTGCGTAAGCTTTGGGACAATGTCTGGAAGAAAAGTAAGCAAAAGTTTGCTGAAAATGACGCCTTACTGAAACTGCACACCGAAAGTATCGCGGCCAGCGATGCGTTTATCGCCTCCGCCAAGCAGCAAATGACCAAGCGTGATGATGTGGTGGCGGGCTTAAGCCAGCAGCTACAAAAAACCCAGCAACTGCACTCACAGGTTGCTGAAAACCAGTTGGTGCTTGGCCAGCAAGAGAAATCTCTGGAAAATATGGCCGACAAGACCAACCGGGTCAGTGCTGATTTGGGTAAATTGGACCGCCGGGTTAAGGGGACTGAGGAATGGGTTGAGTCTATTAATGGCTTCCGACGCCAGGTAAACCGCGATTTAACTGCCTTAAAGCAGGGTAGCAGCCAGCCAGCCCCACAATAGCGCTCTAATTCTCCCCCTGTGACCGTCTGTTAGAAGGCGGTCAAAAACCACCGCGTTTGTGTATAATAGCGCCCCTGATTTTACTCACTGACCCTATTTTGAACGAGAGGTTCGTCTCTGATGACTGTTATCCGTCAAGAAGATTTGATCGAAAGCGTAGCCGATGCGCTGCAATACATTTCCTATTACCACCCGGTTGATTTTATCCAGGCCATGGATAAAGCCTACCAGCGAGAGCAGAACCCGGCAGCTAAAGATGCACTGGCTCAGATCCTGATTAACTCCCGGATGTGTGCCGAGGGGCATCGACCTATTTGTCAGGATACCGGTATTGTGACCGTATTTTTAAAAGTCGGTATGAATGTGCAATGGGAAGCGGATATGTCAGTGACCGATATGTGTAACGAAGGTATTCGTCGCGCCTATATGAACCCGGACAATGTACTACGCGCTTCCATCCTGGCGGACCCTGATGGCGCCCGAGCCAATACCAAAGACAATACTCCCGGTGTGATTCACTATGAAATTGTCCCCGGCGATACCGTCGAAGTTCATGTGGCTGCCAAGGGCGGCGGTAGTGAAGCCAAGTCCAAATTTGCCATGCTGAACCCTTCAGATTCTGTTGTGGATTGGGTATTAAATATGGTGCCGCAAATGGGGGCCGGTTGGTGTCCACCGGGCATGTTGGGTATAGGTATTGGTGGCACTGCTGAAAAAGCGATGTTACTGGCAAAAGAAGCCTTGCTGGAGCCGATCGATATTCAGGACTTGCAAGAACGCGGTGCCAGCACTCGTTCAGAAGAGCTGCGCCTTGAGTTACACGAAAAAATTAACAAGCTGGGTATTGGTGCCCAGGGCCTGGGTGGTTTAACCACAGTAATGGACGTTAAAGTCAAAGACTATCCAACCCATGCCGCCAATAAAGCGATTGCGATTATTCCTAACTGTGCCGCTACTCGCCACACACACTTTACCCTGGATGGTTCCGGTACCGCTTCATTAAAAGCGCCCAAACTGGAAGACTGGCCGGAAGTGACCCGTGAAGCCGGTGATAACGTTAAGCGTGTTAATCTGGATACAGTCACCGCCGAAGAAGTTAAAACCTGGCAGCCCGGTGATACCTTATTATTAAACGGTAAAATGCTAACCGGTCGCGATGCGGCCCATAAGAAAATGGTTGATATGATTGAAGCCGGTGAAGAACTGCCGGTTTCTATGGAAGGTCGTTTTATCTATTACGTAGGGCCTGTTGATCCCATTGGTGATGAAGTGGTTGGTCCTGCTGGCCCAACGACTGCAACCCGTATGGATAAATTTACCCGCACCATGTTAGAAAAAACCGGGCTGTTGGGTATGATTGGTAAAGCTGAGCGGGGACCTACTGCGATTGACGCGATTAAAGATCACCAGTCAGTTTATCTTATGGCTGTGGGTGGTGCTGCTTATCTAGTGGCTCAGGCGATTAAATCTTCCAAGGTGGTTGGCTTCCCTGAATTGGGTATGGAAGCGATCTATGAATTTGAATTGGAAGATATGCCGGTAACGGTTGCGGTCGATCATACGGGTGAGTCGGTACATAAAACCGGTCCGCAAATATGGTCCGCTAAAATTGAAGAGCAAGCGATTAAGGTTACTTAAGCCACTCGTCATTTTTGCGAAGGCGAATTATTGTCCAGGGCAAATGCCTTAAACAGGGCCAGCGTATTGCAGCGTTGGCGTTTTAACAATACTCCTCGGACATCGTAGGGTGGATTATAATCCACCAAGCCCAGCCAGGTGCCGTCTAAGCGGTGGATTATAATCCACCCTACGGGCTGTCTTGAATATAACGGCACTCAAACTGGATTCCCACCTACACAGGAATGACATCGAAGAGAAAACTATGACAGCAGACATATCACCACTAACCCTACGTCAACGTATCCGCAGCGGCGAACATACCACGAATACCTCTGGCTATGCCGCAGGTTTTGTACAATGTAACCTGGTGATCCTGCCCAAAGACTGGGCTAATGAATTTCTACAATTTTGTCAGCTCAATCCCAAGCCTTGCCCCATAGTGGGTATGGCATCCCAGCCAGGTGATTATATGTTGCCAGACTTGGGTGAAGATCTGGATATCCGTTCTGATATTTCTGGCTACCGTATTTTTGAAAACGGCGAACATAAACACTCTGTGACTGATATCAAAGACTACTGGCGCGATGATCTGGTCAGCTTTTTACTGGGCTGCTCGTTCTCCTTTGAAGAACCACTGATTGCCGATGGTCTGGATGTACGCAATGTTAGCCAAAATCTCAATGTCCCGATGTATCGCACCAATATCGACTGTCGTCCCGCCGGTCGATTTAGCGGTAAAACCGTAGTGAGTATGCGTCCCTTTTTAGCGGCAGATGCGATACGCGCGATACAAATTTGCAGTCGCTTCCCCTCGGTGCATGGTGCGCCGATTCATTTGGGCGACCCTTCACTGATTGGTATTAACAATATCAACCAACCTGACTATGGCGATGCCGTTACCATCAAGCCCAATGAAATGCCTGTATTCTGGGCCTGCGGCGTGACACCTCAGGCGGTACTGGAAGAAGCCAAACCGCCATTGTGTATTACCCATGAACCCGGCTGTATGCTGGTGACGGATATCCCCAATAGCAAGCTGTCCATTTTATAGTGATTGCGTTATAGGTATTAATTTTGCCTAACGTGGGTAATCTGGTGGTATTCTAGCGGTATCTGCCACTTTCAAAGGATAATATCCTGTAAAATGCCGAATTATGGCAAAAAATTTTCCTGCAATTCTCTAAAATAGTCGTCAATAGTGCGGTTCAGAACTACTATTCTGTATCCACCATTGAATTGTTTTTACGGGAATCTTCGCTATGGCTTTACGATTAAATTGCGACTTGGGCGAAAGCTTTGGCAGCTGGACCATGGGAATGGACGCCGCTGTAATGCCCTATATTGACCAGGCCAATATTGCCTGTGGTTTTCACGCCAGTGATCCGGTGGTAATGCGCAATACCTTGCAAATGGCCAAACAACATAATGTCACCATTGGTGCTCACCCTGCCTATCAGGATCTGGTTGGCTTTGGCCGTCGCTCGATGAATTGCAGCTTTGATGAAATTGTTGCATTAATGCATTATCAGATCGCAGCTATGGACGGAATGGCTGCCACCGCCGGCCTAAAACTGGAATATGTAAAACCCCACGGCGCACTCTATAACGATATGATGGCCAAGCCCGATGTGCGCAATGCCATACTGGTGGCTATGTCGGAATATCACCGCCCGTTAACGCTTATGTTACAAGCCACCCCGGATTATAACGAGCATAAGGCCGAAGCTGACCGCCTTGGCCTTAGCCTTTGGTTTGAAGCCTTTGCCGACCGCTGTTATGACGACGATGGCAAATTACTGGCTCGCTCTAAAGAGGGCGCTGTGCACAACAAAGAAAAAATGTTAGCCCAGGTTAAGCAACTCTGTGATGAAGGGACAATCACGACCGTCGGGGGCAATACCTTATCCCTGCAGGTCGATACTCTATGTGTCCATGGTGATAATGAAGCCGGTGTATTAGCCATTCAAGACATTCGAGAGTTAATTGGCGGATGAAAATAGAACTCGCGGGTGAAAATGCGCTGATTATCTATTTCGGCGACGAGCTTTATTCCGGCAGTGCCTCGCCGGATATAGCTGCCCGTGTGCAGGCGGCAACGGCGGCCATTGCCGGAGCCCTACAACCGGTATTGATTGATTTAATTCCATCCTACGCCTCATTAACCGTTATTTATAACGCCTTAAAAACTGATCATTTTCATATGCTGGCGGCAATCAAAGATTTGCTGGCCGATACGGTCAATGCGGAAAGCGGGGAGGGCAGTCTGATTACTTTGCCCGTTTATTACAGTCTGGAATCGGGCCCGGAATTGGAGTCTATTGCTGAGCGGGCCGAGCTGTCTATCGAGCAAGTCATTGATTTGCACCAGCAACAGGAATACCGGGTTTATGCAATTGGCTTTGCACCGGGCTTTGCTTATTTGGGTGAAGTGGATCAACAAATTGCTTCACCGCGTTTATCCACACCGCGGCAAAAAGTCCCCCGTGGTGCTGTCGGTATCGCGGATCAACAAACCGCTGTTTACCCCGCGGAATCACCCGGTGGTTGGAACCTGATTGGCCTTTGCCCACAGCGTATGTTTGATCCCAAAGCGCAGCCGACTATGCCGGTTGCCGTGGGTGACCGGGTTCGATTTGAGGCGATTAACCGCGATCAGTTTTTGACCTTGGGGGGGCGTTACCATGAGCACTGCTGCCAGCACAGGTTTTAAAGTAATTAGCCCCGGCGTATTAAGCCTGATTCAGGATAGCGGCCGTTTTGGGTATCACGGCATTGGTTTAACCAATGGCGGCCCCTTAGACCCGCAAGCTTTTTACTGGGCTAATCGCTTATGCGAAAGCGCAGCTAAACAGACGGCCAATAATATCGCTCTGGAAATCAGTGTCGGTGGTTTGGTTTTGGAATCTGAGGTTGATACCGTGATTGCAGTTACCGGTGCAGATATGGCGCTAACCATCAACGGTAATAACTGCCCATTATGGCGTAGCCACACGATTAAAGCCGGTGATCACATTGAGTTGGGTTATGCGCAAAACGGCTGTCGCAGTTATTTGGCTGTAGCCGGTGGTTTTGATATTGCCCATAGCTTTGGCAGTGCAGCTACCGTTACCCGTGAAGCAATAGGTGGCCTGGACGGTGAACGTGTTCAGCAGGGTGATCTTTTGCCCTGTCACAGTGCCAGCGCTTCTCATCACTATTGTCTGGATAAAAAAGACCAGCCGGTTTATAGCACGTCAATAACTGCCAGAGTGATATTGGGCTACCAGCAACAAACCTTTAGTGATGTACAAAAAAACCTGTTTTTTAGCAGCGAATATACTGTGTCCGACCGCTGTGACCGTATGGGTTATCGTTTAACCGGCCAGGAAATCAATTCATCAATTAACGGTATTTTATCGGAAGGTATTTGCCACGGAGCCATCCAAATTCCTGCCGATGGCCAACCGATTGTATTAATTAACGACCGCCAAACCATCGGCGGTTATCCCAAAATCGGTTCGATGATTTCAACCGATACTGCACGGCTGGCACAACTATTACCCGGTGGCAAAGTTGCTTTTGAAGCGGTCTCTATGGAGCGGGCCCATAACCTTTTACATTTTGCTGAAGCACGGTTGCAGCAAGCACAACTACAGACCTGTTAGGTGTAGCGCCAATGACTAACACCGCCGAGAAAAGAGACCTGGCCCTCAGTCAATCCATTGAGGACTTACTGGTGGCAAGAAATTTACGGGGCATGAAAGATGTACAGTCGGCTTTAATCCCTGGTTACTATCTGCGGGCGGCCAAATTGTTATTGGCCTGCAAAGGCACTGTATTAATCGGCACCGGCTTTCCCGTACTGGATAGCTTTGAAACCGATGGGCCGGTAGGGGCGATTGCTTTATACCAAACGCTGGAGTATTTAGGTGCCAAGCCAATAATTGTCTGCGGGGCACCGATGTCCACCGCCATTGCGGGGGATTTTCGTGTCCATGAAATTACTGTAGGCGATTTGGCCAATGCCGAACAGGAAGCTAAAGCCGCGTTAGAATTATTACAGCCTGAACTGGTTTTATCGATTGAACGGGCAGGGCTTTCAGCGCAGGGTATCTACTGCAATATGCGCGGTGAAGATATTAGTGAGCGCTGTGCCAGCTTTGATTACTTCTTGCAGTATGCCAATTGCCCAACCATTGCCATCGGTGATGGCGGTAATGAAGTGGGGATGGGTAATATCCATCAGGCGATTTCAGCATTGGATATAACCCCATCAGTAACTACCTGTGATGAACTGGTAATAGCCGATGTATCCAACTGGGCAGCCCATGGATTAATTGCCTTATTAGCCCACTGGCAGCAGGAAGATTTATTAGCACGGATAAACCCTCAACAAATTTTAAGCTATATCGCCGCGCGCGGAAGCCTTGACGGTGTAACCCGGGAACCCACATTGACGGAAGATAGCTTGCCTTTGGCGGAAGGTGAAAAGCTAATTGCCAGTTTGCGTCAGTTGGTGGGTTTTCAGTAAATTTTTTATTTTTTTATAGGTCGACGTTATGAGTATTGTTTATTTAAATGGTGAATACCTGCCAATGGAAGAGGCCAAAATTTCTCCTATGGATAGAGGTTTTTTATTTGGTGATGGCATCTATGAAGTGATTCCTTCCTATAATGGCAAGTTGGTGGGCTTTGGTCCGCATATCGATAGAATGAATGATGGCTTAAGTGCTATCGATATTAAATTTGATTACAGCCATGACCAGTGGCGCGATATTGCTACCCAGCTTAGTGAAAAAAATGGTGCCGGTAATTTGGGTATCTACTTTCATGTTAGTCGCGGCGCCGACTCCAAACGCAATCACGCCTACCCGGACAATGTACCGGCCACCGTCTTTGCTTTTTCTTTTGAAATCCCGCCAGAACCCATAGCGAATAGAAACCAGGTTAAGCCCTATAAAGTGTCTACCACACAAGACTTACGCTGGAAACGCTGCAATATAAAATCTACGGCACTGCTAGGCAATGTGATGCACTATCAGCATGGCCATAGCGAAGGCAATGGCGAAACCATTCTCTATAATGAGCGCGGTGAAATGACAGAAGGCAGCGCAGTTAATGCCTATATCGTCAAAGACGGTAAAGTGATTACCTCTCCTTTGGATGAGCAGATCTTGCCGGGAATTACCCGCTTAATCCTGCTGGATATTTTACGTAAAGATGGCTCCATTCCCGTCGAAGAGCGGGTGGTTACCATGGATGAATTGCGTACTGCTGATGAGGTCTGGATTAGTAGCTCCAGCAAAGAAGTAGCGCCGGTAATTGAAGTGGATGGCCAGCCCGTTGGCGATGGCAGTGTCGGTGAGGTTTGGGAAAAAGCCCAAAGCCTGTTTACCGCCAATAAATACAACTACTAAGGCAGCACTAGCCATGGCCAGACCCACCACCGCTTTTATTGACCTTGCTGCCCTAAAGCATAACTTTCAGTTTGCCCAGCGATTGGTGCCCGAAGGGCAGTGTGTTGCGGTAGTCAAAGCCAATGCTTATGGTCATGGTGCCGTCCCTGTGGCCAAAGCTCTGGAGCCTTTGGCGCCAGCGTTAGGAGTGGCCTGTATTGAAGAGGCGGATGAATTGCGTCAGGCCGGTATCCATAAGCCGATACTGTTATTGGAAGGTGTATTTACCGCCGATGAAATCGAACAAGCCTCAGCCAATAATTACTGGATAATGCTGGAAAACCAACAGCAGTTGCATAGCCTGCTCAATGCTGAGTTAACGCAGCCCATCAAAGTTTGGTTAAAGCTGGATACCGGTATGCATCGACTGGGTATAAACCCTGAACAGGTCACTGAGTTTTATCAGCAGCTGCAAGCCAGCCCCAATGTCGATAATGATATTATTTTAGCGACGCATCTTGCCTGTGGTGATGACTTGGGCAGCGATTTTACCGATACCCAGATTGCCTGTTTTATGGCCGCGGTTAAAGATATCGATGCGCCTTTAAGTATTGGCAATTCATCTGGGGTACTGGCTTGGCCCAAGGCCAGAACAGCGTGGAATCGTCCGGGCTATATGCTCTATGGCAATTCCCCCTTTAACATTCCTCAGGAAAATGCCGATCAACTGCAACAGGTCATGACCTTAAAATCCGCTGTGATCTCAGTGCGGGAAGTTGCGGCGGGTGAGTCCGTTGGCTATGCCGCCAACTGGACCGCCGAGCGCCCCTCAACCATTGCTACCATTGCGGTAGGTTATGGTGATGGCTACCCCCGTAGTGCACCAAACGGTACCCCGGTTATTGTTAATGGTCAGCGGGTTAAATTGGTGGGCAATGTCTCTATGGATATGATCACCGTCGATGTCACTGATTTAGACTCTGTGGCTATTGGTGATGAAGTGATTCTCTGGGGCCCCGAATTGACCGCTAATGAGATTGCCCAATGGGCTGGCACCATCGGTTATGAAATTCTGACCCGTATGCCCCTAAGAGCCCCTCGTATTTATAAATAGTCTAACTATTTAATCCATCACCATTTCTAATCATTTCAAGATTGACGAGGGGGTTATCATTAAAGATAACCCTCTCATCTATGACATGGACTGTTACTTTTTACAATACAAAGGTTGAGCGGGAGACGCTCGCATTGCCAACGGGTGTACTGGCTGGTTTTATCCGTATCGCCGAGCTTATAGAGGAGTTTGGCCCTGATCTTGGCAGGCCCCATACCGCCCCCCTTGGTGATGGTCTCTATGAGATTAGAGCCAAAGGTTTGGAAGGTATTGCGCGCTCCATATTCTGTATCGCCAGAGGAAGAGAAGTCATTATTCTACTCACAGCGATTAAGAAAACCCGTAGCCTGCCAGCGCGAAGGATAACGCTGGCCAAGCAACGAAAAACCACGGTACAAAACAATGACGAAACGAACCACATTAACCGAGTTTAAAACCAAAGCCCTAAGCAATCCCGCTGTAAAAGCGGAATACGATGCTTTGGCTCCACTTTTTGCTATGAAGCGCGAAATGATCGCCTTGCGCAAGCAAGCGGGGGTGACCCAGGCCGAAATGGCAGAGCTAATGGGCACCCGAAAAAGTAATATCTCGCGCCTGGAAAGCTTGCACTCTGAAATTTCCCCACGTCTGTCTACCATAGAAAGCTACGCCGCAGCGCTTGGCTATACCGTAACGATTCAATTTACTCCGCTAGCTCTGTGAAACCTTACCACACATGGTTACGGCATTATTATTGATGATTACATTGGGGTGGGTACTGCCCGCTCTCAGGTGCCATTTAAGTACTCCGGTACATTGTCTGCTGAGATTACGCTATTAAGACACCTGCTCAATGCAGGCATTTCTATTGCAGCGAGGGTTAGCCGGGGCTGTTGATAGGTCTCGGCCTTGTAGCTGGTTTGCTTGCCTAATGGATTCCTGATTTTTCTCCACGGCTGTTATAGCTAAGGTCACCGGGCTCTCCGTTGTTATCAATATCTACGCCGTTAGTATCTTTACTTTGCTGGCCTTGTGCCAGAGCCTGGACAGCAATGCAGTGAGTGATGGCGGTGTTATCACAAGCTACCGCTTTAAGTTTGTAGTGACCTCCCGGTGTGATTGGCTCAGCGCTGTAACCTAGTTCAGTTAGCTTGTCGGTATAGCTTCCATATTGAGCAGCATGGCGCTCTTGAGCCTGCATCAGTTGATTAAGGGCTGGTAGACCTTCGCCGATGCGGTTACTGCGTAAGATATAACTTTCGTAGCGAGGGATCGCTATAGCGGTGAGTAGGCCGATAATCGCTAATACCATTATCATTTCTAATAGGCTAAAACCGGTATTGGTGTTTGTCTGTTGTAATATATTACTCATTATTTTCCCGCCAGTAGGTTTTGTCGAGAGTTAGCTCGGTCAGGTTATCGATACATTCTGTGCCGATACAGGCCAGTAAATTATCCTGCTGTTGGTGGTTGCTATTGGTGGCTGTGCAGTTCTTTGACGGGCAAACCTTTTTAGGAAGAAAGATCAGTAAAGGTTCCGGGGGTATGCCGCCATGGTTTAGTGTTTGGTAGTTTTTGATGGAGCCGTTGTCGCTGAGTGTTGACTGGCCATTTAATAGATTTAATAAGTAATAGCGGCCTGTGCCTAAAGGGTGTTTATTCGATGCGCAGCTTTGCTGCTTGGTGGCCGGTATATAAGTGGTTAATAAAATCTGGTGGTTAAAGCTAAGTGAGGGGGCCAGGACTTTCTCACCCTTGTTGTTGCTAAAGCTATAGTACCAGCCGTATTGTTTCTCGGTATGAGTGGGTGCTTTTTTACCGTGTTTAAGAGTGGCGGCAGCCATATCAGCGGTGCTTATTACTCGGTCATCGTTGTAGTTATAGTTGTAGCCTGGCGGAGCAGAGTAAGGATAAGGATCAAACACGACATAGAAATGGTCAGTGATATGGGTGGATTTTGGGGCTGCTCGGTAGCCGCTGCCTAAGGCAATGGCAAGGAAAGGTTTTCTGCCGCGGGGTGAGACAAGGGCTATATCGGGTGCATTATAGTATCGGCGCTCACTACCACTCTTGCCACCACCAAGATCGGCGATAATCCCGCCCCGGGTTTTATGGGCAAAATGCGTTTTGCTGGTTGGCGTTTTATAAAGGTCGATTCGCCATAGCTGGCCGAGTATATCGATAGCAAAAAGATAATCGGTATAACCATCTCCTTCAATGTCGATGGGGGTGATATTCGCAGGGATGCTATGGGTCATCGCTTTTAGGTTTAGGCTATGTTGGCTATTGCGGCTATAACCCGCACTCCATAATAATTTTCCGGTTTTAGCATCCACCATATAGAGGGCATTGCCTTCGTCAATATACGGGTCCGGGCTGTTATCGTGTTTAGGGTCGTAGCCACCGGCAAAAAATAACACGGACTTATCTTCGCAGTGGGCTTTGGGCTTATCGGCAGCGCAGTTCCACTGAATTTTGGCCAGTTGGGGGGTGGACCAGGTTTGGCCAAGGTCGCTAAAGCCGGGGGTGGCATCGCTTTGTTTATTGCCATTAAGATCGGCATTGCCATTAATTTGCCAGAGCAACTTGGGATTTTGGCGCAGGGTAACATCCAAAGCATAAAGACTTTTACCGCCCCGGCGCATAGCTTGGTAAATATAAATATGTTCGCCGACTTCAGCAGTATCTCTATCGCCTGAAGTGGAGACAATACTGCCATTATTGTTTTTATCATAACGCCAGACCGTCATAGGGGCGTCCAGTCCGTAGATTTTATCGTTAAAAGTGCCTTGGTTTTGATAGTAGTGAGTTAAATTCGGTAACAGTTGTTGTGGGATAAAGCTAAAGACAGGTTCTCCAGTGTCGGCTTTGATCGCATAAAATAATCCTCTGTTAGAGCCGGCAAATACGGTGTCATCAAAGTTATTTTTATCCAGCGTACGATAGGTGACTACAGCGGGACGGTTGTGAATAATATCAGCCACAAAGTGGTTGGGCGTTTTTTGCTGCTTGTTTATGCTGGCGCCACGCACCCAGTTAAGAATATCGTTTCGCTGCTGAGTTGCTGTTTCCGCAAGCCCCAGAGTTGTTGTGGTAATAGATAAATTGCTTGATTTAACGTCTGTGGCAGAAAGACGTTGTTTGTCCGGTGTAAAATTATCAAGATAGGTATAGATTTTTCGTTGATCAGGGGTGGGTAGTTGATAAGCATAGCCACCATGGTTGATATTGTTTCCATCTGGCGCTAAACCATCGATAGCATCATCGGGCCAATCCGTGGGGTCTGTCCAGAAGCTAAGGGTAGAGTCTTTAAAATCCCCGGTATCCCTTTGCAGGGCTTGATGGCCATTGGCATCAACAATATGGGTGTTCTCTAGTTTGTATTTTTTAATATTGCCGGGCCAGCGTGGTGATGGTTTGGGTTGGAAGAGGGCGAAGTAGATATCATCACGATGCTGCATTCGGTTATAGCGATCAACCGCAATAGCAGGGGTAGCGAGAGTGTCTTGAGTTTTTATTGTGCGGTAAAGAAGACGGTCAAAGACGGCGGTCAGCTGCTGGTTTGCTAGCAGTCTTGATTCAGTATTTAAAACGATGTTATGAATGGTTCGGTTATCGATGGGCTGTGTGGCTTGGTCGCTAATGATAACAATAAGGTTGTTCTGGCAGGCGGTTGTATTACGGGAAAAGCGCTGGGCCTCTTTGACAGACTGGATTAAGTTAGCGTTAGATTGAGTGGCAGGTATTTTATCAATAGCCTTGTTTAAACTTTGCAGCTGGTAGCTATCGCTGATATTAATGGGTTTATGCACCAGATAACTGCCACTCACACTACTGAATGCCATTAAAGCAATGTTTATAGCTGCTTTATTGGTGTGCAGTGCATTCAGTGTATCTTTTAAGCTTGTTTTTATTATCGAGCTATTTTTTGGGTTGGCAATTGCCAGTATGACTGAAATATTGGTCTGCTGTTGCTCCGCTAAAGTTTGGTAAATCTCTAAGTCATCGGCTGTTAGAAAAGTGCTATTCAGCAGCAATAGGGTGAATACTATTTGGGTGACTATTTTTTTCATAACACACTCCTTGTGTTTGTTGATGCTGGTTTAGTGATTGACAGGTATTACACGGCTGACGCCCTGTGTTTGGTCTGACTTTGAATGGCTGTGGTTTTGTGCCGCTACGATATTGATTTCATAGTTTAGGGTGTTATATAAGTCTAAACTGTAGCCCGGAGGTGCTGCGGTGATGCCAATAAAGTTGATGGCGCCGGATAGGGTGTAATTATCTTTTTCATGTCCAGTGATTGTTATTCCAACACCATCTATGGATAAGCCGGTATACGCTGACACTAAAATAACTTTGTTTGAGTGAGTGACAGCCTTAAGTCTGTCAGGGTTTTCCAGCGCTTTAAATTGCTGCTGTATTTCACTGAAGGCATATTGGTATAACGTTTGAGATTGCAGGCTATTACGGGCCATTTGTGATTGTAATTGTGATGAGTCCATAGCGGTAATACCCAATAGTGTCATAAGCAGTAGTAGTATCAGGCTCACAATCAGTACGGCACCTTGATGATTTTTTATCAGCATGGCTAACTCCTTAACGGTTATTTTTTATTTGCACGGTAGTACTGTAGATTCTGCGGGCCTGTTTATCCGTAGCAGCAGTTATCAGTTCGCTATTATCCAGTAAACGGTACTTGCGAGATTTTGCATCGGCAAAGCCCTCTGTTAAACCATTGCTAACGAGCAACGCTATTTTTACCGTTTTAATCAAAGCCCAGTCTTGTTCACTTAATTGATCTTGAGAGACGTAGCGCCTAACACTCCCGCTGGTATCGGAGGCAATACCGTATAACACCTGCATATTATCAATACCGTCAATTAACGGTTGTGCACCGGTTTCAAGCCATTGTCCTTTGCTTTTGTTATAGCCTCGGCAATAAAGGCTACTTATGCCTTTAACGGTTTTTATACTGTAGATATTAATGAGCAGGCTGGTTCGCTCCGAGCTGGTGAGTTCTGTACTAAGGCAATCTCTGGCCCTGCCGCCATAATCATCAGCGGGGTGGTCGTACACAATAGATAATCTATCGCTGCCATGGTTAATACTGCCCGGCTTATCAATAAAATGATCGAGCGTACATGTGTGATGGGAGCGCTTACAGTGCGTTTGAAAGTCAAAATAATCAGGGGCTATACCATTAACAGGGTTGCGATAGCCTGCCATACGAATATTGTTAACCAGTATCTCCATAGCGATACGCCCATTTTCCTGAATGCGGGCAATATCGCTATTAAGCTCATAGGTTTGCCGGCTGCTGGTGAGTACTTGCATTGCAGCGGCCATCAGGATTAGGGCAAGCGTAATGGCAATCATTAATTCAATCAGACTTATGCCTTGCTGGTTAATAGATAGCATTCTTTCAGGGCCTCACTTCCATCGTTATCTGTTGTTGATTGGGGTCTTTGCCCCAGTGAATGCTTACGGCTAAATGAGCTGCTGAGTTGGTGCAGTTTTTTTTACAATGGATTGATAATTCTGAGAGTGTGAGTGAATCAACCGCTTTTGCCACTACGCCCTGGGTGTCAATACCACAGAAAATATCCCAAAGGTCATAGGCTGCCATTTGTGCCGGGGTGCAATCGGTATTGCATTGCTTGTCCGGTTTTAAACAGGCTGTGGTGGTCAGTGTTGCTGTATAGTCACTGACGCTGGCATCAGGGTTGGCCCGTATCCGTTCTGCCACTTCGCTAACCAGCCAGGCGGTTTGTGAGCGCTGGGCGGTGTCCAGACTGGCTTTAATAGCCTGTGCCTGTAGCCCGGCTAAGCCCAATAAGCCTACGGTCATAATAAATAATGTGATCACCACTTCTATCAGGGTGAAACCGGCAGTATTAAGTCGTTGGTGTAGCATCCGCAATAACCTCTATAAAGATTTAATCGAGGTGCGGCCACTTAATCCTACTACCAGTTTATTGTTGCTCTGTGAATCACAAAACCTAAAATGCCCGGCGGTACCGTTGCTGGCACCAGAGGGCTTAAATTGCAGGTAGTGCCGGCCAAGGCTGGCTTTCCAGAGAATGCAGGGGGCGTTGTCAGGCAGTGGTAGTACCCGGTAGAGCGCCTCGTCTTTATCGACAACTTCATTGGTGTTTTTATCATTAAAAACAATAATCTGTTGTTGCCATTGCTGCTGGCAGTCAGTGTTATTCTGGCTGGCGCATACGGTGAAGTATTGTCCATCTTTAATCGCCCGGGTTCTGGCAAAGGTGCTGATTTGCTGCAGTGATCTAAACAGGGTGGCTTCGGTTTGATGCTGCAACCACTGGCTTAAACCGGAGATACCCAGACCAAGGCTAAGTGCGACAACGGCCAGTGTAGTGAGTAGCTCGATTAAACTAAAGCCGATGTGGTGACGATTGGAGGAGGTTTTATTGCGCGTATTAGCGCAGTGATAAGTATTAATCTTCATGATGCAGTTCCTTCCGCAAAGTGTGGTATGTCATAATCCGTTGACAGGGGAAAATTAACACAGATCCATCACCCTAAACAATACTTAATCAGGATTCTTTAATACTCATGGCTGATTTTTCTTTTTACTGGCACGATTACGAAACCTTTGGTACCGACCCCGCCCGGGATCGTCCGTCACAGTTTGCCGGTATTCGCACCGATGCGGATTTCAATATTATTGGCGAACCGCTGGTGATTTTTTGTAAGCCCGCCGATGATATGCTGCCACATCCAGAAGCTTGTTTAGTAACGGGGATTACTCCGCAACAAGCTCTGGAGCAAGGTTTGCCCGAGGTAGAATTTATTCGCCAAATTCATGCCGAGTTTGTCCAGCCTGGCACCTGTGCAGTGGGTTATAACAGTATTCGTTTTGATGATGAATTTAGTCGTTATACCTTGTACCGCAATTTTTATGATGCCTATGCCCGTGAGTGGCAAAACGGGAATTCCCGTTGGGATATTATTGATATGGTGCGCTTATGTTGCGCGCTGCGCCCCGAGGGTATTGTCTGGCCAACCCATGAGGATGGCACGACCAGTTTTAGGCTGGAGCAAATTACTGAGGCCAATGGTATTAGCCATGAAGCAGCCCATGATGCTTTATCTGATGTGCATGCCACCATTGCCGTGGCTAAGTTAATTAAGGATAAGCAACCCAGGCTATTTGATTATGTGTTTAAGCTGCGTAATAAAAGGGACGTGGCTGCGTTGCTTAATGTCGCGGAGAAAAAGCCAGTGCTGCATACCTCGGCCATGTTTCCCGCCAGCCGTTTTTGTAGCAGTTTAGTGATGCCACTGGCCATGCATCCCACGAATAAAAACGGGGTGATTTGTTATGACCTGGCGGTAGATCCCACGCCTTTAATTGAGTTAAATGCCGAGCAAATTGCTGATCGTTTATATACCCCCGCCGCCGAGTTGCCGGAAGGGCTTGCAAGAATCCCCTTAAAAACCATTCATACCAACCGCTGCCCAGTGGTGGCAACGACTAGCTTGCTAACTGATACAGTTGCAGAGCGTATTCAGTTGGATCTACCGCAAACGCGGCAGCATTATAAACTGTTAATGCAGGCCGGTTCTTTAACAGAAAAACTGGCGGAGGTATTTTCATCTCAGAATTTCCCTGAGCAAAAAGACCCGGATACGATGCTCTATGGCGGTGGCTTTTTTGGCCAGAACGATAAAAGCGTGATGGCGCAAGTGCGCTCAAGTACACCGGAAGAGCTAAGGGATAATACCTTTTATTTTGAAGATACTCGCCTGACGGAAATGCTCTTTCGCTACCGTGCCCGTAATTATCCGGAGTCCTTAACAGAAGAGGAGCGCTTGCAGTGGCAGGAGTATCGCTACCAGCGTTTAACGGAAGCGGATGGTGGTGGCAGCCTGGTGCTGGAGGACTTTTTGGAGAATGTGCAAAACCGGTTAGAGGCTGAGGCGATTAGCCCCAGAGATCAACAGATTTTAGAACAGTTGCTGGATTACAGTGATCAGCTGTTGGCCTAATACTATTCCGGGCGCGCTATGACAGCTAAAACAGAGACCAGCTGGTGGGTTTATATGGTCGAGACTCAAAGCGGTAAACTCTATACCGGGATAACCACTGATGTTGAGCGCCGTTTTGCCGAGCATAGTGGTAGGGCCGGTAACAAAGGTGCCAAGTTTTTTCGTTCAGATAAGCCCAAAAAGGTAGTTTTTCAGGAACAGAGTGCCAACCGTAGTGAGGCTAGTAAGCGTGAGTCAGAGATTAAAAAATTATCGCGGCGGGAAAAATGTCAATTGGCCGGGGTAGTTTACCGGCCAATCAGGAAATAATAATTACTTGGTAGCCAGTTGCACAAAGTCAATCTCATAGCGGTTGGGCAGGGCTACCGCTTGATAAACCTTGGTGCTTTTGTATTTTTCTTTGATCAGTTTAATCACATTGTCTTTATCGGTGCGACTGGTGCCCAAACCAAAATAAACGGCCTTTAACTCAGGGGCAGAGAACTGCTTATTGGCATACCATAGGCTCTCATCACTCATGGCGTCGGGTTCTTCGCTGCTAAAACAACGCCATTCCCGCTCCACATTATTGCTTTTACTTTTGTTAAGCATTTTCTCCAGAAAGCTATCCGGGCTGGGGGCGGTTTCTTTACCGTAGGTCACTGCCACTTGTTGCTTAAGGCTGGTGACCAGCGGCGGGACCTGGCTATAGGTCACCCGCTTGGGGTTCGGCAGGGCAGTGTCGTCACCGGCGCTAAAGCGCAGAGCAACCCCGGCATGATTTTCACCATAGCGTTGCCATGCATCCATATTGTTAGGCTTGTCTGAAAAACAGCAAATTCTTAATGAGCGGGAAAACTGTCGCCAAGCCGACATATAGGTATCAATCCCTTCTTGCTGCTGGGTGGCTATTTGGCTAAGCAGCTGGTTAAGTACTTGAGTGGCTTCTTCTTCTGAGCCAAAACGGTCTTCTTCACGCCAGCGGGCCACGGCGGCTACCAGACGGTTACTTTTGCCCGTTGGGTCTGAGGGGCCAAATAACATAGCAACGGCTTCTTTAATCATCCCTTTAAGCAGGGTATCCGGGGTAAAGTCGGGCTCTGATTTGTGGCTGAGTTCAAAGGGGTCGTTAAACAGATGGGGGGCGCTCCAGCGCAGGGATTGGCTATTTAAAACCTTTAGTCCTGTCTCGGCGGTGCAAAATTTTACCAGTGATGCTATTTCGTCTGCCACTATGGTGTTCCGAGCTAATTTTTGAGTCGATGGATGGTTGGACGCGTTTTAAAAACGTCCCTAATACTTAGCATATTTTACGTAATATTCAATCACTTAGCACGTAAAGTAGAGAATATGGTGGCTATCGGCCAAAAAATACACGGATATTGCTAAAAATTGCCCTCTCAGCCATCGGCAGGCCTTTTACCTAACTCCTATAGCGGTGATAATAGCGGCACGCTTAATCAAGCGGCTGGTCATCAATCATCAACAAGGGTTTTCTGTGCACGGCGATACTTCAGAACAGCGCGAGAGCAGTCGCGATATCAAGGTTTTATCTGAGATGCTGGGCTTTTTAAAGCCTTATCGCTGGCATGTGCTGGGGGCGCTATTTGCCCTGACGTTCACTGCCGGGGTTACCTTATCGATGGGGCAGGGCCTGCGGATGATGATAGATCAGGGCTTTGGTGAGGGCGCTGGCACAGGCTTAGACCAGACCATTATTATCTTTATGTTTATGGTGATGTTGCTGTCGATTGGCACCTTTGCCCGCTTTTATTTGGTCTCCTGGATTGGCGAGCGGGTCAGTGCCGATTTACGCCGCGAGGTCTATAGCAAAGTGATTGAGCTGCACCCGGGCTTCTTTGAAACCAACCTTAGCGGCGAAATCCAGTCCCGTATCACCACCGATACCACCCTGCTGCAAACCGTGATTGGCTCTTCAGTGTCGATGGCGCTGCGCAATGTTTTATTGTTTATTGGCGGCATTATCCTGCTGTTATTTACCAACCCCAAATTAACGGCCATTGTGTTAATCAGTGTACCGCTGGTGATTATGCCGATTATTATTTTCGGTCGTCATGTGAGAAAACTCTCCCGCAGCAGCCAGGATAAGGTGGCGGTTTTTGGTGGTTTTGTGGGTGAGTCACTTAAAAATATTAAAATTGTCCAGGCCTTTAACCACCAGCAGCGTGATAGAGAGACTTTTTCTACTCAGGTGGAGGCCGCTTTCGATGTGGCTTTACGGCGCATTAAACATCGGGCCTGGCTAACCTCCATCGTGATCGCGCTGGTCTTTGGCGCTATAGCCTATATGTTATGGGTCGGTGGTCATGATGTGATTGCCGGGCGCATTACTGCTGGTGAATTAGCGGCGTTTATTTTTTATGCCTTGATGGTCGCTATGTCGGTCGGTGTGATCAGCGAGGTTTACAGTGATTTGCAGCGAGCCGCTGGCGCCACTGAGCGTTTATTAGAGCTAATGCATGCTGACAACCTGATTCAGGCGCCTGCCGAGTCGCAACCTTTGCCGGAGAATATACAGGGTGAATTGCATTTTGATGAGGTCAGCTTTTTCTACCCCTCAAGGCCCGAAACCCCTGCGGTTGATAAATTAACACTGCATTTGGCTGCCGGGAGCAGCATGGCTTTAGTGGGTAGTTCCGGCGCCGGTAAATCGACTCTGGTCGATTTAATCCTGCGTTTTTATGATGTTACTGAAGGCAAGATACTGTTTGATGGTATTGATATTTGCCAGTTAGACCCGAAACAGCTGCGTGAGCATATCGCCATTGTACCGCAGCAACCGGTGCTGTTTAGTAATTCGGTATTGGAAAATATTCGCTACGGTCGCCCCGATGCGACGGATGAGCAAGTGAAGGCTGCCGCGGAGGCTGCCTATGCCGATGAATTTATCCAGAAGCTGCCGCAAGGCTATGATAGTTTTGTCGGCGAGTCCGGTGTCAGATTATCCGGTGGCCAGCGTCAGCGTATTGCCATTGCCCGAGCAGTCTTAAAAGACCCCAAACTCTTATTGTTAGATGAAGCAACCAGTGCGTTGGATGCAGAAAGCGAATACAAAGTTCAGCAGGCGCTAGAACACTTAATGCAGGATCGAACCAGTATTGTGATTGCCCACCGCTTAGCAACGGTTGTTAATGTCGATACCATTGCGGTACTGGATCATGGGCGCTTGGTGGATACAGGTAATCACCAGCAGTTATTGGCCAGTTCAAGCTTGTATGCGCGCTGGGCCAGCTTACAATTTGGCGATGCGGCCAGTGATGCAGTGACTATTGAAGAGGCCAGTTAGGTCTTGGTCAATGCCTAAAAATCAATAAAAAACGGAGAAACAGGATTGAAATTCACCGGTAGCCATATTCTTTCCATTGGCCAGTTTGAGCGTATTGATATCGATCGTATCTTTGACGTGGCCGACCGTATGAAGCCCTATGCCCAGCGCAGGCGCATAACCAAGGTCTTGGATGGTGCTATTCTGGGCAGCATGTTTTTTGAACCCAGTACCCGTACCCGGGTGAGCTTTGGCAGTGCGTTTAATTTACTGGGGGGCGAGGTCCGTGAAACCATTGGCTTTGAATCTTCGGCCATCGCTAAAGGTGAGTCCCTTTACGATACCGCCAGGGTATTAAGTGGCTACAGTGATGCTATTGCCATGCGCCACCCGCAAGAGGGTTCTGTGGCAGAATTTGCCGCTGCCAGTCGAGTGCCGGTGATTAATGGTGGTGACGGTGCCAACGAACACCCCAGCCAGGCACTGCTGGATTTATATACCATTAAAAAAGAACTGCAAGACCAGGGCCGAGACCTCGACGGTTTACGTATTGCCCTGATCGGTGATTTAAAATTTGGCCGTACCGTTCACTCCCTGTGTAAATTATTGACGCTGTATAACAATGTGGCGGTCACCCTGATTTCCCCAGCGGAATTGAAAATGCCGGGTGAAATTGTTGAGAGGATGCGTACCGCAGGTCTTGCGGTAACCGAGTCTGATGCGATGGAAGAAAGTATTGCCCATGTCGACATTGCCTACTCAACCCGAATCCAGGAAGAGCGTTTTGCCAGCCAGGAAGAGGCCAACTTATACCGCGGACGCTATCGTTTAAATCAGGCTATCTATACGCGTTTTTGTGAGCCAAACACCGTGATTATGCATCCATTGCCCCGCGATTCTCGCGAAGGGGCTAATGAGTTAGATAATGATCTGAACGACAATCCCAATTTGGCTATTTTCCGTCAGGCGGATAATGGGGTGGTGGTTAGAATGGCTCTTTTTACCTTGATTCTTGATGTGGAAGATCAAGTAGAAAAATATTCTCGTGATGTCAATTGGTATACCGGCAGCCGCTTCTAACACTGTAGGGTGGATTATAATCCACCGGTAAATGGTGGCTTATGGCTGGGTCTGGTGGATTGCAATCCACCCTGCGAGACTGGTTTCAACAAACTTGAAAGAATGCCTGATCTTAAGGCACCTCACTGCCGGACGCTTAACGTAAAGCTTGTTAACACTCATGCCCTAAACACGTCTGGCTCAACCCATTCACGCCATCAAAGGGCCAAGCCAACATAGATGTAAATTTGTAAGGCAGCAGTGGAGTGCAGCCCACCCTGATTCTAAACGGCTGTTATCCCACCTCTTGATTCAGTAATTAATGCTAAACTGTAGTGAACATGACTATTTAATCCCTCTGGACCTATTTTGTCGCAACCGCCAACCTCAACAGCAGATCAACCGCAGCAAACAACAGGCTTATTAAAGTCCAGTCTGGTGGTCGGCATGATGACTATGTTGTCGCGTGTGTTGGGTTTATTGCGGGATGTCGTGATTGCCCATTTTGTTGGTGCTACAGCGGCGGCGGATGCCTTCTTTGTCGCTTTTAAAATCCCCAACTTTATGCGCCGGTTATTTGCGGAAGGGGCTTTCTCTCAAGCTTTTGTGCCAGTGTTATCAGAGTACCGCGAGCAGCGAGATTTTAATGCCATTCAGTTACTGGTGAATAAAGTCGCCGGGGCCTTGGGTGGCAGTTTGCTGATCGTGACGGGGCTGGCTGTAGTGGGGGCGCCGGTTATTACTGCTATCTTTGCGCCGGGCTTTTATTTGTCAGACGACCCGCTGCGCTATCAGCTAACCAGCGACATGATCCGCATTACTTTTCCCTATTTATTCCTGATCTCTCTAACGGGTTTTTGTGGGGCGGTGCTGAATAGTTATGGCCGTTTTGCGGTGCCGGCTTTTACCCCGGTGTTACTCAATATTGCATTGATTACGGCAGCGATTGTGATTGCGCCTTATTTTGATGAACCCGCCTTTGCTCTGGCTTGGGGGGTGATGGCCGCAGGCATTTTACAGCTGACCTTCCAGCTGCCTTTTATGCATGGTTTACGGTTAACACCCAAACCCGCTTGGGATTGGCAGGATGAAGGGGTAAGGCGGATTCTGGCTTTAATGGGCCCCGCTATTTTTGGTGTCTCAGTTAGCCAGATTAACTTGCTGTTGGATACGGTGCTGGCGTCTTTTCTCCCTGCAGGTAGCGTGTCGTGGCTATATTACTCCGACCGTTTGGTGGAGCTGCCCTTAGGTGTGTTTGCTATCGCTATTAGTACGGTTATTTTACCGAGCTTGTCCCGTCAGCAGGCCACTAGCTCGCCTGATGCCTTTAGAGCAACCCTGGATTGGGCTATTCGTATGGTATTGCTGATTGCCATTCCCGCCGCTGTCGCACTGATGATGTTGGCAGAACCGATTTTGATGACCTTATTCCAATACGGAAAATTAACCGTCAGGGATGTCACCATGGCCTCCTTGAGTTTGCAGGCCTATTCGCTGGGCTTAATGGCCTTTATGTTAATCAAGGTACTGGCACCCGGTTACTTCTCCCGCCAGGATACCAAGACCCCGGTTAAAATCGGCATTATTGCTATGGCCGCTAATATGGTGATGAATATCGCTTTTGTGGTTCCGCTGCATCACTATTGGCAGCTTGGGCATATTGGTTTGGCGTTGGCAACCTCCTTATCGGCTGTCCTGAATGCAGGCCTGTTATATCGGGGTTTACGTCAGCAACAGGTCTATGCACCCATGGCAGGAATGACGGCGGCGCTACTGCGTTTAAGTTTGGCAGCGGCGGTAATGGCCATGGTGCTGTGGCAGCTGACGCCTGAGCCTTCCCTATGGGTCGATTGGCTCTGGTGGCAGCGGGCCTTAAATATTGTCTACCTTTGTGTGGCGGGTGCCGTTAGCTATTTTGTTGCCCTGGGTGTTTTTGGCGCAAGACCCTCTCATTTCCGTGCTGATGCACGCACAATTGGCTAATCTTCCCCCTGTCTTGGGTGGTGGCAAGCAGCTGCCTAAGCTATAATCACGCGCTATTTTATGGGCTCTAAGGCCCCTTTAGCACAGTTGATAGATATTACTCCATGGAGCTTATTCGCGGTCTGCATAATCTGCGCCCCAGACATCGAGGGTGTGTCACCACCATTGGTGCCTTTGATGGTGTCCATCACGGGCATCAGGCGGTATTGCAACAGCTGATTGATAAAGGACAAGAGCTAAATCTGCCCACCACGGTCGTGGTGTTTGAGCCCTTGCCCCGGGAATATTTTGCCCCCTTGCAGGCACCGGCTCGCTTGATGAGCTTCAGAGAAAAATTCCAGGCCTTTAAGGCGCTGGGTATTGACCGGGTATTGCGTATTCGCTTTACCCCAGGCTTTCAGGATATGGGAGCGAAAGAGTTTATTCAGCAGGTGTTCGTTAAGGGTTTGGGCGCGCAGTATATTATCGTTGGCGATGATTTACGCTTTGGTCGCAATCGCGGCGGTGACTTTAAGTTGCTGCAAACAGAAGGACAGATTCACGGCTTTGATGTGGTGGCAACGTCAACCTTAAAGATCCGCAATGATCGGGTAAGTAGTACGCGTATCCGTAAGGCGCTTGAAGACAGCGATTTTGAACTGGCTGAAATGCTGTTAGGCAAACCCTATAGTATTGCTGGAAGGGTGATCGTAGGTCAGCAGCTGGGGCGGCATTTGCATGCGCCAACCGCCAATATCGCCCTGCGTCGGTTACGTGCACCCATGTCAGGAGTTTATGCCGTTGAAGTTGAAATTGGGGAGCGTAGCTTACAGGGGGTTGCCAATGTTGGTTCAAGACCTACTGTTGATGATAGTTTAAACGCTATTTTAGAAGTGCATATTCTGGATTTTAATGAAGATATATACGGCAAAAAAATCACAGTGATTTTCCGTAAAAAAATCCGTGATGAGCAAAAGTTCGATTCCATTGATGAGCTAAAAGAACAGATCCATAAAGATATAGACACCGGCCGCCAATATTTTGTGGCGTCGGCCAACACATAAACAGCTAAGTTGTTAGGTAGATAATAACCCTATGAGTGATTATAAAAGCACCCTGAACCTTCCCAAAACCGCTTTCCCAATGAAAGCGAACCTGGCCCAGCGCGAGCCGCAAACGCTAAAGCGTTGGCAGGAAGAGGGTTTATACGAAAAAATTCGCGAGGCCAGCAAAGGTCGCCCGCAATTTATTCTTCACGATGGCCCTCCCTACGCCAATGGTGATATTCATATTGGTCATGCCCTGAATAAAATTATTAAAGATATTATTGTGAAGTCCAAAACCATGAATGGTTTTGATGCTCCTTATGTGCCGGGCTGGGATTGTCATGGTTTGCCGATTGAGCTAAATGTTGAAAAGAAAGTGGGCAAGGCAGGCGTTAAGGTCGACCCTTCTATCTTTAGAAAAAAATGCCGTGAGTATGCCCAGAAGCAGGTTAATGGCCAGAAAAAAGATTTTATTCGTTTAGGTGTTCTGGGTGATTGGGACAATCCCTACCTGACAATGAACTTCCAAAACGAAGCGGATATTATCCGCACCTTGGGTAAGATTGCTGACAATGGTCATTTGCAAAAAGGCTTTAAGCCGGTGCATTGGTGTATGGACTGTGGCTCGGCTTTAGCGGAAGCGGAAGTTGAGTATAAAGATAAAGTCTCACCGGCGATTGATGTGGCTTTTGAGGTGGTTAATCGCAGCGAAGTACTGGCAGCCTGTGGTGCCAGTGATGATATTGCTGGCAGTGTTGCACTGGCAATATGGACCACAACCCCCTGGACACTACCCGCCAACCTGGCGGTAAGCCTGCACCCCGAATTTAATTATGTATTGGTAGCCTTTCATCAAAATGGCCAGCAGAAAAATGTGTTATTGGCTGAAGACCTGCATGAAAGTGTTATGTCTCGGTACGGTGTGGAATCATTTTCGATTGTGGGTCGTTGTAAAGGGGCTGCGTTAGAAAAGCAAGCCTTACAACATCCCTTTTATGAGCGCGAGTCACTGGTTATTTTGGGTGACCATGTGACGACTGAAGCCGGTACCGGGGCTGTGCATACCGCTCCCGGTCACGGTGTAGACGATTTTAATGTCGGCCAACAATACGGTTTGGATGTTTATAACCCAGTGGGTTCCAATGGGGTTTATCTGCCCGATACTGAGCTGTTTGCCGGTCAGCATGTACTAAAAGCAAACAGTGCTATTGTTGAAACGCTGCAACAGCGGGGTGCTTTATTGCACCATGAAGAGTTTGAGCACAGCTATCCCCATTGCTGGCGCCATAAAACGCCGATTATTTTTAGAGCCACACCACAGTGGTTTATCTCTATGAATAAAAACGGCTTGCTAACTCAGGCTCTGGCCGAAGTTGAGAAAACGGAGTGGATGCCGTCCTGGGGTAAAGCCCGTATCGATTCGATGATTAATGATCGTCCGGATTGGTGTGTGTCCAGACAGCGTACCTGGGGTGTTCCCATTACCTTATTTATCCATAAAGAAACCGCAGAACTGCACCCGGAAAGCCAGCGTCTGGTTGAGGAAGTGGCTTTGCGTGTTGAAGAAAAAGGTATTGATGCCTGGTTTGAAATGGATGCTGCCGAGTTGCTGGGTGATGAGGCGGATAACTATGAAAAGGTGACCGATACTCTGGATGTATGGTTTGATTCGGGGGTGACCCACGCTTCGGTGTTAGACCGTCGCGATGATTTACGTTCGCCGGCTGATTTATATATGGAAGGCTCTGACCAGCATCGCGGTTGGTTCCAGTCGTCATTATTAACTTCGGTTGCTGTCAATGGCCGCGCCCCCTATAAACAAGTATTAACCCACGGTTTTACTATCGATACCGAAGGGCGGAAAATGTCCAAGTCGATTGGTAATACCATTGCACCACAAACTGTGATGAATACCATGGGTGCAGATATTTTACGCCTGTGGGTTGCCGCCACTGACTACCGTAATGAAATTACGGTGAGTGACGAAAACTTTAAACGCACTGCGGATTCCTATCGTCGTATTCGTAATACCGCCCGTTTCCTATTGTCGAATATGAGTGGTTTTGATCCGGCAGAGCATTTGGTGGCCAGTGAAGATATGGTGGCACTGGATCGCTGGGCGGTTGATGCTGCAGCGCGCTTGCAACAAGATATTATCGAAGCCTATGAGTCCTACCAATTTCATTTGATCTATCAGAAGTTACATAACTTCTGTGTGCTTGAGTTAGGGGGCTTTTATCTCGATATTATTAAAGACCGCCAGTACACCACTCAGGAAGATAGCTTGCCACGGCGCTCAGCTCAGACGGCGCTGTACCATATTATTCGCGCGATGGTCCGTTGGATTGCACCGATCACCAGTTTTACCGCGGATGAACTCTGGCAACATATCCCCGGTGAAAAAGACGAGTCAGTATTCCTTAGTCAGTGGTATGACGGTTTAACCACTCTGGCTGACGATGAAGAATTTGGCGAAGCTTATTGGCAACAAGTAATGGCGGTTAAAACGGCTGTTAATAAAGAACTGGAAGCCAAGCGAGGCGAGGGTGTGATTGGCGGTAGTCTTGAAGCAGAAGTTACGCTGTATTGCAGCAGCGAGCTGGCTGGCCAGTTAGAAAAACTGGATACAGAGCTACGCTTTGCTTTGATTACGTCAACGGCCACCATTAAGCCTTTATCCGAGTCCGCTGCTGCCGCAGAAACCGAGGTGGAGGGTTTGGAAATTGCCGTAGCTCAAAGTGCCCATGCCAAATGTGCCCGCTGCTGGCATCACCGTGAAGATGTGGGTGCTAATAAGGAGCATGAAGAGCTTTGTGGTCGCTGTATTGATAATGTTGAAGGTGCTGGCGAACAGCGTCAGTTTGCTTAATGAGCCTAAATCGTTCTAATAGTATTGGTCTGCTGGTCGCAATAATTATTATTGCCCTTGACCAGTGGACCAAGTACTTAGCCAGTACCCAGCTAAGCTATGGTTTGCCGGTTGAGATATTACCGGTGTTTAATTTAACCCTGCAACATAATACCGGTGCGGCCTTTAGTTTTCTGGCTGATGCTGGTGGTTGGCAGCGTTGGTTTTTTACCATTGTATCGGCGGTGGTCAGCGCAGTGTTGCTGGTTTGGATTAGCCGTTTAAGCGCTGATCAGCGGCTAATGATTGCCAGCTTATGTTGTATTTTGGGTGGTGCGATAGGTAATTTATGGGACCGTGTGGCACTGGGCTATGTGGTGGATTTTATTTCAGTCCATTATCAGTCAGCCTATTTTCCGGCATTTAATATTGCCGATGCCGCGATTACCATCGGCGCGGCTTTAATGATATTGGATATGATTATTAACCCAGAACACCATAACGACGACAAAGCTTCGAAATAAAATGACCTTTTAAAAAAGATATAAACTATGAGTGAACTTTCAATAGGCACTGATTCCCAAGTGACCCTGCACTTCTCCCTGAAATTTGACGATGGGTCGGTAATTGACTCGACCTTTGATCGGCAGCCCGCCACCTTTGTTATGGGTGATGGCAGTTTGCTGGATGGTTTTGAGAAAAAAATCCACGGCATGAAAAAAGGCGAAGAGGGTAGTTTTACGGTATTACCGGAAGAGGGCTTTGGTCAGCCAAACCCCAGCAATGTGCAGCAATTTTCACGGGGCGATTTCTCCGCCGATCTAGAATTGGCCGAGGGCTTGGTGATTTCCTTTGCCGATGCCAGTCAGTCAGAATTACCTGGCGTGGTAAAGTCTATTGACGGCGATAATATAACCGTAGACTTTAACCACCCATTGGCAGGTAGAAATATTCAGTTCGATGTAGCTATTGTGGATGTGGCAGCGAAGCCGGCGGACTAGGTAGGTATTTATGAGCAATAATGATGTCGCAATCACTCAACCGGTGCAGATAAAACTGGCCAACCCCAGGGGGTTTTGTGCCGGAGTGGATCGGGCCATTGAAATTGTAAACCGCGCTCTGGAGATTTTTGGTGCGCCCATCTATGTGCGTCATGAAGTGGTACATAATAAATTTGTAGTGGATGATCTTCGCTCCCGCGGTGCGGTCTTTGTTGATGAACTCGATGAAATTCCCGACGATACCATTGTGATTTTCAGTGCCCACGGTGTGTCTTTGGCAGTACAGGAAGAAGCTAAAAGACGCGGCCTAAAAGTCTTTGATGCTACCTGTCCACTGGTCACCAAGGTGCATATGGAAGTGATGCGCTACTCTCAGGATGGGCATGAATGTATCTTGATTGGCCATAAAGGGCACCCGGAAGTTGAGGGCACCATGGGGCAGTACGACCACGCTCAGGGTGGTGATATCTATTTGGTTGAGGATGTAGCACAAGTAGAGTCCTTAACGGTTAAGGACACTGCCGCCTTGTCCTATGTTACCCAAACCACCCTGTCGATGGACGATACCGCGCAGGTGATTGACGCACTGAGAAAACGATTTCCCCAGATCAAAGGCCCCCGCAAAGATGATATTTGCTATGCCACCCAGAACCGGCAGGATGCGGTAAAGCAGTTAGCAACAGCCTGTGATTTGCTGTTGGTGGTTGGCTCACCCAATAGCTCTAATTCCAACCGTTTAAGTGAGTTGGCCCAGCGAATGGGCACTGAGTCCTATTTGATTGATTCAGCCGATGATATCGATTCTGCCTGGTTGGCGGGTAAAACCTCGGTTGGCATAACCGCAGGCGCTTCAGCCCCCGATGTGTTGGTCAAACAGGTCATTGATGGTCTTTGTGAGCTGGGCGCAGAAGCCCCTCAGGAAATGGCGGGCACCACTGAAAATATTACCTTTTCCCTGCCCAAAGAGCTGAGGATTATTGCCAGCTCCTGAGGGCTGGCATTGGCTTCACCACTACCTGAAAATTGTGAAATAGTTCACTACTATCAAGCAATTAGCACCATTAGTCTCCTCCATAGCACCGCTTATCCCCCCCCGATAGCTATTTGTTTCAGTTAGCTCTAGTTTATAAGCTGATAAAAAACTTATAGAACGGATTGGGTCTATGTCTTTGCCTATGCAAATCAGCAGAAATAGCAGCAGCCAGCGCCAGCGGGGGTTTACCCTGGTGGAGCTTATGATGACGCTGGCCGTAGCCGCGATTATCATGGGTGTGGTTCTTCCTGGCTTTAATAACCTGATCCAAAGAACACAGATGGCGGCTGACTTTAACCAGTTGCTGGGTGATTTAGCCTATGCTCGCTCCGAGGCGGTGAAGGCCAATATCGCTGTTTCCATTTGCCCTACCGCCGACCAATCCACCTGCTCAGGTACGGACTGGACCAAAGACTGGCTGATTTTTACTGATAATGACAGCAACCGTGACCGTGATGGTGCGGATACCATTTTACGCGTTCGTCAGGCCAGCAGCTCTGATATCACCATTACCTTAAGTGATTTTGCCGAGGACGGCGGTATTCGTTTTGAGGGTGATGGAAAATTTGAGGATGCGGATTCAGCATCCGTTGGTCAAATGGTGGTGTGTGATGACCGCGGTGCGACCAGTGCACAAGGGCTATCTTTTTCTGTTTATGGCCAGTTTCGGCTGATGCGTGATACCAATGACTCTGGTGTTGTCGACTATATCGATGATGATGGCAATAGCAAAGACGTAACTTGTCCAGCAGAGGAAGGGTAATGATTAGGGCGCTTGCAATGAAAAAAACCATGTCGGGTTTTAGCTTACTTGAAGTGATGATTACTGTATTTATCCTGGCTATTGGCATTCTGGGTGTATCGGGCATGCAGCTGGCCAGTTTGAAAGGCAATCAGGGTGCTTACCACCGCTCACAGGCTAACTTTTTAGCGGCGGATATTCTCGACAGAATGCGGGCTAATGCCGATGGCTTTGCCAATGATGACTATGACGGTATCGATACCGGTAGTTCATCAGCCAGTAAGCCAACCTGCATAGACAGCGATAACGGCTGTGACAGTGCCTCTATAGCGGCTTATGACATCCATGAGTGGCTATTAAAGTTTCCCTCTAATGCGAGTACCGGTTTGATTCCCGGTTCCAAAGGCACGGTAGAAACCAATGGCCTAACCGGGATAACAACGGTCAAGGTTGAATGGCCAGAGATTGAATGGGTTGATGGTGAAAAATCCAGTGTTACTAAAAGCGTCGATGTCACTGTGAGGTTGTTTTAATGTTTAGCCGATCTAAACAGCAAAAAGGTTTTACCCTGATAGAGTTATTGGTTGCTCTGGGTCTGGGGGTGTTTATCACCGCGGGGCTGTTTCAGAGTTATATGTCCAGCAAGCAATTATCGGATATGGAAAAAGCGCTGTCTCGTTTGCAGGAGACTGGGCGTTTTGCCATGGATGCTATGGCTAGAGATGTACGCATGGCCGGTTATCAAGGCTGTGCTGACCCGGAAGCACTGGATATTATCGTGATGTCTAACGACTTGAATGCGACCAGCTTTAGTGGTGGTGCAATTATGGGCTACGAAACGAATAGCAATGGTGTTTTTGAGCCTGCGCTTACAGCATCGGATACACTTTTAGCGGCGGTTCAAAAAACTACCAAGACCGGGGATGTTTTTGCCCGTCCCGGCACCGATGTGATTATGCTGCAATATGCGACGTCGGCTGATCTGGTATTAGAATCGCCAACCAATAAAAACTCCGCAAATTTTGATATTCCTAATAATGATCTGGGCTTTAGCCAGGACGATCATTTGATGCTGTCCGATTGTAAAAGTGCGCACTTGCTGAAAGTCACCAATAAGCCCAACAACAACGGCACCAAAATGAATATTGCACACGGTGCAAATAATAACTCGCCCCATAAAATGGAACCAGAATATTCAGAAGGTGCTGAAATACTGTCCTTTCAGCTAAGACTTTATTTTGTTGCCGATACCGGCCGCACAACCGCCGAAGGTAACCCGGTCTATGGCTTATATTCACAAGAGCTTAATGGTAGTCCGCAAGAGTTATTTGAAGGCGTAGAAAACCTGCAAATTCTTTATGGCGAGCAATTGGATACCGGCAATATCCGTTACGTTACCGCAGATGAGGTGACCGATACCGACAATATTATCAGTGTACGTTTTGGTATTTTGGCCCAGAGTTATGATCAGGTGCTAAGTGAAGATGATAGCCGATCTTATCTGCTGCCGGGCGAAACGGTAACCGATAGCAGCGCCAGTGCGCACTTTGGTGATAGGGCAATACGCAAACAATTTACGATGACTGCTAAATTACGCAATCGTCGCTAACCCGTTATAGAGAGTGAATAACATGATGCAATATAGAAGCAAACAACAGGGTGCCGTACTGATTATCAGTCTGATTCTGTTGCTGGTTATCACCATGGTCGGTTTGTCGGGGATTAGCACTACGGGCTTGGAAGAGAAAATGGCCTCTAACTGGCAAACCAAAAACCTGGTTTTTCAAGCCGCCGATGCCGCTATTGAAGACGGCCTTGCAGACAATACCATGTTATGGAAAGCCTACTTAAAAGATAAAAACCCTGAGACCCCTGAGACGGCGACGATAACTAATACTGATACGCGTATAACCGGTTCTGTCGAGGTTGAATTTAAGGACGATGAAATCGCTTTTGGTAGCAGTCGCCGTCAAGGGGCAGCAGGGATTCAAGACTACCATTTTTATGTGACAGGCAACGCGAATATATTATCGGCCAAAACCAGTTCGGTTCATGTGCGTGGTGCTTATGTCTCTGGTACCTCATTGAATAGCGGCCTCAGTTCTATGCATAAGGTGTTGTAATGGCCATGATAAAAGTGGCAATGCTCAAACAGTTAATGATGTTCAAACAGTGTGGTAACTCCTCAAGGGAGGCAAAAATGAAATTAATGACAGCGAATCGTTTAACTATATCTGGTCTGGGGCTGCTGATATCTATGCTAGCAGCGCCGTTAAGTACAGCTGACGATATTGATATTTATTTTAGCGATAGTTCCCAATATAGCGCTCTGGGTATCAAGCCGAATATTTTGTTTATTCTGGATACTTCCGGGTCAATGGATAATGATGATGTTGGTAGTTCAGTCACTTTGCCCGCAGATGATGTTACCAATGATGAATTTCCCACCAATACCGGGGAGCGCCGTATTTCACATATGAAAGCTGCGGTCTATGATTTCCTGGCTGATAGTGCATTGATGGATGATGTTAACGTCGGAATTATGCGCTTTAATCGCAAGGGTGCCGGTGTTGTTTATCCTGTTTCCGAAGGTGATACCTATAACAGTCAGTTAAATGATTCTTTAGAAGAGATGAAAATAGGCTCGACCAATACGCCTATTGTCAATGCCCTTTATGAGGCTGCTCTTTACTATACCGGTGGCTATGTTTATTACGGTATTTCACGGGGTACCGAGGGTGACCCGAATGATATTTACTATACCAAGGGTGGCAGCCTTCGCGCCGATGAGTTCCGTACTTCTCACGAGGATTCTGTCGTTACTGGTGGCTCCGGTACTCTCAATACGCCGTCCGGTTGTTCCCTGTCGGATTTAAACGATGACGATTGTAAAGACCGTCGTTGGGAAGCAAGTGGCAGTGCATTATCTCCGGGTCAAACTACCGTGCAATACAAGTCACCCATGGTTAATGCCTGTCAGCCTAATCATCTGGTGTTGTTAACAGATGGTAATGCGACCCAAAACCAGGCCGCCAATTTGTCAGCACGGTTTGCCGGTCTGGCAGATTCCTCAGAATGTACCAGTACTGGGGACGATGATGAATTATGTGGTGCTGAGCTACTCTCCTACCTAAAAAATACGGATCAGGTCGACGATGCTGAAATGCAGTATGACCAGACCGTAACCACTCATGTTATCGGCTTTAACTTTAGCAGTGACTGGCTGCAAGAACTGGCGACGGCCGGTGGTGGTCTCTATAAAGAAGCCTCATCGGCTGGTGATTTATCGGATGTGTTAGCAGCGATTAGTACACAGGTACTGGACACCTCCAGTACCTTTGCTGCTCCGGTAGCGACGATTAATCAGTTTAACCGTTTGGTACAGCGTAATGAGGTGTATTTTGCGGTGTTTAAGCCCGATACGGATAAGCGTTGGGAAGGCAATATTAAAAAGTATAACCTCGGTACTGTTGGTACCACTTCGAATGTGATTCTGGATAAAAACGGCGTTGAAGCGGTTGATACTAACACAGGATTTTTTAAAGAATCTTCACAGGATTTCTTTGACTCAGGCGCGGTACCCACTGAATTTACCGTTGAAAACGGTGGTGTAGCATCGAATATTCCTGCCGAGCGTAATGTCTATACCTGGTTTGGTAGCAATAACAATCTCTATGGTGAAGATGGCCCTAACTATGTTAATCGCATTCATGACGATAATGCGTCGATTACCAAGACCCTATTAGGTGATGCGGCCATGAGCGATGCTGAGCGCACTGCTCTTATTGAGTGGGCTAAAGGTATCGACCTGTATGATATTGATAATGACGGTGACCGTACCCTTACCCGTAAAAGTATTGGTGACCCATTACATTCAAAACCCGTTGTTGTGACTTATGGTGGTACTAACGCCAGCCCGATTCTTACCATGTTTTTTGGTACCAATGAGGGTTATTTCCATGCGGTAGATGCCAATACCGGTGAAGAGCTGTGGAGTTTTATACCGCAGGAATTACTGGGTAATTTAGCGGATGTATCATCAGGTCAGGGTGGCGACCATATTTATGGTGTTGATGGTGCTCCTACCGTATGGATTAATGATGTTGATGATGATGGTGTTATTGGCGGCGGAGCGAATGGCGCTAAAGACTTTGTGTATGTCTACTTCGGCTTACGCCGTGGTGGTACGACTTATTATGCAATGGATGTTACCAACCGCAACTCCCCCAAAATGCTTTGGCAAATCTCTCGGGGTGATAGCGGCTTTGAAGATTTAGGTGAAACCTGGTCCCAGCCTATTATAACGGTAGTGGGTGAAGATGACGGCAGCAACAACAAGGGTAATAATGGTGATGGCGATATCTACGATATTTTAGGTGTGAATGCTCGCCATGTGTTATTTTTTGCCGGCGGCTACGACCCTGACCAGGATAACGATACCGATGGTGTCGATAACCTGAACCGAAATACGGATACTCAGGGCAACGCCATTTATATGGTGGATGCACAAACGGGCGCGCTATTATGGCGAGCAGATGACACTAGTTACCCCGATATGGATTACAGTATTCCCGCGACTCTGACCGTGGCTGATACCACCGGTTCTTCGTTTGCCAATCAATTTTATGTCGGCGATATGGGTGGCCAAATTTGGCGCTTTGATATCAATACCGGTGGTGAATTGGGTAGTTCCTATATCAATAATACCGACTTTATCAGCGGAGGTGTTATTGCTGAACTGGCGGGTGATACCGACTCTACAGCTCGTCGTTTTTACCAAAGCCCTGATATTGCCCTGATCAACGAGGATTCAGGTGATAGTGTTGCGTTGACGATTGGTTCTGGCTGGCGAGCAAGCCCCAATGAAACGGCTGTTCTTGATCGTTTTTATATGCTGAAACTTAGCGATGCTTATTCAGCACCCGAGAGTGGTTATATCAAGCTGGACCATGATGATTTATATGATGCTACAGCTGATTTGATTACTAGCAGCGATGCATCAGGTAAGGCAACTGAACTTGAGAAACTGGCCGCAGAATCGGGTTGGTATATAACCCTGGGAACCGCGATAGGCAATGGCAGTGGAGAAAAAGTGCTTTCCACCCCGCTGACTATTAATGGTGTGGTGTTATTTGCCACCTATGAGCCGACATCCCGTTTAGTGGATTGCGCACCGACACCGGGAACGGCCAGAGCCTATGCCGTGAACTTGTATGATGCAACCTCTGCCAGTAAAAATGATACCAACCGATTTGAAACACTCAATTCCGGTACTATTGTTGATGAGCCGGTGGTGGTCATTACCCAAAATACAGACCCGGATTCAGGTGAGATCAGCACCAGTGGTGCAGTGAAATTTGGTACCGAAGATCCAAGCCTTGACGATAATCTGCTAGGTAATGATTTGGCAACCCGAACCTTCTGGTACCAGAAAGAATAAAACGACAGAGAGAAAAACAATGAGTCTACAGAACAGCACACAACAGGTCCGAGGCTTTACTTTGGTAGAGCTAATGATTGTTGTCGCGATTGTCGCGATACTGGCTACCTTTGCCATCCCTGCGTATCAAAGTCAGGGTGATAGAACCCGAAGAGCAGATGCTCAGGCTGCACTCATGGGTTTGGCCCAGGCAATGGAAAGGCACTTTACGGAAAATAGCACCTATGCCAGCGCGGTAAGCTCTAGTGCGCCGGCTGCTTCCGTGTACCCAAGCCAGGTACCGCTGGACGGTGGCACCAAGTATTACAACTTGAAAATACCGGTAGCAACCGCAACAACCTACACGCTTCGTGCAGAGCCTATTTCCGGTGCTGCTCAAGACGGTGATGGTTTTTTGGAATTGACCCATACCGGTGTTAAAAGTTGGGATAGCGACAACTCGGGTTCGATTGCCGATAGTGAGAAGTGTTGGGGTAAAAGCTGTTAAGGCTTAATCTTCTTCCAGATGTAATTTTTTCAAACGATGCCGCATTTGCCGAAAAGAAATGCCCAATAATTCGGCGGCGGCGGTTTTATTCCAGCGAGTTTTTTCCAGCGCCAGCATAATCGCTTCTTTTTCCATGGCTTCCAAATAACCGTCCAAATCACCTAGTGCGCCCTTTGCAGAGGCTGACGCCGAGGCCGGTTCATTTTTGGCGGGGCTGCCTGCGGATAATTGCAAATCCTCTGCGTTAATAGTATTACCTTCACAGAGCGTAAAGGCTCTTTCCAACGTGTTTTCTAATTCCCGGACATTGCCAGGAAAGGAATGATTATTCAGTGCTGTCAGGGCTTGGGGAGACAAGCTGGGTTTTTCAAGCTGCCATTCTCTGGATAATTTGTCGAGGGAAAAGTCAGCCAGTAGGGGAATGTCCTCTCTGCGCTCTCGCAGCGGTGGCACCTGTAACTCAATTACATTAATGCGATAAAACAAATCATTCCGGAAGCGCTCATGTTCTACTTCCTGGCTTAGGTCTTTATGGGTGGCGCTGAGAATACGTACATCAATAGGGACTTCTTCATTAGAGCCCACCTTACGAATCGCTTTTTCCTGAATCGCTCGCAGCAGTTTGACCTGCATCGGCAGAGGGAGGTCAGCCACTTCATCCAAAAATAAAGTGCCCCCTTGAGCGGCTTCAAATAAGCCCTTTTTATTTTCCAGTGCACCGGTAAAGCTGCCTTTAATATGGCCAAAGAATTCACTTTCCATCAACTCGGAGGGAATCGCGCCGCAGTTAACGGCTACAAAACTATTGCTGCCTCTGGGGCCGTTGCTGTGAATTAACCGGGCTACCACTTCCTTACCACTGCCGGATTCGCCGCTGATATAGACTGGGGCCTGGCTGCGCGATAGTTTGGTGATCTGCCGGCGTAAGGCATCAATAGTGGGTGCATTGCCTAACAGTTGTACCTGACCGCTATATTCGATTTCTGCTGCCGTATGCGGTAATTTTAAGGCGGTATCTACCAGGTCACGGAGCCGATCAAGGTCAATCGGTTTGCTGACAAAATCATAGGCACCCGCTTTTAAGGCGGAGATTGCTGTCTCAACGCTACCGAAAGCCGTAATCATGGCGACTGGCGTCTGCGGGCAGTGTTTTTGAATATGATGGATAATGTCCAGCCCCTTACCGTCGGGTAGTTTCATATCGGTAAGGCATAGATCATATTGCTGTTGATTGAGTTTATCGATAGCGTTGGCGACATTGTCGGCACTGTCTGTCTCCAGTCCCATACGGGCCAGAGTCAGTTCTAACAGTTCACGAATATCGGGCTCATCATCAATAATTAAAACGCTATTTTTGCTCATAACAACAATCTATATCAAAGTCATTCAAAAAGTTCGGTACTGATCGCTGCCTTAATCAGGAGACAGGCGCCGGTCAGGATGCGGAAAGCTAATCCGGAAACAGCTTTTGCCGCTGTCAGTACGAATATAGTCCAATCGGGCTTCATTAGCCTCACACAGTTCCCGTGAAATGTATAAACCCAGGCCGCTGCCTTTGGCTTCGGTAGTATAAAAGGGCTCAAATAATTGTTCGACAGCCTCATTCGCAATACCGGGGCCATCGTCAATAATATCTAAAACCGGCAGCTGTGTAAGCGGGTTGTTATGAACTAACAATTGCAAACTGGCGCGCCCGGTTTCCTGTTTGCTATAACGCAGCCCATTTTGCGCCAGATTGGTGATCACCTGACTGAGTTGGCTGCAGTCAATCGTGACATTACAGCTCTGTTCAATACTAAGCGCTATCTCACCATCTTCCCCGGCATGATCAAACTCTTCAATATATTGTTGCAGCCATTGTTCTAAATGGATGCTTTCAGGGTTGGGAGCATTACGGCTGGAGAGGTCCAGTACATTCTCAATAACATTATTC
Organism: Oceanicoccus sagamiensis; assembly: GCF_002117105.1. Classification (GTDB taxonomy): domain Bacteria; phylum Pseudomonadota; class Gammaproteobacteria; order Pseudomonadales; family Dasaniaceae; genus Oceanicoccus; species Oceanicoccus sagamiensis. The sequence continues at coordinate 256,542 of NZ_CP019343.1, read as the reverse complement.
ATGCGCTTGGAATGCTTTTGAATAATTTCACTGAGGCGCTGGTCGGGTTTAGCCAGCTCTTCAGATTCACTTAATAGCTGCGCAGCATGGCTGATGGCGCCCAGTGGATTACGAATTTCATGGGCAATACTGGCGGTTAGCCTACCTAATGACGCCAGTTTCATTTGCTGCGCCCTTTGGGCAAGTCGGCGATTGTTTTCAACAAATACCAACGCATTGTTACTGCCTTCTTGTGTCAGTGCCGAAAAACTTATCTGTAAATCAATGCCCGCATCGGAGGTTTTTAAGATCGGGCTGCGGTGCTGCGGATTCGTTTGCCACAACTTGAACTGGCTCATGACGGCTTCCGGCAGCTGGATAAACTCTGGATAACCTAATAACTCTCCGGCGGCGGCATTGGCCAATTCAACACTTCCCAGAGGGTTTACCACCAAAATCCCTGTACGCATACGCTGTACAATACTTTGGTTCAGAGATTGCAGCCGGTTCACATCATCGGTGCGTTGCTCGGCAATAAACTGTGCGCCAAGGATTCTGGTTGCTAAATTTTGAATCAGGTAGGACGTAATAAAAAACGTCATGCCCAGCAGGCCTGCAGGCAAAAAACTGGAGATGGTTAAATGACTTTCACTAATCAAACGGGTGGTGTCGGCGATAATTGCGATACTGGCTAGCGCCGCACAGAGGATAGCTAGCTGCCCTTGTAGCATCATACTGCTGGCGGCTATAACAACCACGAGTAAAATGCCCAGACCACTATTAACCCCGGCACTGGCATCGGCAATGGCAATAATAAAGCCGATATCGATAACAAAATTAGCGAACAGTTGCTGGTGGTTGAACGGAATCTTTTTTGGCAGAACGATAGTTAAGCCAATCAAATTAAGGAGCAAATAGAAACAGGTCGTATAAAAAAACTGGTCAGGTTTTAATTTACCCACCAACGGAGTGTCAGCAGTTAGAAGAAAAGTGCCCAGTAGCGCCATACAGAGTAAGGCACGATAAACCGTATAGACCTTAAGTAAGGTCAGGTTTTGTTGCTGGTTAAGCTGGTTATCCTGGGTTGTTGAACTCATGAGCCGCCGTTACTGATGGTTAGTGATTAAGTGTAGGCTATTCACAAGGGTTTTGATCACTGATTCTATGATCTGCTTCGCTTAATCATAGATAGTGGGAATAGGGAGGCGCTTATGCTGGGTTTTGGCATAAATGCTTTCAATATGGCTGGCGACGGTATCATCGACGGGCTTACCTTCCAGATAGTCATCCAGCTGCTCGTAAGTGACTCCCAGTGCTTGCTCGTCGGCCTTCTGTGGGGATAGGGATTCCAGATCGGCGGTAGGGGTTTTGTCCACCAGCAGTTGGGGTGCACCCAGCTGTTGTGCCACTTGCCTAACCTGACGCTTGCTCAAACCGAACAGTGGCGCTAAATCACAGGCACCATCACCCCACTTGGTAAAGAAGCCGGTAATATTCTCGGCGGAGTGATCGGTACCTAGTACCAAACCACCAACGAGCCCAGCAATATCATACTGGAGTACCATGCGGGTTCTGGCTTTAACATTGCCTTTGGAGAAGTCGCTGGTGGCCTCGGAGGGGCTGATATCCTGAGCGGCTAAGGCGTTGAGTACTTCGCTATGAATACCGTCGGCGCCGGGTTTTACATTGACCGCAATATGGCGGGAGGGCTGGATAAACTCAATAGCCAGTTGCGCATCGGCTTCGTCTTGCTGAATATCATAAGGCAGCCTGACCGCAATAAATTGGTAGCTATCTTCACCGGCTTGGTTGAGTTGATCGACAGCCAGTTGCGCCAAGCGGCCGGTGGTGGAGGAATCAATACCACCGCTAATACCCAGTACCAGATTTTTAGCACCGCTGTTCAGCAGTGTCTTTTTAATAAAATCTACTCGGCGTGTGATTTCAAACTCGGCATCGATCTCAGGCAAGACCTGCATTTCTTTAAGTATGGTGGTTCTGTCCATGGCTACATCTCGGTGCAATATAAAGTCGTATTAGCGAATCAGGTACTCTGCCCGGTTATCAAATTTGGGTGGGGCGCTTTGGTCAAATAAACCAAAGGAAACCTTATTGATCAATGAGCGCTCGTTAGCAGCGACGGTAAATTTATCAATAAACTGACCGTTGTCATCAATAGACGGGTGGTCAGGGAAGTTCTCTTTCAGTACTACCAGTGAGTCATTGGCCAAGTCGTTTAAATCCATTAATTGATAGGCTTGAATCATGACCGCCAGAGCATCGGCTGTCGCCGGGGTCTGCGGAAAGTTTTCGATAACATAACGGCCACGGTTAGCAGCGGCCAGATAAGAGCCTCGCTTAAAGTAATAGTTGGCCACATTGATTTCATAGCGAGCCAAACGGGCACGCAAATACACCATTCTGGCTTTGGCGTCTGGTGCATAGCTGCTATCGGGGTAGCGATAGAGCAGCTGCCTGAAGTCTTCAAATGACTGTAGGGCGGCACCGGGGTCACGCATAGTCATATCAGTAGGCAAAAAGCGGTCTAAAAAGCCTTCCCCCTCAACATAGTTGGCCAGCCCTTTTATATAGTAGGCGTAGTCGACATTGGGGTGTTGGGGGTGTAAGCGGATAAAACGGTCAGCGGCGGCAATGGCAGCTTCCGGCTCAAAATTGCGGTAGTGGGCGTAGATAATTTCCAATTGTGCCTGTTCGGCATAGGGGCCAAAGGGGTAGCGAGCTTCTAATAATTGGAGGTTTTTTACCGCCAGTTGGAAGCTTTCATCCTTAAGATTCTCCTGAGCTTGCTCATAAAGCTCTTTTTCAGTCAGGTTTTGCGGTACCTCTTCGTCTGAGGAACAGGCTGCCAGACCCAAAATAAGCGTAATTAGCAGTAATCTCAGCATAAAATATGATTTAACAAGCATGTTCATCCAACGGTTTCCGAGCATTCATATACAATAGGGCAAAATTAGACCGGGTTATGGGTGATAAGTGCCCATAAAACGCCAGCTGCGGCCGCTATTTAAACACAGCCGTCGGTAGGCATAAAGTCATCCTGACAGGAATTTCAATGGCCGAGACAATAGAATTAGAATCCGCAGTCACCGAAGAGCTTAGCGGTAGCCGCTTTGATCAAATCGCTGCCCAACTTTTCCCCGATTACTCCCGGGCGCGCTTGCAGCTATGGATTAAAAGTGGTGAATTAACCGTCAATGGAGAAACGAAAAAGACCCGTGAAAAACTCCTCTCCGGTGACCTGCTGGTGCTAAAGGCCGAGGTAGAGAATGAAGAGCGCTGGGAAGCAGAAGATATCGATCTGGATATCGTTTATGAAGATGAGGCCTTACTGGTGATTAATAAACCCGCCGGTCTGGTGGTTCACCCCGCGGCAGGCCATGCTAGCGGTACTTTATTGAATGCCTTGCTGGCCCATGATCCCAATATTGCCAGCGTCCCGCGGGCGGGTATCGTGCACCGCTTAGACAAAGATACTAGTGGCTTGATGGTCGTTGCTAAAACCCTCGCCGCGCAAAACCATTTAGTGAACCAATTACAGGCCCGCACAGTAAGCCGTGAATATGAGGCGGTGGTCTTTGGCAGTATGACCGGCGGAGGCAAGGTTGAAGCGGATATTGGCCGCCACCCCAAACAGCGGGTAAAAATGGCGGTCGTGACTCTGGGTGGCAAAGAGGCCATTACCCATTATCGATTGCTAAAGCGTTTTGCCAACCATTGTCATATCCGCTGTATGTTAGAAACTGGCCGCACCCATCAAATCCGGGTGCATATGGCACATATTAAACATCCGCTGGTTGGCGACCCTCTTTATGCCGGTCGGCCACGACTGCCCAAGGGTGCCAGTGAAGACTTAATTAATGGCCTGCGTGGTTTTAGTCGCCAAGCCCTGCATGCCAGGCGTTTATCTCTGGTTCACCCGCTAACGGATGAAGAGATTAGTTGGGAAGTCCCGTTGGTTGAGGATATGGTCGAGCTGTTGGCTTTGCTGGAACGGGAAGACGTCTAGTGACGGTTATTACACCGGATTGGCCTGCACCTGACAATATTGTTGCTCTGACCAGCACGCGCATTGGCGGAGTCAGTGGACCGCCTTATGACAGCTTTAATGTCGCTGCCCATGTTGATGATGACCCGGCAAAGGTTGAGGCAAACCGCCAACGCTTGTTCAAGTATTGTCAGGGCATAGAGCAGATCCAATGGCTTAATCAAACCCATAGCGCTACCGTAGTTAATGCAGGTGATGCGGTTTGCCCGGATGCCGATGCCAGCTTTACCCCATTGCCAGCGATAGCTTGCGCGGTGATGACGGCTGATTGTTTACCGCTAATTGCCTGTGATCAACAGGGGCGCCAAATTGCCGCTATCCATGCCGGTTGGCGCGGCTTGGCCGGTGGTGTTATTGATGCCACTATGGCCAAATTTACCGTGCCAAGCAGTGAAATAATGGTTTGGTTAGGGCCTGCGATTAGCCAGGCAAATTTTGAAGTGGGTGAAGACGTTCGCCAGCAATTTTTGCAGGCTTTTAATAACAGCGATCAGGCTGCTGTGTTGCAAGCCTTTCGGGAAAATAGCCATCGACCGGGTTTTTATTTTGCCGACCTCTATCAACTGGCGCGTATTCGTTTAAATAATCTGGGTATTAGCGCTATCTACGGCGGCGACTTTTGCACCTATAAAGATAGCGACAGGTTTTATTCCTACCGCCGTGACGGACAGACAGGGCGGATGGTGACCTTGATCTATAAACGCCCCGATTGATCCTAAGCCTTGATTTACAAAAAAACGGCCTTATTTAGTAAGTATTGTTATTTTTCTTTCTGGAAATCAGTAAAAGGTATCAAACAATGCGTATGGACCGCCTTACCAATCAACTGCAATTAGCGCTATCCGATGCACAGTCTTTAGCCTTGGGTAAAGACCATAATGCTATTGATGTGCTGCACTTATTGTCGGCCTTGTTGGAACAAAAAAATGGCTCTGTCAGACCGTTATTGTCACAGGCCGGTGCCAATGTGCCCAGTCTGCGTGAAGCGATTAATCAAGGTTTAACAGATTTACCGACCGTCACCAGCAGTGCTGGTGATATTCATATGTCTAACGATTTAGGTAGGGTGCTAAATCTGGCGGACAAACTGTCGCAGAAAAATAATGATGCCTACCTTTCATCGGAGGTGGTTGTGCAGGCTATGTTGGATGCCAATACCTCGGTTAGCCAACTTATTTTAAATGCCGGTGTTAATAAACAATCGCTGATGAAGGCGATTGACAGTATCCGTGGCGGCGAAGCGATTAACGATCCTTCTGCCGAGGAAAACCGTCAGGCCCTTGATAAATATACCGTCGATTTAACCGCCCAGGCCGAAGAAGGCAAACTGGACCCGGTGATTGGTCGCGATGATGAAATTCGTCGCACCGTACAGGTATTGCAGCGTCGCACCAAAAATAATCCGGTACTGATCGGTGAGCCTGGCGTGGGTAAAACGGCGATTGTAGAAGGTTTGGCGCAGCGTATTATCAACGGTGAAGTGCCTGAGGGATTAAAAGATAAACGCTTATTATCGTTAGATTTGGGCTCACTGTTAGCGGGCGCTAAATTTCGTGGTGAATTTGAAGAGCGCTTAAAATCTGTGTTGAATGAATTGTCCAAGCAGGAAGGCCGTATTATTTTATTTATTGATGAGCTGCACACCATGGTGGGTGCGGGTAAATCAGATGGTGCGCTAGATGCGGGCAATATGCTTAAACCAGCCTTGGCTCGTGGTGAATTACACTGTGTGGGTGCCACTACCTTGGATGAATATCGACAGTATCTTGAAAAAGATGCCGCCCTTGAGCGTCGCTTCCAAAAAGTTATGGTGGAAGAGCCGAATGAAGAAGACACCATTGCTATTTTGCGTGGTTTAAAAGAGCGCTATGAAGTTCACCATGGTGTGGATATTACTGACTCGGCAATTATCGCTGCAGCCAAACTCTCCCAGCGTTATATTACCGATCGTCAGCTCCCGGATAAGGCCATCGATTTAATTGATGAAGCGGGCAGTCGTATCCGTATGGAAATTGATTCTAAACCGGAAGATATGGACCGTTTGGAGCGCCGCTTGATCCAACTCAAAATTCAGCGTGAGGCGGTAAAGAAAGATACCGATAGTGCGGCTAAAAAACAGTTAGACATTTTAGCCAGTGATATTGATAAGGCTGAGCGTGAATTTGCTGATCTGGAAGAAATCTGGAAAGCAGAAAAAGCCGCCCTGCATGGCTCACAAAAAATCAAAAGCGACTTGGAGCAAGCTCGTCTGGACTTGGAGTCAGCTCGTCGTTCCGGTGACCTAACCCGTATGTCGGAATTACAGTACGGTGTTATCCCCGAATTGGAAAAAACCCTGGATATGGCTAGCCAGGCAGAAATGATGGAGATGACCTTATTACGTAATAAAGTCACCGATGAGGAAGTGGCGGAAGTGGTTTCCCGCTGGACCGGTATCCCCGTGGCCAAAATGTTAGAGGGTGAACGGGATAAACTACTGCAGATGGAAGCGTCTTTACAACAGCAAGTTATTGGTCAGGACGAGGCCGTGACGGCGGTTTCTAATGCTGTCAGGCGCTCCCGTGCCGGTTTGTCTGATCCCAACCGTCCTAATGGCTCGTTTTTATTCTTAGGGCCAACGGGGGTCGGTAAGACCGAGTTGTGTAAATCCCTGGCCACCTTTTTGTTTGATAGCGAAGAGGCCATGGTGCGTATTGATATGTCAGAGTTTATGGAGAAGCATTCCGTCGCTCGTTTAATCGGTGCTCCCCCGGCTATGTTGGCTATGAAGAGGGGGGGTATCTCACCGAGGCCGTGCGTCGTCGCCCTTATTCTTTGCTATTGCTGGATGAGGTGGAAAAAGCGCATCCTGATGTGTTTAATATCTTGCTGCAGGTGTTAGAAGATGGCCGCTTAACCGATGGCCAGGGGCGTACCGTTGATTTTCGTAATACGGTGATCGTAATGACCTCTAACCTGGGTTCTGATTTAATTCAGGAACTGGCAAAAGAGAATAATTACGAAGCGATGAAGCACTCCGTGATGGATGTAGTGGGTGGGCACTTCCGCCCTGAGTTTATCAACCGGATTGATGAGACGGTGGTTTTCCACCCCTTGGCTAAAGAACAGATTCGCGGTATTGCCAGTATCCAGATCGATTTATTACGTCAGCGTTTATTGGAGCGAGAGCTGCATATTGAAATCAGCAACGAGGTGATGGATAAGTTGGCCAGCGTGGGTTTTGATCCGGTTTACGGCGCGCGTCCGTTAAAACGGGCTATCCAACAGTATTTGGAAAACCCGCTAGCGCAGGATATTTTGCAGGGTAAGTTTATGCCCGGTGAAGTCATACGCACTGAGTTGGACCCTGACACCGATCAACTGGTCTTTAATCGCGGATAGCGCCCATTAAAAAAGGCAGCCTGAGCTGCCTTTTTTAATTATGGAATGTTGTTTAGCAATGCACCTTGATAAATTTATTGGCATTGGCTCGTTGGCCTTCCTTTTCATCTTCAGTCAAAATCCGTTTGCTGCCATCGGGCTCGGTAATACGGATACGTGCACTTTCCAGTGCTTTTAGGTTTCTTTTTGCCTGTTCGCACAACTTGGGGTCTTTTTCAGGCATGACTTCCATTGTTTGGGAGCTGCTCTCGCTGCCTTCATCAGCGTCATCATCCGACTGTGCTGTTTTTGCCGCAGAGGGGGTAGAGCGCTTGCCGGTGGAGGTCTTGATAAATACCGCTTCGACACCCTCAGGAGGCCGGTCTGAATACTGTACAACCCCTTGATCGTCGGTCCAGCGATAAATACCGTTTTGCTCGGCTTGAAGCATGGTGGCGCTTATCAACCCCAGGCTGATAATGATGAACTGTAATGCTTTGATCATGGTGGTGTTATTTCCCTGTTGATCTGTCTGATAGCACCAATTATGGCAAAGAAAGCTGGTTTAGGTAGGAAATAGTGCTGATTTTGCGGACAAATTAAAGATTATTACCGACAAATCCCAGTCTTTGCCCGCAAATAGTTGACATTGCTCAATCTTCATTCAAAATTACCCCCTTGAACGTTGATGGCCGATATCTGTTACTTACCGGTAGCCGATATTAGCGTCGAGTCTCTACTTACCGGTATTGACTATGGGACGCTCCCTTCACTCTGCAGACACACGACCTGTTTGTGGTAATGCCTAACGATAACGATCGCCTGATCGTCGTCTCGTCTATTGGCATTATCGCTATCTATGGTTTTAGTGATGTCCCAGCTTGGGAGACACTAACTTTGGTTGTGAGGTTTGTATCCTCCTTAAAGCTTTCGGCTTTGGACTTTACTTTATCTCATGGTTTTTTCTTACACTGATTAGAGTGACTGCTTTGCGGACTCTAAAATTTGAGGTATAGCTCAGTGGAAATGTTATCTGGCGGCGACATGGTGGTTCGTGCCCTGGAGGACGAAGGTGTTGAATTTATCTTCGGTTACCCCGGTGGTTCGGTTTTACATATATACGATGCTCTTTTTAAATCGAGCAAAGTCCCTCATATTCTGGTGCGGCATGAACAGGCGGCGACCCATGCTGCCGACGGTTATGCCCGTGCTACCGGTAAACCCGGTGTGGTGCTGGTGACCTCAGGTCCCGGTGCTACCAATGCAATTACCGGCATTGCTACAGCCTATATGGATTCTATCCCTATGGTGGTTATATCCGGTCAGGTACAGAGCCACCTGATTGGTGGTGATGCCTTCCAGGAAACCGATATGGTGGGTATATCCCGGCCTATCGTAAAACACAGTTACCTGATTAAAGACCCCAGGGAAATCCCTGAAACCATTAAGAAGGCATTCTACTTAGCGGCGACTGGCCGCCCCGGTCCCGTGGTTATTGATATCCCCAAAGATATTACTAACCCTAATGACAAGTACGAATACGTCTATCCGGAAAAAATGAAGCTGCGTTCTTATACGCCAGCTACCCGTGGGCATTCGGGTCAGATCAAAAAAGCGATGCAGCTTTTGCTAAGCGCCCAGCGTCCGGTTATTTATACCGGTGGTGGAGTGGTACAAGGTAATGGTAGCGAACTATTAACCGAATTAGCCCAAGAGCTTAACTATCCGGTCACCAATACCCTTATGGGCTTGGGTGCTTACCCGGCAACAGATAAACAGTTTCTTGGTATGCTGGGTATGCATGGTTTTGTTGAAGCCAATAATGCCATGCACCACAGTGATGTGATTCTGGCGGTAGGTGCACGTTTTGATGACCGTGTAACTAACACCATTAGTAAGTTCTGCCCAACGGCAAAAATTATTCATGTGGATATCGATCCTGCCTCTATCTCTAAAACGGTGACGGCTGATATTCCGATTGTTGGCCCGGTGGATGTAGTCTTAAAAGATATGCTTGCCCAGGTGCGTGAATTGCGCTCCGCTGATACGTCTTTGCCGGATAGCGAAGCTCTGGATAGCTGGTGGAAGCAGATCAATGAGTGGCGAGACGCCCACGGTTTATGGACAGCTCCGCGTTACGAAACTGATAGCGGCATGATCAAGCCTCAGCAGGTTATCGAGTCTTTATACCGTGCAACTGATGGCGAAGCCTATGTCACCTCCGATGTAGGTCAGCATCAAATGTTTGCTGCGCAGTTTTATAAGTTTGATAAGCCTCGTCGTTGGATCAACTCCGGTGGCCTCGGCACCATGGGCTTTGGCCTACCGGCTGCTATGGGCGTTAAGATGGCTTTCCCTGATTCGGATGTTGCCTGTGTGACTGGCGAAGGCTCTATCCAAATGAATATTCAGGAGCTATCAACCTGTACACAATACGGTGCCCCAGTAAAAATTATTAACCTGAACAACGGTTATTTAGGCATGGTTAAGCAGTGGCAGGATATGCAGTATGCCGGGCGTTATTCCTCCAGTGTGTATGAAGAGTCATTGCCTGACTTTGTAAAACTTATGGAGGCCTATGGCCATGTTGGGATCCGCGTTGAAAAGCTCGAAGACCTGGATGATGCTATGGACGAAGCTTTTAAGTTAAAAGATCGATTGGTGTTCCTGGATGTCTATGTCGATCGTCATGAACATGTATATCCGATGCAAATAGCCCCTAATGGTTCTATGCGCGATATGTTTTTAAGCAAAACGGAGAGAACATAATGCGGCATATTATTTCAGTATTAATGGAAAACGAACCGGGTGCATTAAGCCGTGTGGTTGGCTTATTCTCCCAACGTGGTTACAACATTGAGAGTTTAAATGTGGCACCCACGGAAGATGCTACCTTGTCTCGGTTAACACTCACCACCCTGGGTGATGATCAGCAAATTGAGCAAATCACCAAGCACTTAAATCGCTTGATTGATGTGGTTAAGTTGGTTGACCTGACCGAAGGGGCTCATATCGAGCGGGAATTGATGATGGTGAAGGTGAGGGCTACAGGTGCTCAGCGGGCTGAAATCAAGCGCTGCACTGATATATTCCGTGGCCAGATTATTGATGTAGGTCCAACGATCTATACCATCCAAATCGTCGGGCCCTCCGATAAGCTGGATGCTTTTATCGAGTCGTTGGATGATACCGGGATTCTGGAAGTGGTTCGCAGCGGTGTGTCGGGTATTGCTCGGGGTGAAAAAGTCCTTAGTTTATAATGGCTTACACTGCTTGAACAAAAAATACCCGTCTCGGTCGATGCGGGTATTTTTTTGTCAGCCAGCCAGCCACCGGTGATGGCGGGATCTTTAGTTATCTTTACTCAATAGAAAGCCGATTTCTGTATTTCTAGGTAAATATAACGATGTTCACGGCCTAAGTTTTTGTTAGAATGCTCCGCGATAAAATAGCCTGACAGTTAGACTTAGCCTTTTATAACCACGGAGCCAGTCATATATGAAGCTTTCTGACCCCTCAGTAGCCCTTTCGGTTGAGCAGCGTATTGCTCATATCGTCACGACGATTAAAGCCGAGGAACAGCGCCTGCGAGCGAAGTACAGTATCCTGCAATATCAGGACTGGATTGGCTTTGCCATTATGTTGCTATCACTGGGTGGTATGATTGGCGGTGGCTATCTCTACTATACCGATGTGATTCCCGCCTGGTTCTGTATTGTCTCAGCGGCGGTATTTGCCTCTTTGTCCCATGAATTGGAACACGACCTGATTCATCGCCAGTACTTCCGTAAAAACAAATTTATGCATAACCTGATGATGCTAGTGGTTTGGGTAATGCGCCCTAATACTGTGAGCCCTTGGTATCGCCGTGGTATGCACTTCCTGCATCATAAAGTTTCTGGTACTGAAAAAGATTTAGAAGAGCGTCTGGTGGGTAACGGTATTGCCTATGGTTTCCTAATGCGCTATCTGGTGATGTTCGACGGCTTGCTGGGCATGCTGGCTCGACGCACCGCGTTGAAAAAAGACATCACCAATTTCTCTGCGCTGGAAGTGATTAATGCAGCCTTCCCGCTAGCTATTCTCTACTTTGGTGGCTGGTATGTATTTCTTCTATTTCACGGCTATGATGCTATCTGGGGGGCGGCTACGGTCTACCCTGAATGGTTTATGCAGAGCATGAATATTGTCGACTTTCTGGTAGTGGTGCTAATTGCCCCTAACTTTATTCGCTCAGCCTCATTAAACTTTGTGACGTCTGCGATGCACTATTATGGTGGTGTTAATAATCTGATTCAGCAAACACAAATCCTTAAGCCCTGGTTCTTTGCGCCACTGCATTTGTTTTGCTTTAACTTCGGTAGCACCCACGCGATACATCACTTTGTCGTGGGGCAGCCATTTTATATACGCCAGATGGTGGCCAAGGCGGCTCATAAAGTGATGGTGGAAAATGGCGTGAAGTTTAATGATCTGGGCACCTTCTTCAACGCAAACCGTTGGGAACACGCTTAACGTCTAAGCAGAAATAACTCCTCGTAGGGTGGATTACAATCCACCAAAACCAGCATTGGATAAAGGTGGATTACAATCCACCCTACGAGCAAAAAAAAGGCCGGTCATTGACCGGCCTTTTTTGTTTTTAAGCAATGACTTAAACGATTTTCTGCATCGCTGTCATGTAGCCACGTAGCTTGGTACCTACCACTTCAACCGGGTGGTTACGAAGCTCAGCATTAATAGCAACCAGTTCCTGGTTATCGACACCATTATCTTTAAGGTCTAGACCTTTACCAATAACATCGGTGCTGATCTTCTTCATAAAGTCTTCTAACAAAGGCTTACAGGCGTGGTCAAACAAGTAACAACCGTACTCAGCGGTATCAGAGATAACCACGTTCATTTCATACAGCTTCTTACGAGCAATGGTGTTAGCGATTAGCGGAGTTTCATGCAGAGACTCGTAGTAAGCAGACTCTTCTTTAATGCCCGCATCCACCATAGTTTCAAACGCTAGCTCAACACCGGCTTTAACCATAGCGACCATCAAAATACCGTTATCATAAAATTCCTGTTCAGAAATTTCCTGATCAGTATTGGTAGACTTTTCAAACGCTGTTTCAGCAGTAGCTGCACGCCAGCCCAACAGGTTCTTATCGTCAGCAGCCCAATCGTCCATCATAGTGCGAGAGAAGTGACCAGACATAATATCGTCCTGATGCTTCTGGTATAAAGGACGCATAATATCTTTAAGCTCTTCAGCCAGGTCATAGGCTTTAACTTTGGCAGGGTTTGATAAGCGGTCCATCATGTTAGTGATGCCGCCCATTTTCAAACCTTCAGTGACCGTTTCCCAACCGTACTGAATCAGCTTTGATGCGTAACCTGCGTCAATACCTTGCTCAACCATTTTGTCGAAGCAAAGAATAGAGCCAGTCTGCAACATACCACAAAGAATGGTTTGCTCACCCATTAAGTCAGACTTAACTTCAGCGATAGGAGAAGATTCAAGTACACCAGCGCGATCGCCACCAGTACCTGAAGCCAACGCTTTAGCGATATCAAGGCCATCGCCATTAGGATCGTTTTCACGGTGGACAGCGATCAAAGTAGGAACACCAAAACCACGTACATACTCAGCACGTACTTCAGAACCAGGACATTTAGGGCAGCACATAACTACGGTTAAGTCTTCACGAACCTGCATACCTTCTTCAACCAGGTTAAAACCGTGTGCGTAATCCAGAGTAGCGCCTTGCTTCATTAGCGGCATGATTGTAGTGACAACATCGGTGTGTTGCTTATCTGGAGTCAGGTTCATTACGATATCAGCCTGTGGAATCAGCTCTTCATAAGTTCCTACAGCAAAACCGTTATCCGTCGCGTTTTTCCAGGACTGACGCTTTTCTTCAATGGCTACAGCACGCAGCGTGTAAGAAACATCAAGACCGGAGTCACGCAGGTTCAAACCCTGGTTTAAGCCCTGAGCACCACAGCCGACGATAACGATCTTTTTGCCTTTGATATAGTCACAGCCGTTGGCGAATTCTTCGCGGTCCATAAAGCGACATTTGGCGAGTTCTTCCAGCTGCAGCCGCAGTGGAAGGGTGTTGAAGTAATTTTGACCCATGGGGTAGCTCCTCTATAAATTCAGGTAACAGGCCCTGCGGTCTGTCAGCCATACATAATTCAGTGCGCGCACTATATAGAAAAAAGGATGTTGCGTAAAATGATGTATTTGCTATACAGTGATGCAAAATCCGCAACATGGAATCCCTATGGATACCAAAGATTTAGAGCTATTTCTGACTCTGTCTGAGAATCTGCACTTCAGCCAAACCGGTGATGCCCTGCATATGAGTGCTTCTGCGGTTAGCCGCAGCCTTAAGAAAATTGAGGAAGAGGTGGGGCAGCGCCTATTGGAGCGTGATAACCGTACGGTAAGGCTGACTGAAACCGGCCGCCAGTTCCAATCCTATGCCCGCCAAACTCTGGGGCAATGGCGTTCTTTTATGGAAGTCATTCGTCGGGATGCCGAGGGCTTAAGTGGTGAGGTCAGTGTTTATTGCTCCGTGACCGCCGCTTACAGCGTTTTGTCTGATCTGTTGGAGCCCTTTAGAACCCGTTACCCGGATATAGATATTAAGCTCCGCACCGGTGATCAGGCTGATGCGATCGAACACCTAATGAGTGGTGAAGATGATGTTGCTATCGCAGCCCGGCCCGATAAGCTGCCCTCAAAAATTCAATTCCAGACCCTGACCCATTCGCCGCTGCTCTTTATTTACCCGGTTATCCATTGCGCGGTAGAAAGTACTATCAAAGGTCATCTGGACGTTTCAAGCCCGATCAACTGGCAGGATATTCCTTTTATCGTCTCAGAGCGGGGCCTGGCCAGAACCCGTCTTGACCAGTGGTTCCGCTCCCAAAGCATCAAGCCTGATATCTATGCTCAGGTTAGTGGTCATGAGGCTATTGTTAGTATGGTAGGGCTTGGCTTGGGAGTAGGGGTCGTGCCAGAGCTGGTGCTGATCAACAGTCCCTTAAAAGATAAAGTGCAGGTGATTGATGTACAGCCTCCTTTGGCACCTTTTGCGGTTGGCTTGGGTGCTTCAGCCCAGCGTTTGGAAAATCCACTGGTTAAAGCCTTCTGGGACTGTGCAAAAGCATCGTACCGCAGCGAGTTTTAATTTATCATGGGCAACATTGTAGCTGCACTGAAAGAATACCCACTATGAATGATAAGCCGAAAGAACCTTCCACCCCATTGCGGGATGTTTCTGCTGATAAGCCTGAGAGTGCGGCTGAGCAACCGGAGACGCCACCGGAATCATTAATACTGATTGATGAGCACGAAGAGGAAGTGTCGGTTGACGGTAAAACCATTCGTCGTCGAGGTATCTATTTACTGCCTAACCTGTTCACTACGGCGGCTTTATTCTCCGGTTATTATGCAGTGATTGCCGGTATTAACGGTAAGTTTGAAGCTGCGGCTATTGCGATTTTTGTCGCCATGATTTTGGATGGTCTGGATGGCCGTGTCGCTCGCTTAACCAATACCCAAAGTAAGTTTGGTGCCGAGTACGATAGCCTGGCGGATATGGTGTCCTTCGGTGCTGCCCCTGCACTGGTTATGTTTAGTTGGGCTTTATCAGATTTGGGCAAGTTTGGCTGGACCTGCTCTTTTATCTATGTGGCCTGTGCGGCACTCCGTTTGGCGCGCTTTAATACCCAAATTGATACCGCGGATAAAAACTACTTTTCCGGATTGGCCAGCCCCGCTGCCGCGGCTGTTGTAGCCGGTACAATTTGGGTTTGTCACGATATTGGTTATGTCGGCAATGGTGTGCCCTTTGAGTTAGCGGTGATTGCTGGCTTAATGACCGCTATAGCCGGCTTCTTGATGATTCTTAATGTGCCCTACCATAGCTTTAAGGGTTTAGACCTCCGTGGTCGTGTTCCCTTTGTTGTGATGATTCTAGTAGTACTGGGCTTTGGTCTGGTGATGCTGGACCCTGCTAAAATCCTACTGGCTGGTTTTGTGCTCTATGCCTTATCGGGGCCTGCTACCAAAATATGGACGATGCTGCGGGAAAAGTGACAAATAGCGGTCAATTTTGATCGTTGAGGAATCTTTTCCCGTATAAATACTCATAGCCTCAAGTGAATGACTGGATCTTCCCAATAGGAGTTGTGTAGTGCTTATTAAAAAAACATCAGATATAGCGTCCTCCGAAATAACCCCCGAATCCGTTTATCTAAACCGTCGCCAGTTTATGGGTAGCTCCCTGATTGCTGGTGGCGCTATGGCTCTGGGTACTGCGGGTATGGCTCATGCTGAGCAAGAGCTCAAAGCTTTGCAGTACGCCAAAGCGAAACAAGGCCCGGAAGGTTTTTATACCGATGAGACTTTAACCCCCTATGATGATGTGGCCAGCTATAACAACTTCTACGAGTTTGGTACCGGTAAGGGTGACCCTGCAAAGAATGCCCATGCCCTGACCACTGACCCCTGGTCGATTACGATAGAAGGCGAGGTGGAAAAGCCAGGTACTTATCCGCTGGAAGATATTTTAAGTAAGGTTGACCTGGAAGAGCGTATTTACCGTTTACGCTGCGTTGAAGCCTGGTCAATGGTAGTGCCCTGGATTGGTTTTTCACTGGCTGATCTTATCAAGCAAATGCAGCCCACCTCAAAAGCCAAATATATTGCCTTTGAAACCTTATACCGCCCTAAAGAAATGAAAGGTCAGCGTTCCAGAACCAGCACCATTGATTACCCTTATGTAGAAGGTCTAAGAATGGATGAGGCGATGCATCCGCTGACACTTATGTCGGTAGGTTTATACGGCAAAGTGCTACCCAACCAAAACGGTGCGCCGATCCGCTTGGTTGTACCTTGGAAGTATGGTTTTAAAAGTATCAAATCCATCGTCAAAATAAAATTTCTGGAAAAAGAGCCACCAACCACCTGGAATCTATTGCAGGCCAGTGAGTATGGTTTCTACGCCAATGTAAACCCGGATGTTGATCATCCCCGCTGGAGTCAAAAATCAGAACGCCGTTTACCCTCCGGTTTATTTTCACCTAACCGAATTCTAACGGAACCCTTCAATGGTTATGGCGAACAGGTAGCATCTCTCTATACTGGGATGGACCTCCGTAAATACTATTAACCGCAAAAAACACCATGGCCCTAAAAAAAACCATCGTTTTTATATTTTGCCTAATCCCGGCTGTGGCTTTGATCTACTTTGCTGTCTCTGGCCAGTTAGGCCCCGATGCCGGTAAAGAGCTGGTATTGGAGACCGGGGAGTGGGGGCTACGCTTTTTACTACTCACCCTGGCAATAACACCGATACGTACCCTGACTAAGAGCCCGGCTATTCTGCGTTATCGCAGGATGATAGGCCTCTACACCTGGTTCTATGCCTCATTACATCTATTTGCCGTGCTGACCTATTTACTCGGCTGGAGCTGGCCTATTTTTGTGGAAGAATTCGCCGAGCGCCCCTATATGGCGCTAGGCATTATCGCTTGGGTGTTAATGGTGCCGCTGGGTATCACCTCTAATAACTGGGCCCAGCGAAAACTGAAGCGCAGCTGGAAAACATTACACCAGCTCACCTACTTGATTGGCGTTCTAGCCTGCGCCCACTTTATCTGGCTGGTACGCTCCGACTTTGGTGAGGCCTTACTATATAGTGCAATCCTGGCCGCTCTATTGGCTTTTAGGGTTGTAATAAAGTTTCAGCGCACCGCTGCCTTAAAGCCGTCCTGAGTAGGGTGGACTAAAATCCACCTCTTGCCATAAAAGCTCAGAGCTGTTGGTGGAATATATTCCACCCTACGGGTTGTAATAAAGTTTCAGCGCCCAACCCCAAAACCCGCCTAAACCAGTAGGGTGGATTACAATCCACCAAGCCACTGCCCAAATTAAGTACAAACCCCTACCCAAAAGCCCCATTTCCGCCTGATATTTAATCGAAAAATGGTCATTTTCAATCTTTTGAAAATAATTTACAGATAGCCGTTGACACCCTTAGATTCGCCCGTATAATGCGCGCTCTCTTGTCGAGGCACAGCAACAAAATGTCCAAGACAAAGAACCGCAACAAAAAGTGCTAAATCGTTAAATTTCTTAGATTTTTTTCATTTCAGCAGTTGCCAATTACGAGGCGCTATGTATAATGCGCGTCCCCTACATGAGTAGGGAGTCTGGCAAGGCCTTAGGTCGTGTCCGACATCTTCGAATCTCCTGGCGAGATCGAAAGCTCTTTAACAGATTGGATCAAGTAATTCGTGTGGGCGCTTGTGAGCTGATAATGACAATAAATTATTATCAGGAATACAAGTGACTTACACGCAGCAAATATATTTATTTGAAGCGATTATGAAACTTAATTCCTGAGCCTAGGATTTTGGATTGTGAAGTGAGGTAATCACGTAACAGTCCCATCATGTACTTATTAATAAGTTACTGATGTAAAAGATTAAACTGAAGAGTTTGATCATGGCTCAGATTGAACGCTGGCGGTAGGCTTAACACATGCAAGTCGAACGTGAAAGCTCTTCGGAGTGAGTAGAGTGGCGGACGGGTGAGTAACGCGTAGGAATCTACCTAGTAGTGGGGGACAACATGTGGAAACGCATGCTAATACCGCATACGCCCTATGGGGGAAAGTGTGGGACCTTCGGGCCACACGCTATTAGATGAGCCTGCGTA
The DNA here is from genome assembly GCF_002117105.1 of Oceanicoccus sagamiensis. GTDB lineage: Bacteria > Pseudomonadota > Gammaproteobacteria > Pseudomonadales > Dasaniaceae > Oceanicoccus > Oceanicoccus sagamiensis. Next base: position 238,411 of record NZ_CP019343.1, on the reverse strand, counting down.
AGATTAGCTAGTTGGTGAGGTAAAGGCTCACCAAGGCGACGATCTTTAGCTGGTCTGAGAGGATGATCAGCCACACTGGGACTGAGACACGGCCCAGACTCCTACGGGAGGCAGCAGTGGGGAATATTGCGCAATGGGGGAAACCCTGACGCAGCCATACCGCGTGTGTGAAGAAGGCCTTAGGGTTGTAAAGCACTTTCAGCGAGGAGGAAAGGTTGTACGTTAATAGCGTGCAGCTGTGACGTTACTCGCAGAAGAAGCACCGGCTAATTCAGTGCCAGCAGCCGCGGTAATACTGAAGGTGCAAGCGTTAATCGGAATTACTGGGCGTAAAGCGCGCGTAGGCGGCTTGTTAAGTCGGATGTGAAAGCCCTGGGCTCAACCTGGGAACTGCATACGATACTGGCAAGCTAGAGTATGGGAGAGGGCTGTGGAATTTCTAGTGTAGCGGTGAAATGCGTAGATATTAGAAGGAACATCAGTGGCGAAGGCGGCAGCCTGGCCCAATACTGACGCTGAGGTGCGAAAGCGTGGGGAGCAAACAGGATTAGATACCCTGGTAGTCCACGCCGTAAACGATGTCTACTAGCCGTTGGGGAACTTGATTCCTTAGTGGCGCAGCTAACGCACTAAGTAGACCGCCTGGGGAGTACGGCCGCAAGGTTAAAACTCAAATGAATTGACGGGGGCCCGCACAAGCGGTGGAGCATGTGGTTTAATTCGATGCAACGCGAAGAACCTTACCAGGTCTTGACATCCCGAGAAGTTACTAGAGATAGTTTCGTGCCTTCGGGAACTCGGTGACAGGTGCTGCATGGCTGTCGTCAGCTCGTGTCGTGAGATGTTGGGTTAAGTCCCGTAACGAGCGCAACCCTTGTCCTTAGTTGCTAACAGGTTAAGCTGAGAACTCTAAGGAGACTGCCGGTGACAAACCGGAGGAAGGTGGGGACGACGTCAAGTCATCATGGCCCTTACGACCTGGGCTACACACGTGCTACAATGGCCAGTACAAAGGGCTGCAAAACCGCGAGGTGGAGCTAATCCCATAAAACTGGTCGTAGTCCGGATTGGAGTCTGCAACTCGACTCCATGAAGTCGGAATCGCTAGTAATCGTGAATCAGAATGTCACGGTGAATACGTTCCCGGGCCTTGTACACACCGCCCGTCACACCATGGGAGTGGGTTGCTCCAGAAGTGGCTAGTCTAACTGCTTGCAGAGGACGGTCACCACGGAGTGATTCATGACTGGGGTGAAGTCGTAACAAGGTAGCCCTAGGGGAACCTGGGGCTGGATCACCTCCTTAACTTATTTGTCTTATAGGTTTGCAAGCGTTCACACGAATTACTTGATCTGAACTGGTAGTAATAGCGATACCCGGAAAGGGTCCACAGACCTAATATAAAGGGTTTAAAACTTTATAGGCCTGTAGCTCAGCTGGTTAGAGCGCACCCCTGATAAGGGTGAGGTCGGCAGTTCAAGTCTGCCCAGGCCTACCAATCTTCTGATTCTAGAAAGATAAAAGTCTTATCGATGGGGCTATAGCTCAGCTGGGAGAGCGCCTGGTTTGCATCCAGGAGGTCTGCGGTTCGATCCCGCATAGCTCCACCATTTTTTTAAGATGAAAATCCAAATGTAACAACCTTCCTGCTATTACTAAGTAAAGAGACCAGAAAAAAGATGTCTGTGTTTAGATGTTTTCTTTCTGGTTTTTTAACGACCAGATGTTCTTTAACAAGGTAGATAAGCTGATTAAAACTGTTAACTATATTATTCCTTATATAGTTGACGCGTTGATTGTTCATCCTAGCCGATGAATGATTGACAGATTTAATAAGATTACGGTTGTGATGACTGTATGACGATTAAATCACTGTAATTTCTCAAGTGTAAAAACTGTATGATCCGGCGATCATAAAACAAGCTATTTGAATTTAAGTCCTCAAATAGTCTTGCTAAGTTTCTTGGTAAGCTATGTGATGAAGTGTTGACGCTCTTGCTGTTTAAGAGAAGAGACTACTTGATTATATGGTCAAGCGACTAAGCGCATACGGTGGATGCCTTGGCAGTTAGAGGCGATGAAGGACGTTGGAGCCTGCGAAAAGCATTGGTGAGGTGGCAACCAACCGTTATTAACCAATGATGTCCGAATGGGGAAACCCACCTTTCATAAGAAAGGTATCCCGCACTGAATACATAGGTGTGTGGAAGCGAACCCGGAGAACTGAAACATCTAAGTACCCGGAGGAAAAGAAATCAACCGAGATTCCCCTAGTAGCGGCGAGCGAACGGGGACTAGCCGAGCGATGTAAATTAGTGGAACAGTCTGGAAAGTCTGGCGATACAGGGTGATAGCCCCGTACACGAAAATGATCATCGACGTATTAAGTAGGACGGCACACGTGTTATGTTGTCTGAAGATGGGGGGACCATCCTCCAAGGCTAAATACTCCTAACTGACCGATAGTGAACCAGTACCGTGAGGGAAAGGCGAAAAGAACCCCGGAGAGGGGAGTGAAATAGAACCTAAAACCGTATGCGTACAAGCAGTGGGAGCAGACTAGTTCTGTGACTGCGTACCTTTTGTATAATGGGTCAGCGACTTAAGGTCTGTAGCAAGGTTAACCGTTTAGGGGAGCCGTAGGGAAACCGAGTCTTAATAGGGCGAATTAGTTGCAGGCTTTAGACCCGAAACCCGGCGATCTAGCCATGGGCAGGTTGAAGGTGCCGTAACAGGCACTGGAGGACCGAACCGACCTATGTTGAAAAATGGGCGGATGACCTGTGGCTCGGAGTGAAAGGCTAATCAAGCCGGGAGATAGCTGGTTCTCCTCGAAATCTATTTAGGTAGAGCGTCATGTCTTACCCGCGGGGGTAGAGCACTGTTTCGGCTAGGGGGTCATCCCGACTTACCAACCCGATGCAAACTCCGAATACCGCGGAGTACAATCATGGCAGACACACTACGGGTGCTAACGTCCGTTGTGGAAAGGGAAACAACCCAGACCGCCAGCTAAGGTCCCAAATAGCAATTAAGTGGGAAACGATGTGGGAAGGCCCAGACAGCTAGGAGGTTGGCTTAGAAGCAGCCATCCTTTAAAGAAAGCGTAATAGCTCACTAGTCGAGTCGGCCTGCGCGGAAGATGTAACGGGGCTAAATTGCTAACCGAAGCTGCGGATGCATATTTATATGCATGGTAGAGGAGCGTTCTGTACGCTGTTGAAGGTGAACCGAGAGGTTTGCTGGAGGTATCAGAAGTGCGAATGCTGACATGAGTAACGATAAAGGGGGTGAAAAACCCCCTCGCCGGAAGACCAAGGTTTCCTGTCCCATGCTAATCAGGGCAGGGTTAGTCGGCCCCTAAGGCGAGGCAGAAATGCGTAGTCGATGGGAAACAGATTAATATTTCTGTACTTCTGCATATTGCGATGGAGGGACGGAGTAGGCTAGGCCAGCGCGGCGATGGTTGTCCGCGTTTAAGGTTGTAGGCTGGTGACTTAGGTAAATCCGGGTCGCTAAGGCTGAGAGCTGATGACGAGAGTTCGTAAAGAACTTGAAGTGGTCGATGCCATGCTTCCAAGAAAAGCTTCTAAGCTTCAGATATGTAGGAACCGTACCCCAAACCGACACAGGTGGTCAGGTAGAGAATACCCAGGCGCTTGAGAGAACACTGGTGAAGGAACTAGGCAAAATGGTACCGTAACTTCGGGAGAAGGTACGCCGGTTTTGGTGATGGGACTTGCTCCCTAAGCTGAGGCCGGTCGAAGTGACCAGGTGGCTGCAACTGTTTATTAAAAACATAGCACTCTGCAAACACGTAAGTGGACGTATAGGGTGTGACGCCTGCCCGGTGCCGGAAGGTTAATTGATGGGGTTAGCTTCGGCGAAGCTCTTGATCGAAGCCCCGGTAAACGGCGGCCGTAACTATAACGGTCCTAAGGTAGCGAAATTCCTTGTCGGGTAAGTTCCGACCTGCACGAATGGCGTAATGATGGCCACGCTGTCTCCACCAGTGACTCAGTGAAATTGAAATTGCGGTTAAGATGCCGTATACCCGCGGCTAGACGGAAAGACCCCGTGAACCTTTACTATAGCTTCACAGTGGACTTTGATATGGTCTGTGTAGGATAGCTGGGAGGCTTTGAAGCAGTGGCGCTAGCCATTGTGGAGCCAACCTTGAAATACCAGCCTGATCATCTTGAGGTTCTAACTCAGCTCCATTATCTGGAGCGAGGACATTGTGTGGTGGGTAGTTTGACTGGGGCGGTCTCCTCCCAAAGAGTAACGGAGGAGTACGAAGGTGCGCTAATCACGGTCGGAAATCGTGAGGTTAGTATAATGGTACAAGCGCGCTTGACTGCGAGACTGACAAGTCGAGCAGGTACGAAAGTAGGTCATAGTGATCCGGTGGTTCTGTATGGAAGGGCCATCGCTCAACGGATAAAAGGTACTCCGGGGATAACAGGCTGATACCGCCCAAGAGTTCACATCGACGGCGGTGTTTGGCACCTCGATGTCGGCTCATCACATCCTGGGGCTGAAGCCGGTCCCAAGGGTATGGCTGTTCGCCATTTAAAGTGGTACGCGAGCTGGGTTTAGAACGTCGTGAGACAGTTCGGTCCCTATCTGCCGTGGGCGTTGGAGAATTGAGGAAAGCTGCTTCTAGTACGAGAGGACCGAAGTGGACGAACCTCTGGTGTTCCGGTTGTATCGCCAGATGCATTGCCGGGTAGCTACGTTCGGACAGGATAACCGCTGAAAGCATCTAAGCGGGAAGCCCCTTCCAAGATAAGTTCTCCCTAACTCCTTGAGAGTTCTAAAGGGCCGTCGAAGACTACGACGTTGATAGGCTGGGTGTGTAAGCGTTGTGAGGCGTTGAGCTAACCAGTACTAATTGCCCGTGAGGCTTGACCATATAATGAAGTGGTTTTACCCCTTTGTTGTATGGGCAACCTAGAAACATGATGATTGCACCAACGGATCATACTGAAAGAAACGAAAGAAATTACAGAATCGATTAGCTTATTTACCACCCTATTTGGAAACCGACTATAGCAGCTCATTAAGAGCGTAAGACAAAGGTCGATCCAAGCCAGTTTGCCTGGCGACCATAGAGACATGGAACCACCTGACCCCATCCCGAACTCAGTAGTGAAACGTGTCCTCGCCGATGGTAGTGTGGACTTTGTCCATGTGAGAGTAGGTCATCGCCAGGCTTCAATCTATAAAAAAACCCCGTAGCATGTTCATGCTACGGGGTTTTTTTATATATTGGATGCGAGGAGTTAATCTTCCGTAAAGCAAGCCGCAGGCTTGCCATGTGACAACCCCTTTGTGGGGTTGGTGCGTCGAAGACGTCGCGCAGCGATTGAAAGCACCGCTTTCAGCACACTGTAGGTTCTCCCGGAGCACAATGCAGCCTTCAAAACCTGTTCAGCGTAGGGTGGATTGCAATCCACCATCACGCCCAGGTGCACAAACAAGGTGGATTATAATCCACCCAACAAAGCTCGTTATCAGTGTTTAAAGGGAAGGGATTGAAAGCACCCAACACATTGGAGGTTCTCCCAGACACCAACCACATGCCTTCAAAGCCTGTTCACCGTAGGGTGGATTGCAATCCACCATCACGCCCAGGTGCAAACAAGGTGGATTATAATCCACCCTACACAGCTCGTTATCAGTGTTTAAAGGGAAGGGATTGAAAGCACCCAACACATTGGAGGTTCTCCCAGACACCAACCACATGCCTTCAAAACCTGTTCACCGTAGGGTGGATTGCAATCCACCATCACGCCCAGGTGCAAACAAGGTGGATTATAATCCACCCTACACAGCTCGTTATCAGTGTTTAAAGGGAAGGGATTGAAAGCACCGTTTGCAGCACACGGTAGGCCATCCTCACGCTTACCCATGAGATCAAATTAACCTTGAAATGGCCACAGTGACTCGCGGCGATGACGTCTCTTGGGGGACGCAAGCCCATGGGGTTAACCGCTTGCTAACAGTGCAACGCCCGCTCAATTCTGTCGACTAATTTTACACTTTCAATATTTGTTATATATAAACTATAGTTTAACTACATGATATTAAATGCTTTTGTTATAAAGGTATAAAAATTGCGTATTATTTACATACAATAATAATTCTAACTTGCCTGCTTCAGATTTTTTCGCAAGCAATAATAAGAACAATAAATAGAGCTCAAAAAGAGCCATAACAATAATAACCTCGAGAACAGTGAAATGCGTTTATTACGGAAAATAGGCCTTCTGGCGCTTGTCGTCAGCAGCTATTCTAATTCGGTACAAGCCGAAACCTTCAATTTCAGTTGCATCACTAATAATATTGATAACGATTGTCAGATTGGTGAAGACCAAATCATTGTTGATATCCTCGATGGTGGCGTTGGCTATGTAGACTTCAAATTTACTAATCTGGGCCCAGCCCAATCGACAATATCCGAAATCTATTTCGATGACGGCACATTGCTAGGCCTTACAGATATAGCCACCTCAAGCGGAGGCGTAAAGTTTAGCCCAGGTGCCAAACCACCCGATCTTCCTGGTGGTAATACCATCGGCTTTGAAGTAACTGCTGGCTTTCTAGCGGATGCTGATAACCCAGCCCCTAAAAAAGGTGTTAACGTCAATGAGTGGGTAACTATTACCTTTGAATTGATTAACGGTAAAACTTATGACGATACCATTGCCGCCATGGGTACGGAATTATTGATAGGTGTTCATGTAACGAATTTCGGCAGTGGTGGTTCGGAAAGTTTAGTGGCTCCTGCTGCTGGCATCTCTGAAGTCCCCGTTCCTGGTGCTGCCTGGTTATTTGGTTCAGCTCTATTAGGTTTGGCCGGAGCTACCCGCAAACGCGCTTAAGTTATGTCTAATAAAAAAAAGGCCCTGCTAACGGAGTTAGCAGGGCCTTTTTGTTAGTAGGTATAGCGGCTTGTGGCTTAGCCTTTAAACTCACCCACAATCGTAGAAATAGATTCTTTCGCATCACCAAACAGCATTCTGGTGTTATCACCAAAGAACAATGGATTATCAACACCAGAGAAACCTGAACCCATAGAGCGCTTTAGTACAAACACGGTGCGTGCTTCGTTCACGTTGATAACTGGCATGCCGTAGAGTGGGCTACCTTCATCTTCGTTAGCTGCAGGGTTAACAACATCGTTAGCACCGATAACAATCGCCACGTCCATATTGCTCATCTGAGGGTTAATATCATCCATTTCAACCAACTGGTCATAAGGTACGTTGGCTTCAGCTAACAGTACATTCATATGGCCAGGCATACGGCCTGCAACCGGGTGGATAGCGAACTGAACTTCACAGCCGTTCTCTTCAAGGTGGTCGGACAACTCACGAACAACGTGCTGAGCCTGTGCAACTGCCATACCGTAACCCGGTACGATAGCCACATTCTGTGCCGCTTCAAGAATCAAGAAAGCATCATCTGCAGAGATAGGCTTAACTTCACCTTCAATCTTCGCCGTAGAGACTTTGGCTGCTCCAAAACCACTGAACAGTACATTGTTTAATGAGCGGTTCATCGCCTTACACATAATGTTAGTCAGGATCAGACCGCTAGCACCTACCAGAGAACCCGATACGATCAACAGGTTGTTGTTTAATACAAAACCTGCCGCACAAGCCGCTAAACCTGAGTAGGAGTTCAATAGAGCGATAACCACTGGCATATCTGCACCACCGATAGGGATGGTGATCATAATGCCAAAGACCAGTGATAAGCCGATAACTGCATACAGCCACTCGCTATCCGCACTTGGGTTTTGAATAAACATGACAGCAGAAGCAAGAATGGCAATTACCAATGCGCCATTAAAGACTTGCTGGCCAGTAAATTGAATTGCCTTACTAGGCATTCTTTCACTCAGCTTACCGTAAGCAATCAAGCTACCCGTCAGTGTTACACCGCCGATTAAGATGGACAGAATAATAGTGATATTGGTAAAGGTGGTATTGGTGGCTGCATAGACGGCTACCAAGCCTACTAACAAGCTCGATGCACCACCAAAGCCGTTAAACAGGGCTACCAATTCAGGCATACCGGTCATTTCAACTTTGCGTGCAGCAATAGAACCAATCAGTGCACCAATAATTAAACCGCCGATAATATTTTCCCAGGGCAGTTTTATTTCATTCATCAGCGTTACAACGATGGCGATTAACATACCCACCGAAGACATTAAGTTACCTTTACGCGCAGTAGCGGGCGAACTCAACATTTTAAGTCCGAACACAAACAATACCGCAGAGGCGATATATGCAAGGTTTATAATTAAATCAATATTTAAAGATGTCATTAGTCTGGCCCCTTACCCTTTCTTCTTAAACATGGCCAGCATGCGGTCAGTAACCATATAGCCGCCGACAACATTGATGGAAGCTAAAGCAACAGCAGCGGTGCCAAGCCATAAAGCCAACTCAGGGCTACCACTGTGTGCGGCTGTTAGAGCACCCACAACAGTAATACCGGAAATAGCATTGGATCCAGACATTAAAGGCGTGTGCAAAGTCGCAGGTACTTTTGCGATCAGCTCGAAGCCCAAAAAGATGGAGAGCATTAAAATAAACGATAAATAGATAGCTTCCATTATTTGTCACCCCTGATATTTTTAATCATTTCATTCACCATCTCGCCGTCGTGAGTGATCACACAGCCTTTGATGATTTCATCTTCCATATCGAGATCAAATTGCTTGGTCTCTTTATTCCAGTATTCCAGTACTAAATTGTGCAAGTTAGCGGAATACATCTGGCTGGCATTGTTAGCCACACGGCCAGGCATATTGGCAAGGCCAATCACCTTGACGCCATTAATCTCTACTTCTTCACCCGCTACAGAGCCTTCAACGTTACCGCCGGACTCGACTGCCAAATCCACCACAACACTGCCTGGCTTCATCGCTTCAAGCATTTCTTTGGTCACAACCGTTGGAGCAGGGCGACCAAATAACTGGGCTGTAGTAATAACAATGTCAGACTGGGCACAGACTTTCTTTTGGCCGTCTAGCTGTAACTGAACCTGTTCAGGGGTTAATGCATTGGCATAACCGCCGGCCGTCTGGCCCGTTTCACCCAAATCAATCTCAACAAACTTACCACCTAGAGATTCAACCTGTTCTTTAACCACAGGGCGAGTATCAAAGGCATCAACCCGTGCACCCATGCGTTTGGCGGTTGCGATAGCCTGAAGGCCAGCAACACCAGCACCGATAATAAAGACGCGAGACGGTGAAATCGTACCCGCTGGAGTCATCATCATCGGTAGAATCTTATCAAGGCGCTCAGCGGCTAATACCACCATGGCATAACCCGCCAGGCTAGCCTGAGAGCTCAACGCATCCATTTTCTGTGCGCGGGTAGTACGGGGGATCATTTCCATACTGATCGAGGTCACGCCAGCCGCAGCAAAGGCATCAACAAGCTCGTTCTCATTGAATGGGTCAAGGAAGGAGATATGAATAGAGCCCTTCTTTAACTGGCCAACTTCTTCGATAGAAGGCTTACGCAAGCGCAATACAATATCGGCATTGTTTAACAGGGCCGTTCTATCAGTAACGATAGTGGCACCCGCTTTTTCGTAGGCGCTATCTTCAATGCGAACCGATTGACCCATACCTGCTTCAATATGAACTTCCGCTCCCTGATCCGTAAAACGTTTTACTGAGTCAGGGATAACAGGGACTCGGGTTTCTCCGGCATCAAGCTCCCGGGGATACCAATAATCATAAGTTGTCCTTGTTTTGTTGAGGGGCTCGACGAGTCGATGGCCCATTAATTTAATTATTCAGTACTGTAAGACGCCTGTAGCATACTTACCCATACTCGCTACCTTATCGCTATTTGTCCATATCGCCAAAAGCTGTGATGAATAGCCGATATAGTGATAATGAATATTGCCTACATATTCGGCATTGAGTGATATTTGATCACAAAAGGCACTACTTTGAGGCAGGTGTCGAATCATACGGAAGTGCGACAGGTGAAAACAATGCAAAATCGGCCAACATTAGTTGCCTAAATGACCGCTTTCCCACCATGGTATTAGTGGATAAACCATCGAGCCCCCTTATTGGCGGGTATATAGCTACCGAAAAGCAGAAATAAGCGGAATTTTGCTGTGTGCTTATTAGAATTAGCAGGTTTTTAGTTTATCCTTCGCACACGATAAAGCTTGGGCTGCCTGACCCTGGAAACGGCTAAATAAGGCCCAACAGACAATGAGAAGTCCCGATCTATGAGTAATAAAGACAATTTAATCATTTTTGATACCACCTTGCGGGATGGCGAGCAAAGCCCTGGCGCCTCCATGACCAAAGATGAAAAGGTGCGTATCGCCAAATTACTGGAGAAAATGCAGGTAGATGTTATCGAAGCGGGCTTCGCTATAGCCAGTGTGGGTGACTTCGAGGCAGTAAAAGCGGTAGCTGAAGCGGTTAAAGACAGCACCATCTGTAGTTTGGCCCGTGCCGTGCCGGGTGATATCGAAAGAGCAGCAGAGGCCTTAAAAGGTGCTAATTCTGGCCGGATTCACACCTTTATCGCCACATCGCCCATCCATATGCAGTATAAATTGCAAATGGAGCCAAATCAGGTGCTTGAGCAGGCAGTAGCCATGGTCAAACTGGCCCGTAATTTACGGGATGACGTGGAGTTTTCACTAGAAGACGGCAGTCGTTCAGAGTACGAATTTCAGTGCCGCATAATAGAAGCGGTTATAAATGCTGGTGCTACTACTATTAATATCCCTGATACCGTGGGTTATGGTGAGCCAGAAGAATATGGCGCCATGTTTAAGCGTTTGATCAACAATGTGCCCAATGCGGATAAAGCTATCTTTTCCACCCACTGCCATAATGACCTGGGTTTGGCCGTGGCCAATTCCCTGTCGGCAGTCATGAATGGTGTAAGGCAGGTCGAGTGTACGATTAACGGTTTGGGTGAGCGGGCAGGTAATGCCGCTTTGGAAGAAATTGTCATGGGGGTTCGTACTCGTAGTGATATCTTCCCTGTTGCCACCCGTATTGAACCAGAGCATATCGTGCCGACTTCTCGTCTGGTGTCTTCTATTACCGGCTTCCCCGTTCAGCCTAACAAAGCAATTGTGGGAGCCAACGCCTTTGCCCATGAATCCGGCATTCATCAGGATGGTGTCTTAAAGCACCGTGAAACCTATGAAATTATGAGCGCCGAGTCAGTGGGCTGGAATACTAACAAACTGGTATTAGGTAAGCACTCAGGCCGCGCGGCGGTTAAAGCGCGTTTTGAAGAGTTGGGCATCAGCTTCGATAGCCAGGAAGCACTCAATGAAGCCTTTAAAAACTTTAAGGCGCTGGCCGATAAAAAACATGAAATCTTTGATGAAGATTTACAGGCCTTAGTGAGCGATGTAACTGCCCCTGAAATTAAAGAGACATACCAGTTTAGTGATTTGGAAGCCACCTCAAAGTCGGGTGTAAAACCAAAAGCGTCCATGAAACTCTCTATTGATGGTGCCGAGCAAGCCACTGAAGCCGAAGGTGATGGCTTGGTTGATGCTTCTTTTAAAGCCATAGAAAAAATTGCTAACAGTCAGGCTGAGCTGCAATTATATTTGGTGAGTGCTGTTACCCAAGGTACAGATTCGCTAGGCGAAGTGACTGTGCGCTTGGAAAAAGACGGGGTGATTGTCAATGGTCTGGGTACAGATACCGACGTTATCGTAGCTTCCGTTAAGGCCTATCTTAATGCCTTGAATATGCTGGAAGCCGGTATACTTAAAGCACATCCGCAAAAAGGTGTTTAAACCATAATGAATGAATTGCAGCGACAGGCTTATATGGAAGCAATGGGAGTAGATTGCTATATCCCAAGATTGCATTTGCCCGCTGCCATGCCTTCGGTGCTGTGTGACATGCCTGAACTGGCCGAAGTGCCAGTCGCTAATGCCGAAGTTACTGAGGTGGCCGTCGCGCCATTACCCAAAGGTAAAAATGGTAGCGCCGCCGCGATGCAGGCCTTATTGGGTGATGATGAACCTAAAAAGAGCCAACCCCAGCAAAGCGTTAAAGCCGTCACTGAAGAATTAGTTCAAACTGCCTCGGCAACCCCCGTTCCTCAATTTACTTTATCGATAGTGCGGGGCAGTAATATCCTGATTATTGATGATGGCTTACCGGGGCATATTAACCCCAATGACTATTTACAGCTATTGCATAATATCGTCTTCGCACTGGGTGCCGGTAAACAGCAATTAGCTATCGATGGTTTTGTCTGGCCAATGCCCGGAGTTAAAAATAGCCAGTTTGACCAAAGCGAAACAGCAGCCAGGCAGACCCTGGATGCGTTTTTAGCCAAACAAGTAGATCAGCTTAAAGCACAGTATATTATCGTGATGGGTGAAGTGGCCAAGGCTTATATCACCGGAGAAGAAGTGGCCAAAGGAGCTTTGCATACACACCCACAGTGGCAGCTGCCCTTAATTTGTACCAATAGCGCTAGCCCGATGCTAAACGATGGCTCGCTCAAGCGTGCAGTATGGAATGATCTTCAACCCTTATTGTCGTTAATCAAGTCTAGCTAATGCAGCTAAGACCCATGCAAGCGGGTGATATTGAAGCAGTCACTGCCGTAGAAAAAGCCGCTGCTGAATTCCCCTGGCCACAATCGCAGTTTAAAAATAGCCTTGGCAGTGACCATGAGTGTACCGTGTTGGAGGTAGAGGGCGTGGTATTGGGTTTTAGTATTTTTTCAAAGGTTGTGGATGAAGCAACGCTACTCAATATTGCTGTCTATCCTGATATACAAGGGAAAGGCTATGGTCGTTTATTATTAAGTAGCGGTTTGCAAGCGCAGCAGGGGCAGGGCGCAAAACAGTGCTTTTTAGAAGTGCGGGTATCGAATACCAGCGCCAAAAAATTATATAGCTCGCTCAGGTTTACCATAGTGGGCGAGCGTAAAAATTATTATCCGGCCAAAGTGGGTCGGGAACATGCCTATGTGATGTGTTGTGATTTATCGGACAATACCGTCGCCGTCGTTTAAGAGGATTTACAATGCGTGTTGTTGAAAGCCAGTGGTGGATTATTGAATTACCCGATGAGTGGGAAGCTGATCAGGATGAAGACACAATTGTTATTTCTGATGAGGATGGCGTGGGGGAAATTGCGATTACCACCTTGCAGAAACAACAGGGCAACGTGGATGAGACAGAATTGCAAGACTATATGGGCGATGTAGTCGAGCAGTTTGGCCCGGCAGAGTTAACGCAGGTTGCAGAACTGGACGGTTACTACATCGCTTATCAGGAAGATGGTGATGCGGTCAGGGAATGGTATCTGCGTTATGATAATTTATTGGTATTGATCACCTATAGCTGCGATCAGGATAATGCCGGTATGGATGATAGTGCAGTCAATGAAATTCTAGATACCATTTTTATCAAAGTTGATGAAGAAGAATAAGACGAGCTAAGCGGCTTCCGCTTTAACAGAAAGATTATATTGCTTCTAAATCACCCGGGCCCAAAACGTAACACTATATTACAGCCCCCAAATACCATTAACGGCGCATGCCGTGATGATTATAAGATCAAAGCCGAGAAAAGTTGAAGAAGATTCTGGAAGACCCATGAATAAGAAAAAGCGCTTTAAAAGAATAACTATTAGCCTTTCGGAAAATACAGCCCCGGTTGATGTGGTCTATGTCGAAGCCGTTGAGCAGCTTAAGCATGCGTTTGCATCTGGGAGTTATGACAACGCGCTCTATATCGCCAGTCAGCTGCTTGCCATTGAAAATAAAGACCCTGAAGTGCATATAGCCCAGCTTCGTTGTTTGGTCGCGCTAGGTCGAATACAGGAAGCTCAAGTCCCTGCCAATATACTTGCGGATAAGTTCTCGACGGATGCTATAGCCATGTTCAGTTTGGCAAAGTATTACATCAGTTGTCAGGATCAGGAAAAAGCCCGGGCATTACTGGAGAAAGTGGTAGTGATGCGCCCTAAATATTCAGATGCTTGGGTTGAATTGGGTATTTGTTATGCCTTGATGGGGAATAAATCACAGGCGACTCAAAGCTACCAAAAGGCGATTAAGATAAACCCTGATAATATTTCCGGCTACTACCAGTTGGCTCACTTGAATCGGGAGTCAATTGAGTCATCCCACATAGATAGAATGCAAGATATGGCGGCTAATACAGACTTAAGTCTGCCAGAAAAAATCAATCTGAATTTTGCATTGGCTTGGTCCTATCAAGGCAAGAATATCGCTGAAGAAATGAACTACCTCAAGGCGGCTAATACTTTAATGGCTGAGTTCAGACCCTGGGATAAAAGCACCTGGGCTGCTATGGAAGATGCCTATTTTGGTATGTTGGATGGTGAGGATATTACTGCGATGCAATCAGTCTCAACGCTGGATGATCAACCTATCTTTATTATTGCAATGCCGAGATCAGGCACTACGCTGGTTGAGCGAATACTGTCCGCGCATACACAAACGTATGGTATTGGCGAGTCCAGTGCTTTTTTTAATGCCAATGGGCTAGCCTCAACAAGAATACAGCAAGAACTTATCGAAGATGAAGACTTAATGTTTAAGCGCTATCTCCAGGTGATGGATGAGGCCTTTAAAAGTCAAGCGTCGGTCAATGCGGCTGACGGTTTACGTATTATTGATAAATCTATGAATAATGAGTTATTGGTGGGTTTTATTGTACTAACGTATCCAGGGGCGAAAATTATCCACCTGAAGCGCGACCCCATGGATGTTTGCCTTTCTTGTTATCAGCAGTTATTCCCCTTTGGGCAAGAATTTAGTTATGACCTGGCTGATTGTGCTAACTATTATTTAGAGCATGACAGGGTTATGGAAAGGTGGAAACAGTTGTTTCCAGACAAAATATTAAATCTAAGCTACGAGGATTTAGTGGCAGGGCAGGCGCAGCAGACAGAGCGATTACTGGATTTTTGTGGGTTGCCCTGGGAGGATTCTTGTATGGAATTCCACAATAAAAAAGCAAATGTTTACACTGCCAGTTACGCACAGGTCGACCAAAAAATTTACCAGACATCTATTAATCGCTCGGAAAAGTACGCCGAACTACTGCAGCCTGCGCTAGCGGTTTTAAATAAAGGCAGCTAAACCTGGATAGACATTAACGGGACTGAGTGGTGGTGCCAATGGTTTTTGCTCCTGCAATGGCCACCTCTTCATCCTGGAAATCTCTAACCCCACTAACTGTGATCGAGCCAAGTAATTGCTCTCCTGAGTAAATGGGCACTCCACCTTTATAATGTGTTCCGCCATCGATTTCCTGTATTTCACCCGCTTTGAGTTTTTCTCCATACTCCCCGGAAGATAGGCCTGTTTGTGTGACTACCAGTGCCTTGCTAGTAGCAAAGCCAAAAGAACGATGGGAGGCACCGTCGATACGCCGGAGCATAACAGGGTTGGCATGTTGATCAGTAATCAAAATCGTTACCCGCCAGTTTTCATTGCGGGCATAGGCTTCGGCGGCATCCATCGCTGTAGCTGCCATCGCATAAGTCATTCGACTGGGTTCATTTTTTGCCCAGGCAACAGTTGACCCGATAAGTATAAGCGCCATCAGTACACTACTAATTGTTTGTCTTGTCATTTATCAGTCCTCGGGGTTCATCTTAGTCGCGATAGCCGAATAGGCGCTTATCAATAATTTCTTCTGCAACACCTTCTGGCAGGCACTGCTCCCAATCACCTCGACCATGGGGGAGTTTTTTTACCAGTTCTCTAGCTAGAATATGGAGGTTCTCTTCTTTATAATTTTCAATAGCAATCAGTGACTTATTAACGACTAAATGATTAAGCAAATGCCTGACCTTTTCGGGTACTTTGACATTGTCCAAAGAAACCAACTCACCGTTAATCTTCGCTGGGTAAACATAGACATGGGTATCATCGGAAAATAATTTACCCATGGCTGCGAGGATGCCGCCTTCAAGGCCGTCATAAAAGGCCTCATCAAAAATCGGCTTAAAGTCATGGGCGCTAATTACAATGCCAATACGGTTGTCGGTATAGTTACGAATCCATGAGCGTAGGCGGAAGAAGCGCAGGTAATCAGAAATTAACACCGTATAACCCAGTTTGACTAACAGGTCGACTCTGGCGAGAAAGCTAGCGTCATCTTGCTCATCATCGGAGGCAAGTTCAGACATTGTAATTTCGGCAACGGTTAATACCCCTCTGCCGGTCAAACCACCAATGTTTTTAAATTGCTCAACACCACAATTACTCATATCTAAATGAACTTTAGTGGGGGGTTTATAGGAACCTCGCATCACCATAACATCTTTTTTTCGTAAGGCGCTGCCAGGGACAATGGAAGAGCCGTCGGTATCAAACATTACCGCACGGCAACACCAGCTGCGTACCAGGTGTAGATTCATTAAACGGTTATTGATTTCACTAAAATACGGGCCACTAAAATGTATTAAGTCAATTTCAAGGCGCTTTGAGGCGATATTGTCTAACAGGCTCTCAATAATCCACTTTGGTTTATCTTTATAATAAAATGCTCCATAGAGTAAATTTACACCTAGAATTCCCAATGCTTCCGACTGGCTATGGTTATCTTCATCCAGCATGCGTACATGCAGTACAATTTCACTGGGTGGTGCTTCGGGATAAAGTTGCACTTGAATACCGACCCAGCCATGGCATTCACTTTTTTGCTGAAAGCTTTTTGCTGTTACCGTCGCTGCATAACTAAAAAACTGGGTGTTCTTTGGGCGGGTTTCAGCAAGGCGGTCATTGAGTAATTCAAACTCACGGCTTAACATTTGTTCCAGTCGCTCTTTGCTAACGTAGGCCCCGGTTTTGCCATAGATTACATCGCTGATTTGCATATCATAAGCCGACATGGTTTTGGCAACAGTACCTGCAGCCGCACCGGCAGAGAAAAACTGTCTGGCTACTTCTTGCCCGGCACCAATCTCGACAAAGGTACCGTATTTGCCTTCGTCAAGATTAATTTCCAAGGCTTTTTGCTGGGTGGAAATCGTTTTATTACGTTCTCTCATTATCAAAAACCTTTAGTCTGGTAATGCAAAAACAATTAATTCGTCACCTGGGTTTTGCGGGTAGAGAAAGGAGTGCCCACCAGCAGATATAGCAATATATTGTTTGCCATTGTATTCATAACTCATCGGCACTGCCATACCCGCAGTGGGTAGCTCTGCTTTCCAGAGCTCTTCACCAGTATCGATATCAAAAGCACGGAATTTTTCATCCATTGTAGCGCCGATAAAAACAATACCTGAGGCAGTAATCATAGGACCGCCGGCATTGGGCGTGCCAAATTTAAATAATGAGGTAATAGCAGGCATATTAACCGGAGCCAGCTTTTCTACTGTGCCTAAAGGTATTTCCCAGGCAATGGTGCCTTTGCTTAAATCGACAGCGACTAAGGCTCCCCATGGCGGCGCAGTACAGGGAATGCCCCAGGGCGATAATAGCGGGCCTTGCTCAATAGAGTAGGGCGTGCCTTTAATTTTACCCGGAGGGCCACCGGCAATGCCCGGTGGGGTTTCCCAGGTTTCACCGGCTGCCTTGCGGGCTTTAAATTCCGCTTTGGCTTCGGCCTGTGGAATTAATCGTAGGAAGTAGGGCACACGGTTTACATTGGTAATCAGTAATTGGCGTTTTGGATCATAAGCGCCGCCACCCCAGTTAGGGCCGCCCCCCGTTTGCGGGTAGAGTACAGTGCCTTGTTCGCTGATGGGCGTAAAGATTGAGCCATAACGGGACTGCTCAATTTTCTCCCGGCATTTACCTTCATCCCAAAAGGTAAAGCCCCAGGCATCATCGGGAGTAATTGTTTGCGGTACCAGCGGTGGTGGTGCGATAGGGAAGGGTTGTGTGGGGGATAAATATTCACCGGCAACGCCATCGGTGGGTACTGGGCGTTCTTCAACACCAAACACGGGCTTGCCTGTGTCTCTATGCAGCACATAGAGCATGCCGGTTTTTACTAGCTGGGCAACAACAGGAATAGTCTCACCCTCATTTTCAATATCTAACAACATCGGTTGTGCGGGGTTATCAAAATTCCAAATATCGTGATGAACCGTTTGGAACGACCAGACTAACTCACCGGTTGAGCCGCGCAGTGCAACGACAGAATTAGCATGGCGATTATCGCCGGGGCGCTCGCCACCAAAAAAGTCAGGGGCTGCGGAACCGGTTGGGATAAACACTAAATCCCTTTCGTGATCGACACTAAAGAATGACCAGGCATTGGCACCGCCGGTTTTTTCCAGTGCTTCGGGTGTCCATGTGTCATGGTAGGCATCTTCCGGTTTACGCGGGATGGGATCAAATTCCCACTTGTATTCACCAGTGCGAACATCAAAGGCACGGATAGCGCCATTGGGGGCATCAACGCGCTTGGACTTTGAGTTAGTGGTGGAGCCAATCACGATGGTTTCAGAAATAATGACCGGCGGGGTATAGGTTTGCACTTTATGATAATCACCGGCGGGTTTGGCGGCTTTGATTAAGGGCTCAACATCTACAAAGCCAGCCTCACCGAAGTCTTCACAAGGTTTGCCATTGATTGCGTCCAAAGACAGAATACGTCGATCATTGGTATTACTGATAATTCGATGCTTACACTGCGTGCCTACTTCGGCTTTGCTGTCTTCCCAGTAAGCCAGGCTTCGGCATTTGTATTGGCTGCCGGGCTTCATTTTTCTTAATTCGGTTTTATACACCCAGCGCTCTGCACCGGTAGCAGGGTCTAATGCGGCAACTTTATTAAAGGCTGAGCAGAGTACTAAATGATCGCCTGCTGCCTTGGGGAGCTTGAGTGGGGTGGCATGGTGGCCAGAGAAAAATACTTCCAGCTTTTTACGCCCTGCGAGTTCATTCAGGCTATAAGACCAGGCTTGTTCCAGAGTATCGATATTGTCTTTGTTAATTTGTGTAAGGGGCGAGAAGCGGCTGCCACCTTCATCACCACCCCAGACTGGCCAATCCTGAGCATTGGCTGCTAAAGGCAGTATGACTAACAGATAAATAAAAGAGTCTTTCAATAAAGTCATTAGGGCTGGCTTCTTTTTATACGTTAAGATGGGGGAAATTCACCCACAGATTTTACCGGTAACTATGGCGAATATCACCCATCATCACGACAAAAGCTGCTTTATCTTAAGTGTAGATGAGGCAAGGGAAGCTAATCAGGCTATTTTGGAATATCAGCTGTTAGCTGACCATGGCATCGACTTTACCCGTACCTATGTACCGAATGAATTTCGGGGTAAGGGCTATGCGGAAAAGCTGGTTCGTCAGGGTTTGGCTTGGGCGAAAGAGGAAGGCTTTTCGGTGCAGGCCAGTTGTTGGTATGTGGAAAAATTTCTGCGGTAGGGTGGATTATAATCCACCGTTTTTTTGAGGGGTGATGGTGGATTTTAATCCACCCTACGAGAGGGTTTATGGGTGATAAGAAACCTCGTTATTTTGAGCGGCCTGATGATGATCAAGAGCCGTTAGGTTTTTGGCAGACCTTGATGATTGTGATGTCTTCGCATTTGGGGGTTAGGCCCAGAGATAAACGGCATGAGGATTTTCGGCGAGCTAATGGCTTGCATGTATTTGTTGCCGGGGTGGTTTACTTTGTTGTTTTGTTAGTTTTATTAGTCGTGTTTGTTAACTGGGTGAGTAGGGTGGATTAAAATCCACCGGTTTTGATGGTTGGGGGGGTGGTGGATTATAATCCACCCTACGGCAGGATTACTTCGATTTTTTCGCCTGCATTGCCGTTCAGCATTAAAACTGAGCGTTCGTTATAAGGAAATGATTTTAATTTCTTCCCTGCTGGTTTTTTCATGCCTTCTTTGATATCGGCAAGCAAACTAATAGAGTGTATGGTGCCGCTATATTTCGGTAATGGCTTCGGGTAGCTATCCACTTCAATAGCAAAGGTATCTGTTACTTTAATCAGTGATAAATCAAATACCGTGTCTTGTGGCAGGGAGAGCTGATCAGCTAACACCGCCACTTTATAGGGAAAGGGGCCAAGCGGTTTAAGGCCTAAATCCTCACTATAAAAACTTAAAGCACTGTGAAAGTCAGCACTGCCAGCCACCATAATAAAGGTTTGGTCTACATAGCTATCCGTGGACTGGTTTGAGGTAATCATCTTGCTCGGGTCTTTAATCTGGCTAAGGTAAAGCAGTTCACCCGCTGGCCCAGAGACTTGCATCGCTTTAACATTTTGTTTGTCGGTTAACCAGGCTGGTGGGCCTCTAATGGTAAAGGGTGAAGCCGGGTTGGTGGCTGGGTTAAGTTCTTTTTCCAGCTTATCAACATCCTGTGTAAGAATTTCAATAGCCGTCCAGCCAGGTTGTTGGCGGGTAATTTTTTTCTCGGTTTCAATAAAGCGTAAATAGGTTTGCTTGCCGCTGGCTGCTTGCATTATGGAATAGGGCTGGCCAGCTAGTTCAGGGTCTTGCCATAGCTTGGCAAGCTCTGTGGATACGACACCGGTCTCTATGGTTTGGTAGTGTAAAAAATCCTGATAGGTCTGCTCTGTGCCACTGAGGTCAGTGGTCAGTACCGTGACTAGTAACAGCAGCTTAAAGCTAAACATCAGTACCAGACTGAAAAGAACAGGCGGATAACATCGGCATCAAAGTCATACAGCGGTTCTTCCCCTATAGCTTCATCACCGCGAATATCCCTGAAATTATCATAATCAAACTGGATAAAGTCGTACTGTAAATTGATACTGCTTTTGTCAAAAGTGTCGCTATTGCCCAGTTGGAATTCATAGCTCACACCAAAGCCCAGAGTCTGTGTGGTAAATTCACTAAGCTCTTTATCCCGGGCGCGGAAGTCTTTCTCATCCACTGCGGCAAATTCATGTAAATCACTATAAAAATAGGCGCTTTCCTGTTGATAATAGCGGTAGGTAAAGTCCAGTATCCAGCCGCCTTTAAGGGGGTGGGTATAACCCAGTGTCAGGGTGTGGGCATCGATATCCCAGTCATCAGTAAAATAGCGATAATTGGCGCTAACCACAGCGCGATAGGGTAAAAAGTATTTGCCGCCAAAGGCTGCGGCATCGGTGGTGCGGGTGTCCGGGTACACTTCTGTTGCTGATAAATAGTTAGCCGAGTTGCTGGGGTCAATATAGCGATAGCTGCGGTAAGGGTTATTTAAATAACCTTCTTCGGTGATGGCTTCGTAATTAAAATTCAACATTAAATTGGGTGTCGCAATCTGGCTAATACCAAAGCGATAGTTCTGACGATCGACGTCCTCTTGCAAATTATCGTTGCCGTTTTGCATTACGGTATCATCACCCACGGCATAGCCCAGGGTTACCGTGGTCAGGTCACCAAAAAAGTCCTGGCTAATGCCAAAGTAAACCGTTTCGGCTTCGTAATCATTTTCATCACTGCTGGTATAGCCGGCGCTGAGAATCGCTTTGTCATACAAATAGTCCGCAGTAACACTGTATTCAGTTCGCTCTTCGGTATATTTGCTGGCACCGCTGGTTTCTACATCAATAGAAGCGCTGCTGACATTATCGACATAGTAATTGCCACTGACCGATACGGTGCTGGCAAAATCTTTTCTGACTAATAGGGAAGGGCCGTCGATAGTTACACCGCCGCCATCGTAGCTATGGTACATCACATCGGCGCGGTCTTCGGGTAGCACGGCAGCACTTAGATTAAGGCTAAGTGTTAGTAGGGATAAACATGAAAGCTGTTTGATCACGATTTAGTTACACCCACAACCGCCACCACCACCGCCTTCAGCGCCTTTGGCCCCTTCACGGGCCTGATAGACATGGTGCATATAGGCACTGGAAATTGGGTCACGGTTGGCGCTCATAATCGGGTCGGCCAGATTTTGGCGTTCATAGGGCTTAACCCATGGCTCTATCTCCGTGAGAGAAGAGCATGCTGTGTTTAATAGCGTGATAAACGCCAGTGCACCCAGTAGCAGGATTTTTTTAATCATCGGTCTTATTCTCGAATCAGTGCCTTAATATTAGTAGCATATTTATCCTCATAACCCGGTTTAAAGCCTTTATGGGAATAACGCATATTGCCGTTTCTATCTATAATAATCGTAGTAGGCATGGCCGAGACATTGTACTGCTGGCTAACAGTACCCTTTGGGTCATAAAGAACGGGGAAGGTCACCGGAATATCTTTTAGTATTTTGTCGGCTGCGGCTTGGCTTTTATCCACATTAACCCCTAATACGGTAAAGCCCAGTTTTGAGTATTTATTATGTAGATCATCCAGCAGTGGCATTTCCTGACGGCAGGGGCCACACCATGAAGCCCAGAAGTTAACCAGTACCACTTGGCCGCGCATTTCGCTGAGGCGCAGATTCTTACCGGCGGTGCTTTTTAAGGTGAAATCCGGTGCCGGGGTGTCTGCGGCAAAACTAAGCTGGCTAATCAACAACAAGCCAATCAGGGTAATGGTTCTCATAACGCTCTCTCCAAAATATCGTGTTAACAGCATAGCAAGTTATTAGTAAAACATGATCCTAGAAAAAAACAGTGAACCCGGTATGAATTTCCATATTGTGGGTGGTTTCATCTTCACCAAAGGTATCACGGTCAAAAATATGATCACGTACATCCACATGCCAGGCGATGCTGTCATTTAATAGCAGGCGAAACCCTGCACCGATGTTTACCGTAAACCAGTCATCCCCAGCGAATTCGGTGCTGCCGATACCGCCGATTACGTAGAAGGACGAATTAAATACATAGCTGTCGCCGATAAAGACTTCACCGGGCAAGACATTCCAGCCGACGGACATATTGTAGTAGGTATAGTCCCGGTCACTGTCGCTAAGTAGTGGTGAGCCACCACTGAGTTTTTCAAAGCTGGTTAAATCACCTTCTGAAGTACCGTAGGCTGCTTCAAAAAAATAGTCCTCAGTAATATGATAAGCGGCTCTTAAGCCATAGACCTCATTACTGGAAAAATCTTCAATACTAATAATGCCGACAAAGAAGCCTACTTCAAAGTCTTCGGTATCCAATGCGCTGGTTTGGATTTCCCGGCGCTGTAAATCCGGCTCAATCACTTGCACCGCCTCCTGACTAAGGGCGGTGGGTATGTATAAACTGGTCGCTAGCAGGCTAGCAATTAAAAGAACGCGCTTAATCCGATTTTCCATTCTTCCACTTCTATATCGTCGTCTCTATTGGTAAGTACTGTGTGTTTTTTGTATTGCGCTCTCAGAAAAAAACGATCGGAGAGATAAATACGCACACCAGCACCGGCTACTAATACATCATCGGTTCTATCTTCGGTCTCTACTAGGGTAGACCTTGGATTGGTTTTTCGCACACCGCCACCTAAGGTAAAAAAGGGCGAATAACGCCAGGTGGGGAAGGGTTGGTGAACAAGGCTAACAATAGCACTCTGGCCCGATGAAAAATCACCAAAGTTCTCAGTCCCCGCCAGTTCTATGGAGAGGTTGCGGGTAAAGTGATAACCCGCATAACCGGTAATCACATCGGTGCCGCCAAAATCCCCGGCCATAAAGCCCATTTCCCATTTGCGATCAGCAAATTCATCCAGCTGCTGGATATTAACCGCTGTTGGCTGGCCGTCCTGGCCAATGGTTTTGGCAATACTCTCCAGTTTGACCCAGCCTTCTTTACCCCGGCTGGTATGCACTTTGACCCAGTTGGTGCGCTGTTTTAACAGTTGAATTTTTTCACCGCGCTCGGCGATATAAAACACCGGGTAGCCGCGACCGGGGCCGGTATGTAACTCTACATAGGCTTCGGCAATGGTGGCGCTAATATAGTCCTCAGGGGAGTACTTATCCTCAGCAAAAACCGCGCTGTTTAAGGCGAAGAGCACTAGCAGTAATCGGCATATGCAGTACCTTGATTTAAATGTAGTGTTCAGCACTGAGTCCTTAATCGAATAAACGAGGGTCAAAGGGATTATTATAAAAAGGCGAGCCAATATCCAGCCATTCAGACATTAAACGTCGCTCACTGGGTGTTAGCAAACCAAAATGGTTAAAGGTTTCCTCGGTACTGATAGAACCGCCGGAGACCACATTGCTAATTGTTTCTTCCGGTACGGCACTGGCAAAGGTGCTAATCGCCTCTTCCATAACTACGCCTAGCGCATCACAAGCTGCTGCATCACCGCACTGGTGGTTTTGTACACTGAGCCGGATAACAAAGGTAGAGGCCGCCGGGTTAACCAGATTGATAGAGTTGACCAGTTCATTATAGGCAATATCATCATCACTATCGCTATGGGGAACCTCGCCCCCCGCCACGGAGTGACAGCTGGCACAGTGAGTTCTTAATACGGACATTAATTGCGGATCATCGGTCAGGCTGAGTGGCGTATCCAGAGCTGCCATCAATGCCTGGGCTTCAGCAAAGGTTCCCGGGGTCACCTTGGTAGTTAGGGCGCCATTTTCTGAAACGGTACCGCCATCATCGGTACAGTTGGAGGGTGGTACGGAGAGGTCCTGAATAAAGGCCCCGCACTGATCAGTATTATTGACTTCAAAGCAATTAAAAAAGTTGCGGCTGGCTAGCGCGGAGCCGCGATTAACGCTGGCACTAACATTAAAGCTTAAAGCTACAGTTAGCTCGTTGCCATTGTCATCCAGCTCAGTACATAGCCGCTGTCGATCCGCCACCGCGCCGGTGCTATTAATCCACTGCTCATTATCAGGCCGGGTTAATTCCAGATAAGAGCGGGTAAAAATACCGTCGGCAATCGTCGAGCTTAAATCCAGCTGACCGGCGGGGACCCGAGTGTCGTTGTCACTGCTATGGCAGCCAATACAGTTGGTCACCGCCGTACCATTAGGGCCAAGTACCTCAAGGCCATCCTGAGTAATGGTTCTCTCCCGTTCCCAGATAGGCTGAATATGATCGTTATAGTTAATCACAATTCGGCCCTGTAATGCAGGGTCGAGATTGGGGGCAATAATGGCGTTGGCTTCGGGGATATCCCAGCTGCTGTCATAGCTTAAATCGATATCCGGGTCGGGGATATGGACACTTCTGTCGGTCCATTCATCAATATAGGTCAGTTCTAATTGTAAGTCCCGCACGGTTTTTGTGTCGTCGTCATCGGGCTTACGTAATTCGTAGACCTCTGCCATGGTTTGGCCCAGCTCAGAGGCAAACAGTGCGGGGTCGGCACCGATAAAACCTTCAAGGCCGGTACTTAAGGCGATGGCACCGGGGTTGGATGAGGCAGGTTGTGAGTCTAAACGGCCATGGGGAATATCACTGCTACTATCGTGGCAACCTACACAGCGTAGAATTTCACCCTGCGCCACTTGCAGCCAATTATCATGGCGGGTGGAAATACGGCGGCCATTCTCATCCAATATATTTAACATGACGGGCGTGTTAGCGGGGACTTTAACCGTGACAGAACCATCAGGCTCTACCGGTACATAACCGAGTATTTCCAGTAAATCATAGCGGCCACCCGCATTGGGCAAGTCATCCAGTACATCATCGTTGGGAATGGGTACTGGCTGGATCACGCGGATAAATCGGGCAGGGCGCTCAGCATAGGCAAAGGTGCCGGGTTCTGAATAGGCCGCAATACCTAAGGGTGCACTGGGTGACACACCATCGTCCAGGTTATAGATGCTATCAATAATAATGACCCCCTGATTTTCAGCAGCCAGTACGGGGTCAAACACACCTTCTTCATCGGGGGTGGTGGGGAAGCTGCGAGGTTCGGCAATGACCACCTCAGAAATAATAAAGCCTTCTTCCGCCAGCACCACAGGTAATTGAGTACCATCGTTAGGGCTAAAAATCCATAAGCCAAATAATGGCGGTGCTGCTACAAAGGCATCATCAATTTGGTCATCACTATCGGCAATAGAACAGGGGATATACAGACCTTCGCTATTTTCGATCCGGCATGGGCTCCAGCTGACTAACACTCTGCCCGTGCCATCTTTTAAGGGGTAGGCTGATAAATATTTACCGCCCGGTGATAATTCATCCAGCGCATTAATGTCGATATCCGATAAAGCCACTTGCCCGCGCTCATCGCTGCCGTCGTAATCCAGCACGGTGGTTAATATATCCACAAAGCCTTGCGTATTAATGATCGCGATATCGCCACCGGGTTGGCTTTGGTTTTGTGGGCGAATCAAGGTCAGGATACGGCCATCGGGTAATTCCCGGGGCTGCAAAAACTGAATAGACTCATTATTGCCTTCAGTGCTTTCTTCGGCGGCAATCACATCGCTACTATTGCTGCCATATAAGGCAGATAGCTGGCCGCCACTGGGGTTAATTTGAAATAAACTGTATTGGCGATTGCTGTTTAGGCGAGAAAAAATAATCTCACCGGACTCAAGGGTCGCAGGGTCCAGATCAAAGTTACGGCTTAATGAAATTTGGGCGAGTTCGCCGTTGCCAGGGTCATAAATATGCAGCGCCATGGCCTGGGCATTGCCATTGACTTCCGATACCGCCGAGTAGCGTTGCCCCCGGCCTTCGTTGAGTTGTTTTTCCTGAATGGCGGATTGGCGAGATGAACTAAACACAATACGGTCATCCGTTAGAAAGTGCGGTGCGATATCCTGTCCACCTCCGGATTCAGCTCCTTCATTGCGAATCAGTGGGGAGTCAATCACATAGCCAATCTGGTCAGTATCAAAACGGTAGGTCCAAAGGTTCCAGGTAAAAAGTTCCGGGTCGTTATTGTTTTCAATATCCGGGATAGCGCGTACCGCAAAAACCAGTGTACTGCCATCAAAGGAGGATTCCAGATCTTTAATATCCAGCCCCAGCAATGCCGGGTCGGCCCCTTCTTCGGCGACAATAATCTCAATAATACGGTCGGTTAAATCAATTTCTTCCGCCAGATTAGATGAGCGCGGGCGAATAAGCAGGCGGGCGCCGTCAAATAACTCAATCGGATCGGCAAGATTATTAACGGCGATATCACCATTATCATCCACCACCACAGGGCGCTTGATATAGGCAATAGGAATATCTAACACAACGGGGTCGGGGCTTTCATCGCTGGAGGATAGGGAAGTACCACCGCCTCCACCACCGCAGGCGGTGAGAAAAACACAAGCTAGCAAAGCACTGGCGGTTATTCGTGGCCAGAATGTCCTTTTGCTGTATTTCGGTTGTACGTCCTTCATCAAAGTACCCAATAGTTTCCCAAACAACGACCATGCCCATGTAGGGTGGATTGCAATCCACCAAAACGCAGCCGTGGAAAAAAGTGGATTATAATCCACCCTACGTTTTTTGTTATCTTATAGCTTATTGCCAATGATTCCTCATTTTTATCGGCAGCTATGTGCTGTTCATCACTATTTTTTTCTACTTTGGGACTACAATAGTTAAGCATAAAAGGAGAGCGCCACCGATCAAGGGCGCAGAGTTATAGAGTAGGGGCTTTAACGATGAATAAAAAGAGTGCGTTGGCTGTAGTAACGCTTGCACTGTTTGCCAGCAGTTTTGTGGACTCGGCAACCGAAGATCGTGAGCGAGCAAAATTTATCCATGACCGGCTAACCGGAGTAATGCCCACCGATGCAATGCTGGATTTAATGGAAAACAGTATTGCTGTTGATGGTGATGTAAAGCAGGCTGCCCGGTATGCGATTGACGGTAATACCTCCCAGGGCGATGCCTACGGCGATGTGATTACTCCCAGTGGTGGTTTCTACAATGCCGTCTTAAAAAGTTGGGCCTCCCCCTGGACCAACGAAGAACAAGACGTTTTTCAGGCACTTAATGACTATAGCGCCACCGTTATCGGTTTGGTCCGCGACAGTGATGACTTTCGCAAACTGCTTTACGACAATGTGATCTATACCGGCAATGTGAGTGGTATTAGTGCTTACTCCAATAGCAACAATGCCCACTATGAAGCCTTAGAAAGCAGTTCCGCTGATATGGGCGATAGCGATATTTTAGTAAGGTCCACCCAGTCATCCGTCACCGGGATTAATGCTGCCGGTGTTGCCGGCGTGATGACCACTCGGGCAGCAGCCAGAGCCTTTTTTATTGATGGCACCAATAGAGCGATGTTTCGGTTTACAGTATTAAACCATCTCTGTGATGACCTCGAGCAATATAAGGATAACGCCTTGCCCACTGATCGCATTCGCCAGGATGTCTCCCGTAGTCCCGGTGGCGACAGCAGTATTTTTCTGAATGAATGCTCCGCCTGCCATACTGGTATGGATGCCATGGCTCAGGCCTTTGCCTACCACCAGTATGACTACCCCAGCGAAGACGAGGCGCCGGGTAATACGGAAGAAGAGCGTAAAGAAATGGGGCGTATGGTCTATACCCCCGGTAGCGTCCAGGAAAAATACACTATTAATAGCGGTAATTTCCGCGAGGGTTTTGTCACCACCAATGACCACTGGATTAATTATTGGCGTACCGGCCCCAATGCTCAAAAAGTAGGTTGGTTTGCCTCAGCGGCTTCATCCAGTCTTGATGAAGCCATTAACCCGGCCTATTCCGAAGGTGATGGTGCCGCCAGCTTGGGGCAAGAGCTGGCTAACAGCGATGCCTTTGCCTACTGTCAGGTCAAGAAAGCCTTTAAGACCATTTGTTTACGAGAGCCCCATGAAGGCGATGACGATGCTGCGTTTGCCACCATCGTCGGTGATTTTAAAACCGGTGGTTTTGATATGAAGCAGGCATTTATTGATGTTGCGGAACATTGCAGCGGCACTTACTTATCAACACTTAACTAGCGCGGTGGCTGATAGGAGATGGTTATGCATTTTTTCCAAACAATAATACGTCCGGCACTGCTTATAGCTGTGCTGTTGTTACAGGCCTGTAGTGGCGGCAGTGGCGGTGGTTCCAGTGAGCGTGAAGCCGTTGTTGAAGATACCACCATTGATGGCTTTATTTATAGCGGTCCAGTCCCGGCCAATTCTGAAATACAAAGCTTTAAATCCGCCTTTTACGATAATGTGGTGATTCGTTGCGGCAGTTGCCATACCAGTGGGGGAGTAGGTACCACGGCTTTTGTAGATAATGATGACGTCAACTTAGCCTGGGACGAAGCCAGGAAAGTGACCAATTTACTGGACCCCGGTGCCTCCGCAGTGGTGACTCGAGTGGAAAATGGCCATAACTGTTGGCTAAGCAGCAATGCCTCCTGCGCGGCGGCGATGACCGGTTATATTGAACGTTGGGCTCAGGGTGAGTCACAGTCTGCCAGTACTGTTACCTTATTACCTCGCACCTCACAGGCCTTGGCGGGCCTAAAAATCTTACCGGCAAGCTATGGCGATGCGGTCAGTGAAGTGTCTTTTGATTTAACCGCCGAGCCGGAATTACTCTACCTGTTAAATACCTATTGCTCCGACTGCCACTCCGGCAATGCGGATACGCCCCAGTCACCGTATTTTGCCAGCGATGATCCGGCCATTGCTTATGCGGCCATGGCCGGAAAAATTGATTTAGCCAACCCGGCTAACTCTCGCTTTGTGGTGCGTTTAAATAGCAATCACAATTGCTGGTCTTCAGATTGTGCCGCAGATGCGTTGGTGATAGAAAATGCGATTGGCCGATTAGCCGACGATTTACCCGAAGTCGATGTGGATAGTGCATTAGTGATTAGCCAGGCTCAAGTCTTGGAAACCGATGGCATTATCGCCAGCGGCGGCGGCAGAATTGAAACCGATGTGATTGCCAAATGGGAATTCCGCGAAGGTGAAGGTAGCCAGGTTGCGGATACCAGTGGTGTGCAGCCAGAAATTCCCTTAACCGTGTTGGGCGAATTTGACTGGGTCGGCGGTTGGGGCGTAAGCCTGACCGATGGCCGTGTGCAGGGTGCGGTGAGTGGTAGTAGCAAACTCTATGACCGTATTGCGATTGCCGGTGAATATACTATCGAAGCTTGGGTGGCTCCTAATAATGTTACTCAAGAAGATGCATGGATCGTTGGCTATGCCGGAGGACCAGAGAGTCGTAATAGCTTATTAACACAAACCCTCTATAACTATGATTTTTATAATCGCAGCAGCGCCAATGCCGAAAGCAACGGTGGCCCTGCCACCTCAACAGAAGATGATGACGAAATTGCTCAGGCGACCTTGCAGCATGTGGTGCTGACCTATGACCCGATTAATGGCAGAAAGATTTTTGTTAACGGTGAAGATACCGGTGTAGTGGATGAACAGGGCCCGGTAACTTATCCAATTGGAGTAATGCCTTTGCCATTGTCATGGGTAATGACTTTGCTGGTGGTTCGCCCTGGCAGGGTGTTATTCGCATGGTGGCCATCCATAGTCGCAGCTTGACCCAGGAACAAATTATTCAAAATTATGATATCGGTGTTGGTCAAAAGTATTTCTTAATGTTTAGCGTTTCCGATCTGTTACCCAGTGAAGAAGCCTGTAATGGCGCCGACGATACCGACTATTGCTATATCGTATTTCAGGTTAGCCAGTTTGACTCCAGCAGCTATCTATTTACCGAGCCGCGCTTTGTTAATATCAATCCGGAGCAGCCAGATGCTGAAATCAACTTTGATTTAAAAGGTATTTATCTGGGTTTAAATGGCCAGCTAGCCAGAACGGGGCAGGGCTTTGTTAACCTGAGTGCTTTGATTAGCGGTAATAGCTTTACCATCGAGGGTGAGCCATTGCAGAGTTCGGGCTCCATCGTACCGTTGGAAAACGGGCCAGAAAACGATGTATTTTTCCTGGCGTTTGAAGAGATAAACGGCAACGTTGATACCGCGGCCGACCCGGCGACCGACACCACCTTTACACCGATATACCGCAACGGTGACTTTACCCAGATTGGCCTGCGCACCTTTGATGAGGTTAACCAAAGCTACTCCTGGATTACCGGCGTCCCCATTGATAGTCCGGCAGTCAGTGCGGCTACCGGTAAAACCGTGAGTGAAACGTATACCACCGTTCGTCGGTCTTTAGCCTCAGTGCCAGATTTCCAAACCTTTATGGCTTCTCACCAAATGGCAGTGATGCAACTGGCCGCAGCCTATTGTGATGCGCTGGTAGAAGACAGCAGTTTAAGCAATGCCTTATTTAATGATGGCACCGCCTTCGATACCTCAGTTGCGATTGAAAGTGTGGCCGATGCCAGCTGGAGTAACCGCTTTATCTACCCCCTGATTGATAGAGCCTATGCCACTACATTGCAATCCCAGCCCAGTCGCCCCGATGATGGCGACGATGCCGATAGCTTTAAAGATCGAGACGATTTGCATAATGTGCTGCTGGATCTAATTACCAGCAATATCGATGATGCCGCCAGTGAAGATGTACCCGATGGCAAAGCGGACGGTTTAAAATTCTGTAGCACCAGCCCATGCCCCGCCGGTCGCACCGCGGAAGTGGCTAAAGCGGTGTGCACCGCTGTACTGTCCAGTGCACCCGCAGTGATTAAGTAGGAGAGGACGCAGCTATGGTTATGCGCAAACGTTTTTTACGGCCTGATGATCCCCTGTATCATCCCGATCATCGCCGCCCGGTCAACCGCCGTGAATTTATTTCACAGGGTTTTCGTGCCGGTACGGCTTCGGTGTTAGGTGTTTCTGCCCTGAGTATGATGGGGACGAATAAGGCCAATGCTTTATCCTCAGACTTAATGGATTTCTTTAATCCCGGTAGTTGTGACTTGGGTGTCGTTGGTGGTGCCAAAGTCCCCTTCATCTGTTTTGATCTGGCCGGGGGTGCCAATATATCCGGTGCCAATGTATTGGTCGGTGGCCCCGGTGGCCAACGTGATAGTTTAAGTACCGCAGGTTATAGCAAGTTAGGTGTGCCGCCGGATATTTTACCGACGATGGTGAATCCGAATAACCTTAGTAGCAATGATTTTATCGATGATAGTTTAGGGTTGTTGTTTCATACCGAAAGCGCGATGTTGCAGGGTATCCTGGAAAAAACTACGGCAGCAACACAGGGCAATACCAATGGTGCTGTGATACCTGCCCGCTCTGATAACGATACCGGCAATAACCCCCATAATCCTATGTACGGTATCTATCAGGCAGGTTTACAGGGGCAAATTTTACAGCTGATAGGTAGCAATGCCTCGGAGTCCGGCGGTAATTCTATGGCGCCGGCCTTAATGATTGACCCGGAAATTCGCCCCACCAAAATTGACCGCCCGGAAGATGCCCGCGGCCTGGTGGATGTTGGCGACTTACGCCTGTTGTTAGAAGAAGAAAACGATATTGTCTCGGTGATGGAAACCGTTAAACGGATTTCCGATTTTAAACTGAATCTGGTCAATACCGGTCGCGATACCGCGATGGATAAAGAGCTCAAAGACCGTATCAGCTGTGAATACCTAAGGGCGGCGGATACCTTTGAAAATTACCCCAATGCCGATAGCGTAGACCCCAGTGCCGATACCAATATCGTCGGCGATAGCGGTATCTTCACTCAGGCAGAATTTGATGGCGATCGGGAGTTTAGAAAAACCGCTTCGGTCATGAAGTTAGTGATTGATGGTCTGGCCGGTGCCGGTACCATCACCATGGGCGGCTACGACTACCATACCGGTGATCGACGTACCGGTGAGGCTCGAGACTTAAGGGCAGGGCGGTGTATTGGTGCCTGTCTGGATTATGCCCGCCGCGTGGGCAAGCCAGTCATGATCTATGTATTTAGCGATGGCTCAGTATTTAGCAACGGCATGATTGAAACCATTAATGGTGTGGATAAGGGCGTATGGACCGGAGATAACTCCTCCACCGCAGCTTCCTTCTTTTTAGTCTTCGACCCCAATGCCAGCGATCGCCCTGAATTACTCGGTGATAGCGCCGATGAACAGGCACAGCATCAGCAAATTGGCTGGATGCGTTCCGATGCTTCGGTAGAGACCTCCGCCACCCCTGCGGCGAATAATGTTAACCTGTTAGTTGAGACCGTTATCCTGAATTATATGGCGCTGCACGGTAAAGAAGAGCAGGACTTCAGCGACTTATTTGGAGAAAACCTGGGGGATGTGGATAGCCGACGTCGCTATATCGCCTTTAAAAAATTAGCCAGTGTCGATGATGACGGATTTATCTAGTTTGCCAATAAACAGCTATAATCATCTAACCGTTATTGATCCATTATTGGCTTATCCTGCGCATCAGTTGAACCAGGGTGGCTTTTATACCAACAGCACTGTGTTTAGGAGAATTAAGACATGCTGAAACAGCCATTCTTTCGGCATTGGGTTTTATCTTGCTTTATGGTGATGGCCAATGGCCTGGCCTTTGCGCAATCATCTGACGCGCCGCAATCCCTTAACCAGCAAGTACAGGACTTAAAGCAGCAAGTGATTGCGCTAAACCGCGACCTGTTTATTCTTGAAGAAGAACTGCTATTCCCAGCCAATACCCAGGTTGCTGTTTTTCTGTCGATGAATGTGGGCAAGTTCTTTGCTCTGGATGCCGTGACCTTAAAGCTCGACGATAAAGTCGTGACCAACTATCTCTATACGGATAAACAAACCGATGCCTTGCATCGCGGAGGTGTGCAGCGCCTCTATCTTGGCAATTTAAAAACCGGCGAGCATGAACTGGTGGCGGTTTTTACCGGCAAAGGGCCGCAAGGGCGTGATTATCGCCGAGGCGCTACGCTGATTTTTGACAAGACCTCCCAAGCCAAAAAAATCGAGTTAAAGATTATGGATTCGACGGCCACTGAACAACCGGAGTTTACGGTTAAAGAGTGGTAGTGGGGATGCTTAATCGTTGTTTAACACCTTTCCTTAGCCTGATATTACTGGCTGCCTTATCGGTTAATGCCGATGAGGCCGGCGAGTCTGCACCTCCCCAGGAAGTGCAGGATTTACGTTACGGCGTTATTCTCTATCACTATTTCCAACAGCAGTATTTTGAAGCCCTGACTGAAACCCTGGTCGGCGAGGCTCGGGCGGATATGCCTTATCATCAGGCGTCCGCCAAGCTGCTGCGGGGAGGTATGAGTTTGTCCTATGGTATGGGGCGGCAATCAGAAGCGGTATTTACCCAGTTATTAACGACCCTGGATGACAGCCAAACACGTAATCGCGCCTGGTTTTATTTGGGTAAATTATATGACCAGCAAGGTAATATAGCTGAGGCCAAAAAAGTATTGGCCAATATATCGGCCAATGATTTACCGACTAACTTACTCGAAGAATATCAATTTCTGCGGGCTAAGCTATTGCTGAACGACGGCAATGTCGCAGCCGCTAAAGCGGCTATTGCGCCACTGTCTGCTAATTCCCCCTGGCGCGCATATTTTTATTTTAATCACGGCTCCAGGCAAACCCTGGCGGGCCAGTGGCGTCAGGGCGCTGCTACGTTTAAAAAAATTGCCAATCTGGAGCTTGAGAGTGAAGAGGGCTATCTGCTGAAAGACCGCGCCTATACAGCCTCCGGCTATGCGGCTTTGGGCGGCAGTGATTTTGAGTCAGCGATTAATGATTTTCTTAAAGTCCGGTTAGATAGCCCACAGGTAGAGCGGGCTATGTTGGGCTACGGTTGGGCGGCGGCACAACAGCAAAACTATCAGCGGGCCTTATCTCCCTGGCAAGCACTGAGTCAGCGTTCCTTAATGGACCCCAGCGTACAGGAAAGCTTATTAGCCATCCCTTATCTGTATGAAAAGCTGGACGCCAAAGCCAGCGCGTTAAGTGAATATCAAAAGGCGATTAGTATTTTTGAGCAGGAGCTGAATAATCTGGCCACAGCAGTCGATAGCTTTAAGCAACTGCCTTTGTTACAGCTGGTCGCTGAAGATGAAGGCTTGGGAGACGACTGGATTATGGGCAAGGATTATTTGCCGATCAATAATCAAACACCCTATTTATCGCATTTGATTGCCCAGGACCATTTTCAATCCGCGGTTAAGGATTTAAGTGACCTGATTAAAATGCAAGAGTATCTGCAACAGGCTGAAACCCGCCTGTCTGGTATGGAAACCGTGTTAGCGACACAGCAACGTATTTGGCAGGACAACCTCAGCCAGTCCCAGCGCGAAGCCTATCGAGAGCGTTATCAGCAGCTGCTGCTATTACAGCAAACATTGCAACAGCAGCAGACCTTGGCAGATGGGGAGAAGGCCAGTGGTCGGCGCTTTATTAGCCAGCAAGAGTTAGAACTATGGACTATCGCCAGCCATGCAGAACAGCTTATTCAACAGCTAAAGGATGCTGGCTACGATATTAACGAGGAACAGCAGCAGCTACGTTTATATCAGGGCTTGTTGTACTGGCAGGCTAGCGAAAGCGATAGCGAAAGGCGCTGGCAATATAAAAAACAATTAGTGGAAGTGGATGCTCTGTTAGAGCAAACCGCACAGCGATTACAGCGTATAGAAAGCCTCGAAGCAACTCGCTACAACGATGCTTTTGCTAAAGATGTGCTGGCTTTACAAACTCGCTTAAGCGCCCGTAGTAGGGATGTGACCAAGGCTATAACTCAGGCTGAGCAAGATATTCGCCAGCTCTCTATCAATGAATTGGAAAAACAACAGCAGCGCTTATCTTATTACTTAGGCCAGGCGAAACTTGCTGTTGCTCGTTTGTATGATGCAGGCAGTGCGGAGTCAATACCATGAGCCGCCTGATGCCACTGCGTTATCTCTTACTTGCTACAGTTGTGGTTTGCAACAGCGGCTGTTCGATGATGATTTATAACAGCTATTTTTCTGATAGCGATAAAGAGGCCGAGCCACAAGCTACTCTGGCCGATTTAAGTCCAGCTATTATGCCGGATAAAACAGCTGAGTTACCGGCGGTGGATTTGGATACCTTGGTGGCCACCTACGAAGAGGTGTTAGAGGTTACCGATGATGCGGATATACGCTTGCGCGTTCAGCGCCGCCTTGCCGGTTTGGAAATGAAGCGCGGTGAGCAACAACTCTATGAGCAAGAAGCCGTCGGTGGCCAATTTGGTCTGGCGATCAGTGCTTATCAAAGCCTGTTAAACAATCATCCCAACCACCCCGGTAATGACCGCCTGCTATACCAGTTGTCCAAGGCCTATGACCTTGAAGGCAATAGTGATCAATCCATGCTCGTGCTTGATCAATTGGTCACTGACTATCCAAGCTCCGGGCACTATGGCGAAGCCCAATTTCGTCGTGCAGAAATCTTTTTCTCCCGTGGCGATTATCCCAATGCCGGATTGGCTTATAACGAGGTTATCCGGCAAGGCGCTAATCACCAACACTACCAGAACGCTTTATATATGTACGGCTGGTCCTTGTTTAAGCAAGAGCGTTACCGAGCGTCTTTAAAACCCTTTTCCCAGGTACTGGATAACCATGTCCCCGCTGATAACAACGTGCAAACATTAGAGCGTGGCCAGCGAGAGTTGACCCAGGATGTGTTTAAGGTCATGAGTATTGTCTTTAGTTATCTGGATGGTGCTAACACTATTGCCGAGGTATATGACTCGTTGGGTGAGCGTCATTATTTACCGCTACTTTATGACAATCTGGGGCAGCACTATTTAAAACAAGAGCGTTATCGTGATAGTGCAGAGGCTTATAGAGCCTATATTAACCGCTACCCATCCGCAGACCAGTCACCGGTTTTTTATGCCCGTTTAATTGATGCCTATATTGCCGGGGGCTTTCCAGACGATGTGTTACAAGAAAAAGAAAATTATATTAACAGCTACGGTATCTACAGCGACTACTGGCAGCAAAAAACCGAGCAGAGTCGAGATTATATTCGCCCGTTTCTGGAACAGTACTTACCGGAATTGGCGCGCCATTATCACGCTAAAGCACAGGGCGGTCGCGAGGGACTGGCGGCTCCCAAAAATAATCAGCTAAAACAGCAAGAGCGAACTCGTCTGGAGGCGGTCGCTGTTAGTGATTTTTTGACAGCGGGTAACTATTACCAGCAGTTTATCGATACCTTTCCAGAAGATGATCAAGTGCCGGAAATGCACTTTCTGTTTGCCGAAAGCCGTTTTGAAGCGGGCGTATTTGATGAAGCTATAGAAGCCTACGAGGTTGTGGCCTATAAATACCCGGATGATAAGCGGGGTGCCAGTGCCGGTTATTCTGCCATTGTCGCCTATGGTTTTTTATTGCAGCAACTGCCCGAAGCCAGCAAGCAAGTGGTTGACGGTATCTCGGTTGAGGAAACCTGGGTAAGGCTAAAAATTGCCAGCCAGCTGCGCTTTGCCAGTACTTATCAATATGACCCTCGTGCCGCTGCCGTACTCACCAAATCGGCAGAAGAGTTATTAGCCTTAAAAGAATATCAGCATGCCATAGCCGCGGCTCGGCAACTGACCCGGCGCGACCCTCCCGCAGAGCAGGGCCTAAGAAAAACCGCCTGGATTGTGATTGGCCACAGTGCCTTTGAGTTACAGCAGTATGACCAGGCTGAAAATGCCTATCAGCAAACCCTGCAAGTATTAGCCCCTAATGATAGCGATCGCCAGGCCATCGTGGATCGACTGGCGGCTAGTGTTTATAAACAAGCCGAGCAAGCTCTGGCCGCAGGGGATGCTGTGCTGGCCGTTAAACAGTTTTTAAGGGTGGCCGACGTCGCGCCATCCTCGGCGATCAGTGCCACTGCTCGTTACGATGCTGCCAATACGTTGATGGCCAGTGCTAACTATGGCAGTGCAATAGTGGTGATGGACGCCTTCCGTAATGACTACCCGGATAATCCATTGTCGGCGGATATTCCCGCTAAAATGGTTGTTGCCTATGAGGCCAATGGTGAATGGGCCAAGGCCGGTGATGAGTTAACCGCGATTTATCAAAGCAGTGAAGATGAGGCGATTAAGCAGGAGTCCCTTTATCAGGCTGCAGAAAATTATGCCAAAGCGGGGGATAAGCCAACGGCGATATTACGCTATCGCAGTTACGCGCACGCTTACCCGCAACCTTTTCCCATCGCCATGGAAGCCCGCTATCAATTAAGTGAGTTATATCTGGATGCCAATGAAGACTACAAGCGTCGTTTCTGGCTAAAGAAAATGATAGCCGCTGATAAAGGCGCCGGTGTTGAGCGCACCGAGCGCTCACGTTATTTGGCTGCCTTTTCCAGCAGCGTTTTAGCGGATGATGAATACCAACGCTTTAAACAGCAGCGCCTAACACTGCCACTCAAAAACAGTTTGAAAAAGAAAAAGAGTGCTTTAGATAAAACCCTGAAGGCCTATAACCAGGTAGTAGATTATGGCGTAGAAGAGTTTGCCACTTTGGCGACTTATCGCATTGCCTCCGTATATAGCCAACTAAGTAAAGATTTAATGAGTTCGCAGCGTCCGGGTAATTTGGATGCGTTGGCGCTGGAGCAATATGATATTTTACTGGAAGAGCAGGCCTTCCCCTTTGAAGAAAAAGCCATTGCTATTCACGAAGCCAATATTCAGCGCAGTTGGGCCGGGGTTTATGATGCGTGGGTGAAAAAGAGTTTTGCCGCGATGAGTGAATTATTACCTGCCCGTTATGGCAAAAAAGAACGACAGGGGGATAGTGCTAATGCGATTTATTAACGGTACTCAGCGCATCACGCTATTCGTGGTACTAACGCTACTGATCAGTGCCTGCCAGTTTGTACCCACGACTAGTACCGTGCAGCCGGTAGAAGACAGTGCAACCCTGGCTCCGTCGAAAGCGGTCAACCCCTATTTGCAAAACCGCCCGGCAGTAAGTGCCGCCGCCAGTGATCATTATCAGCAGGCACAAGCGGCTCTGGCGAATCAAGACTGGGCTAAAGCTGAGCTGCATCTGCAATGGTTAACGGCTAAGGCGCCAGAGTTATCGGGGCCCTATGTCAGTCTGGCGCAGCTCTATAGCCGTACCGAACAGACCGCGAAAGTGGCGCCAATGTTTAAACAGGCGATTGCCACCAATAGCAGCAATCTATCGGCTTATAATCAATACGCTATTTTCTTACGAGAGCAGGGACAGTTTAACGAGGCAGAAGCTTTATACCAGCAAGCTCTGGTGGTGTGGCCTGATTATCCGGAAGGGCACCTAAACCTTGGTATTCTCTATGATTTATATATGGGTAAATTAGCATTAGCGTTGGCGCACTATCAGCAATACCAGAACTTGCAGCCAGAGCCCGACCGGCAGGTAGCGGGTTGGATTGTCGATACACAGCGTCGAATAAAAGCCGCGGGGCAATAGCCATGAAATTACTGCTAGCTATCATCACTGTCTATGCCAGTTCAACCCTGTTCGCTCAGGAAGCCCAGGTTGTTTTACGCAGTACAGTGACCGGTAATCAGGAGCAACCCAAGGTGCTTTATATTGTGCCCTGGCAGCAGGCCGATACCCCTGAGTTGATCTACCAGCCATTGCAGAGTTTGGTGGACGGGGTGTTTGAGGAGGTTGACCGGGACGAGCTACTAAGGGAGTTACGTTATCAGGATAAAATCATCAGCGAGGCGGTTATTCCAGAAGAGGCGGACATCTAGATTCCCGCCTTCACATATTGCTGGCAGGGACAAAACCTTACTGTAGGGTGGATTACAATCCACCAAGCCCAACCATTAGCATCCATATGCCGGTGGATTATAATCCACCCTACGGGCTAACCATTTGAAAGAAAGCGCAAACCCCTGCCCAGTGCAGCTCGTTCCCAGCCTATAAAGAACTACAACCCACCCTACCACTGCACCTACGCAGGAATAACGCTGTATATGA
Source organism: Oceanicoccus sagamiensis (assembly GCF_002117105.1). GTDB lineage: Bacteria > Pseudomonadota > Gammaproteobacteria > Pseudomonadales > Dasaniaceae > Oceanicoccus > Oceanicoccus sagamiensis. The sequence goes on along the minus strand of NZ_CP019343.1, from coordinate 198,719 downwards.
CCAGGTATTGCGACTCAGTCGACAATTATTTTCTCTCTGGGCCAAGGTTCACAGAAATTTCTTAAAAAAAAGCTATTATTAATCATTACTATTACCTGTGCTGTGGTTAGTAGACCTCAGCCCAAATCCATTTTTGACAGAGACAAGGAATCACCATGGATTTCTACAGCCTAATCGTTCGCTTCTTTCAAGACGGTGGTACCTTTATGTACCCCATTGCCGTGGTATTGGTCTGCGGCCTGGCCATTGCTATCGAACGCTGGATCTTTCTATCCTCAGCGAAGATGTCTAACCGCAAAGCCTTTAACCAGCTAATGCCGATGTTGCAAAAGCGCGACCTCAAAGGCGTGGTAAAGGCGGCCAACCAGTCAACGGCACCCATGGGCCGTATTATTGGTGCTGGCATTGCCCGGATGGCCCAGAGCCAGCGCAGAGATGATATTGAATATGCAATGGAAGAGGGAGTGATGGAAGCCTTGCCCCGCTTGGAGAAGCGCACCCAATATTTGGCGACTCTGGCCAATATCGCTACCTTATTAGGGTTGTTGGGCACCATTATCGGTTTGATTGCGGCCTTTACCGCCGTCGCCAATGCCGACCCCGCCGAGAAGGCGAGTTTATTATCACAAAGTATTTCGGTGGCGATGAATACCACCGCTTTTGGTCTGATTTCGGCCATTCCCTTACTGCTATTTCATGCACTGCTACAAACCAAAACCACGGAGATTGTAGATAGCCTGGAAATGGCGGGAGTGAAGGTGCTGAATATGTTGTCTGATAAGACCTTTACCGCCAATACCCGTACCTCGGATGCCGTATAAGACCCCCTGACGAATTGGACGCCTTTCAATGAGACGAGTCAGACATAGCCGCCTGCAACGCAAAGACGCAGAGCTGGATATCACGGCCTTTATGAATTTGATGATTGTGCTGGTGCCGGTATTGCTACTGGGCATGGTGTTTTCACAAATTACCGTGCTGGATATTAAATTGCCCGATGGTGCTATGGGTGATGCCAGTGATGGCCCAGAGAAACAGCAGATCGAACTGTTAATCCGCGAAGAGGCTTTGTTGGTTAATTACCCCGTGGTATTTTATTAAAACGTATTCCGCGTAAGGCGGTGGCATTGGCAGAGGGCCAAGAGCCTAAGCCTGAAGGCGAACCCTTAGTCCATGATTTTGATATGCTGAGCCTGGTATTGCAGGAAGTAAAACGCCAGTTGCGTGAGCAGGGTATCGATAATCGCCGCATTACTATTTTGTCAGAGCCTGCAACCACCTATCAGTCAATAGTCTCTGCCATGGATACCGTGCGCTCCTATAAGGCGGTTGTCGCCATGTCAGTGGTTGATGCCGAGTTATTCCCGGAAGTCTCCTTTGGCGATGCCCCTGTCGCTATGGCCGCGGGAGGTGACCAGTGAAAAGTTCATTGCGGGCCAAACGTATGGCGAGAAATCACCGCCGTATGCAACAGAACTCCAAGCTAAATCTGGTCTCCTTAATGGATATATTTACCATTCTGGTTTTCTTCCTGATGGTAAATAGTGGCGATGTTGAAGTGCTGCAGTCCGATAAAAATATCAAACTGCCAGATTCCGTGGCGGAGCAAAAGCCGGATTTATCCCTGCTGATCAAAATTAGTGAAACCGATGTTATTGTGCAGGGGCGCTCCGTCGCCAGCGTTGCCGATATTCTTAATTCGGATCAAGATGCGATTGCGGGTTTAACCAAAGAACTGGAATATCTGGCGGAAAGAAAACCGTTATTAACGGATCAGGAAAAACAACAGGGCCGTTCTGTCACCATTATGGGGGACCAGAATATTCCTTATACCTTGCTAAAACGGGTGATGAGTACCTGCGCCCAAGCCGATTATCGCGATATCTCTCTGGCGGTTAATGCCCTGCCAAAAATGGATGAGCAGGCGTTTATTGAAGCCAATAGCTCAACTACTGTGGAAGAGGGCTAAGTCGTGGCAATGGTGATTGGCCCTGATTTAATCTTGCCCTGGTCTTCTACGGAACAGGAAGATAGCCGCTTCCGTAAAATCCTCTGGAGCTGTTTGGGGATCCTCTCCGTCTTTGCGATTGCTATGCCTTTATTGCCGGTGGCTGAGATTACCCGGGAACAGCAAGAAACTCTACCGCCGCAATTAGCGCGTGTCATTCTGGAGAAAAAAGAATTACCCAAGCCTGAACCGGTCAAGCCCAAGCCCAAAGAAAAGAAAAAAGCAAAGCCTAAAGAGAAAAAGCCAGAAGATGTTAAACCCAAACCAAAACCGCAGCCTGTTGATTTAGTCAAACAGGCAAAAGAGACAGCGGCGGTTTCTGGCTTATTGGCTTTTCAAGATGACTTGGCCGATATGCGTGACAGCGTTGATGTCGAGAGTTTATCGAAGCAGAACCTCAGTCGCGGCGAAGCCGAAGCGGCCAAAGTTGAGCGCTCTATCATTACCTCCAAAGCTAAATCCAGTAGTGGTGGCATTAAAACAGCGGCCCTAAGCCAGGATACGGGTGGTTCTGCCTTATCGGGCAAAGAGACAACCAAGGTTTCCAGCCCTATTGATCAGCAGGCAAAGAAAAAAGGCAAAGCGGCTGCCGCGCCAGTTTCCGGTGGTCGCAGTGACGAATCCATTCGCCGGATTATGGATAAAAACAAAGGCGCTATTTTTGCCATCTATAATCGGGCATTACGCAAAGACCCTACGCTGGAAGGGAAGTATGTGTTTGAATTGCTGATTGAGCCGGATGGCTCTGTCTCCGAAGCTAAGCTGATCTCCAGTGAGTTGGGCGATGAGGCGTTAAATAGAAAAATCCTGTCTCGCGTAAAGTTAATTCGTTTCCCTGCTGATAATGTGATTAAAACCCGAGTCAATTACTCCTTCGACTTCTTGCCTTATTAATCACTCGTCATTTTACAAATCTTTGTTTTATAAAAAATGTGAGCCAGTAACCATAATGGCCAATAAGTTATTGCGCTGTGCTGACTGGACTATACTTAGCAGATAGTCAAAACGGCCGTGTAATGGCTTACGCTGCGTCCTTCATCCCCGATGAAAATCCAAGTAAGGATAATAATAACTAATAGCGAACAGACGTTATTAAACCCTTATAGCTGTACTTATGTCCGAATCAATCACTGCCGAGCCCGTTAATAGAAAATACAATAGCGCTCGCCTTAAGCAAATTCTATTTGCCACCCAGATAGCCCTGTTGTTAATCGTGGTGCAACGTGCTGCTATTGGCAATCTGAATCATGCCGCTTATTTGCTGGTACTCATGTTTTTGCTCTCCCTCTGCGGCTATATAGCCAGAAAAGGCAGGCCAGAACTGGGCGGCACTATATTCGCGGTGATGATTAGTTGCACCTCCTTATATTTTATGTGGACCAGTGAAGGGGCCAGAGATGAAACCTTACTAGCTTTTCCCGGTATTTTTGTTTTTTCATTATTAATGGCTCACCGCATAGTGGCCCCGTTACTGCTAGGGCTATTTATTATTAATGTGCTATTAATGGGGTATTTCCATGATGCAGGCATCCATGAATTTCCCTTGTCCCGAAATAGCACGACTAACTCCATACTGATTGCCATATTAATTACCATTGCCTGCTATTGGTGTCACCGTGTTTCCCGTGAATTAAATAACGCCTTTAAGGAGCTTATAGATCAGAACCGTCGCTTGCAGATCAGCGAGGCTAATATTACCCAGCTGGCTCATCATGATTTTCTAACGGGTTTACCAAACCGCTCTATGGCTAAAGAATATTTTGAAATCGCAAAAGACAGGGCGCTGCGTAACTATACCTCTGTATCTTTGATGTTTTTGGACCTCGATGATTTTAAAACCATTAACGATACTCTGGGACATGATGTGGGGGATGAGTATATTACTTATATATCCCGTCAGTTAGAGCAGGCCTTGCGTAAATCGGATCATATTTGTCGTCTGGGTGGCGATGAATTTTTAATTATCCTTGAAGATGCCGGCAAACGTGAAGAAGCCATGCAAATGGCGGATAAAGTCACCAATGTGGTTAAAAATCCGCTGGAGATTAGTGACCACCAGGTGTCTTGTACAGCGACTATCGGTATTGCGATTGTGCCTGATGATGGGACTGACTTTGATACCATTTGCCGCAAGGCAGATGTGGCCATGTACCACGGTAAAGATACCGGAAAAAACACCTACCACTTCTTTGATGAGAGTATGGATAAAGAGGTGGCTGATAGCCTAAGCCTGATTGCTGATTTACGTTCGGCTATTGCAGAGAATCAATTGGCCGTACACTTTCAGCCGCAAATCGATTTACAAACCGGCCGCATCAGTACTGCTGAAGCGTTACTGCGTTGGTATCACCCCACCAGAGGTAGCATTCCTCCTCTGACATTTATTCCATTGGCTGAAAAAAGCGGTGAAATGGTGGCGATTGGCAAGTGGGTGATTGCTGAGTCCTGCCGCCAGTGTGTGCGCTGGAATACACTGACTGAACACCCAATGACCGTAGCGGTGAATGTCTCGCCATTGCAATTTAAGCATGCCGACTTCGCCCAGTTTATTTTATCGACGCTGGAAGATCTAAAGATGGACCCGGCTTTATTAGAGTTAGAGTTTACCGAATCCTTGTTAATGAATGACTCACCAGAAGTATCTGAGAATCTGGCAGCCCTGAGAAAGGCCAATATTCATTTATCCATCGATGATTTTGGTACCGGCTATTCTAACTTGGGTTATCTTAAAAACTTTGATATCGAAGTATTAAAGATCGACCGCTCGTTTATTTCAAAACTCTCTGAGTCGCCACAGGATAAAGCAATTGTGACCGCCATAGTGCAGATGGCCGCCAGCCTGGGTATTGAGACGGTAGCAGAAGGCATTGAAGATGATGCAACGGCCAAGTTGGTGCGTGAGCTTAATTGCCAAAAAGGGCAGGGTTACCTCTGGTCCAGACCTATTAACGATGAAGAGTTTATTAACTTTCTAAAGCAGGCCTGAATTGCGCTAGCGTCGGAAGGTGGCCAGTCTTTATGATTGAGGGCTGTTAATTTCCATCCCGTTGTATAACAATAATGCCACTTCATTCTTTAACGACACTATTTTATGAAAACGTTCCTTAAACGCTTGGTGATCACAGTGGCGGTATTGCTATTGGCTGCAATAGCAGCGCCCTTCTTATTTATACAGTTTGGCTCTGAGAGCTCAGCGACCAGCGCCAAAATGTTACTCAATGCCATTATGGGTTATGGCATTGAAAGCCCCTCAGCAGAACTGGTAGAACAGCGGTATAAGGTGCCTGAAGGCTTTAGCGTCTATCGCTATGCCTCAGGGCTGGGCAAGATTCGTTTTATGCATATGACCGAGCAGGGTGACTTAATTGTCTCCCGGCCTCGCAGCGGTGATGTACTGTTATTGGAACGCGATGCCAATGGTGACGGGTTGCCCGATGGTCAGCGTGTGTTGCTGGAGGGGCTGGTTAAACCCCACGGTTTGGATATGGCTGATGGTTGGTTATATGTCGCTGAATCTACCGCATTGGGTAAGGTGCGTTTTGACCAGCAAAGCGGCCAGCTGGAAGGTGACTACCAGCGTATTGTTGAAGGCTTGATGGACAGTGGTAACCACTGGACTAAAACCGTTGGTGTGGGCCCTGATGGTTGGTTGTATTTAACCTCAGGCTCTACCTGTAATGTCTGTGAAGAAGAAGACCCACAGCGCGCTACCATGATGCGGGTTAAGCCCGATGGCAGCGAACTGAGTATCTATGCGACCGGTTTGCGTAATAGCGTTGGCTTTGACTGGGCTCCCTGGGATCAAAGCCTTTATGCCACAGATAATGGTCGCGACCTGCTGGGGGATGACTTCCCTCCCTGTGAGCTGAATAAAATAGAGCAGGGCGGTTTTTATGGCTGGCCTTATATCAATGGCTTTGGCGACTTGGACCCTGATCTGGGAGCGGGTAAAGATAAGCTATTGGCCACGGCTATCTCTCCAGTCCATGGCTTTCGGGCTCACAATGCGCCTTTGGGTATACAATTTCTACGTCATAGCACCGTTCCCGGTTTTGAAAAATCTGCGTTGGTGGCACTCCATGGTTCCTGGAACCGCAGTGAAAGAGATGGCTATAAGGTGGTATCTCTGCACTGGCAGGATGATGGCAGTATTACGGAAAAAGATTTCTTAACCGGCTTTAAGGGCGAGGCCGATGTGATTGGTCGCCCCGCGGATGTGGTCGAAGCCGTTGATGGCAGTGTTTATATTTCTGATGATTATTCCGGTACCATTTTCCGGGTTGCCTACGGTGAAGCCGCTCAGCCGGTACCTACCCATGAGATGGCAGCACCGGCGGCGGTAAAGGTTGACCCCCAGCAAGTTCTGGCGACTTATAGTGATGAGCAGCGGCAGGCATTGCAGCAGCAGGGTGAAGGGCTGTACCGTCAGTACCGCTGTGGTAGTTGCCATGACCCTGAGCAAGCCACCGCTATGAGGCCGGTTCGGCCATTAAAAGACCTGGCTGAGCGCTATACGCCTGCTGAGTTAGCGGTTTTTTTCCAGGCCCAACACCCCCCATGCCGGTATTTCCTTTAAACGAGCAGCAGCGTGAAGCGCTGTCGGTGTATTTATATCCACGCTAGGGCCGTTGTATTAGCCTTATTTTTTCTTTAGCGGCTTATGGCGATAACAGCCGGTAATATGGTCATTGACCATGCCGGTTGCCTGCATATGCGCATAGATTATCGTTGAGCCGACAAAACTAAAGCCCCGTTTTTTTAAGTCCTTGCTGATCTTGTCCGACTCGGCGGTAGTTGCAGGGACTTGAGACATGTTTTTCCAATTATTCTGGATCGGCTGACCATCAATAAAGCCCCAGATATAGTCCGAAAAGCTGCCAAACTCTTTTTGTACTTTTATAAAAGCCTGGGCATTCTTTCGCGTTGAAAAGACTTTTAAGCGATTGCGCACAATCTCTGGGTTGAGCAATAATTTTTCCAGCTTTTTATCACTAAAGCGAGCTACCTTCTCAACCTCAAAGTTAGCAAAGGCTTTGCGATAGCCCTCACGCTTTTTCAAAATAGTAATCCAGGATAGACCCGCCTGTGCGCCTTCCAGCGTTAAAAACTCAAACAGGGTTTGATCATCATAAACAGGTACGCCCCATTCGTGGTCATGATAGTGCTGGTAGATGGGGTCATCGCCGCACCAGTTACAGCGTTGGATCGTTGTCATAGTCCTCTCCCTTTGATGCTGTTAACGAGTAAAAATACTATCAGAAATCAGATGCATTGATTCTGTTGCTTTTAATATTTTTGATGGGGGTAGGCCAAAGACTTTAGCAAACTCTCGGGTAAAATGCGCTGCATCTGAGAAGCCAGCCGCTGCCGCAGCCTCGAGAATTAACTCGCCTTTAGCAATCCTAAAACCAGCATGATAAAGCTTCTGCCACAGTAAATACTGTTTTAGAGGCAGCCCCATTTCCCGGCTAAATAAGTGTGACAATCTGCTAGGTGATAAATTCACCTGTTCAGCAAAACATTTAATAGGCCGCAGGCTGCCATCCGGACCATTAATGCTATCGATAACGGTTTGGATACGAGGCTCAATGGCCTTTGCTGCAGAGGTTTCGCCAGTGAAGTGGGCTATTAAGGTGGTGATAAGTTGCTCTGCGTCACTGGCGCTGTGTTTAGTATTGATAAACATCGCTAGCGATTGCTTTAAACACTGGGTGGAGGTTGTAGCCGTATGGTAAATATCTGTGTTATGTAAATAACACTGATCAATCATTTTGGCGGGTTCAGATTCGGGGTTGATCAGTAGTAGCGCATGCCAGGCACCATAACAATTGATATGATGCGGATAATTGGGCTTGATAATACTAGCCTCTGCCAGAGTTTCCTCGTGACGGTGCTTGATCATAAAAGGTTTTTGTTCCATCGCAAACACTATTTTTAATGCGCTGTGACAGTAGTAGGCACTTTCCAGAGTGCCACTGGTTAGTAGGATGCAGCCTTTGCACAGATAGATGTAGGAAGCTTTCCTATTATGCTTAATCAATGAATTCACGAGTCACCTCATCCATGTGGTTTGGGGGATGGCTTGAAAGGGTAATATATAAGCGATCATCCTGAAGCTTATTGAATTTTTAATGGCGGCTATAGTAAAACACACCCCTTAAATTTCAAGCTATCATAAAATGTTTTATAGTTTGGTGTAATTACTTATAAACTTAACAAAGGCAGCTTAGTAATTTGGTTAGGCCGTTTACAAAACTATTACCAGAGGTTATGTTAAGTAAAAAGCCTATGTAATTGGTCTCTTAAAACCTGACATATTATGGTGTTCCCGCTTTACAGGCCAATTAACTGGATTTGATGACCACGGAGATCTCACAATGAAGTTTGTACCAGTAAAAGTAATCACAGTATTTGTTTCAGTCTTGCTCGCCAGCAGTTTATTAAGTGCTGATACTCTGACCCTAAATGATGGACAGGTTATTGAGGGTAAATTTGTGGCCCGCGATGACCAAAATGTCACCTTTGAAATTGCCGGTCAGCAACTCAAGTTCGCAACCGCTAATGTGAAGTCTATTGCTATGGATATGGCCGCCCCCGCAGCGGCTGCTCCAGCGCCGGCGCCTGCGGAGCCTGTAGCGGCCGCCCCAGCCAAACCTGAAAAGGTCACTGTTCCGGAAGGGACTCGCGTGATGGCACGTATGGCCGAAGCTCTGGACTCCAAGAAGCATAAAGCCGGCCATAAATTTACCGCTCGCCTTGAGGCCGATATGGTTGTCGATGGTGTGGTTGTAGCACCGCGCGGCGCCACCTTATATGGTGTGTTGACGGATAGTAAATCCTCTGGCCGTGCCGCAGGTAGCTCATCCATGCAGATGACCTTTACCGATATTATGGTGAATAACCAGCTACACCCTATAGCCACGACCGATCTGAAGGCAAAAACAGACAATACCGCCAAGAAGACCGGTGGTACGGTAGCCAAAGGTGCCCTGTTAGGTGGTTTAATGGGCGGTAGTGATGATGCCAAGCGTGGTGCTGCTATTGGTCTGGGCTTGTCGGTACTGACTAGTGGTAACCAGATTAATATCCCCCGCGGTACTTTAATTGAGTTTCAGTTAAGAACTCCGCTAACGATTTAATACGTGTATTCAATCAAGCTTTAGGTAAAATGGCGCTTCACAGGCGCCATTTTTTTCGTCTGTCGTTATCTGAATGTAGCCATCCAATATAGCTACCAAACAGCTCACGATTAAGGAGCAAGCATGAAACTCTATACCTTTGAAATAGCCCCCAATCCCAGGCGTCTGAAATTATTTATGCAATATAAGGGTATTGCTATTGAAACCGAGACCATCAATATCGGTGAGAAAGAACAGTTTGCCGAATCTTATAAAGCTATAAACCCCAGCTGTACTGTACCGACATTGGTACTGGATGATGGCAGCACCTTAATTGATGTGATTAGTGCCTGTCTCTATCTGGAGAGTGTTTATCCCGACAAACCTTTGCTGGGTTCAAGCCCTTTAGAGCAGGCGCAAATTGTTGGCTGGGATCATAAGATTTTTGTGGAAGGTTTAACGGCGGTGGCAGAGATGTTGCGTAACCGCGGCGAGTTTTTCCAGGGCCGAGGTCTACCCGGCGGAGCAGAGGTTGAACAGATTCCTGCGTTGATAGAGCGCGGCCAAAAACGTTTGCAGGCTTTCTTTCAGGTATTGGAAGCCAATCTGGCTGAGCGTGATTACTTAGTGGGCGATGGGATTAGTCTGGCGGATATTGATGCTTTTGTGCTCTGTGATTTTGCGGGCTGGGTAAAAGAATCTATTCCTGAAGATTGCACTCAGTTACAAAGCTGGTATCAGCGGGTAGGGAAGGAGTTAGGGGAGTAAAGGTGGATTGCAATCCACCCTACATAGTTGCGAACACAACACCGTAGGGTGGATTATAATCCACCACCCCAAACGGTTAGTTATTGGTGGATTGCAATCCACCCTACATAGTTGCGAACACAACACCGTAGGGTGGATTATAATCCACCACCCCAAGCGGTTGTTAATGGTGGCTTACAATCCACCCTACAATGCTTTGGCGATCCACTCTTCGCTTAAATCCCAAAATTTGGCAGCAGCTTCGGCATCTTCCGCAATAGGTTGCGGTGCTTTTTCCGCACAGTCCTGCACATAGCAACCATTGTATTGCAGCGCCTCATCTTCACTGGCCGCCCAAATACTGGTGAGTGCACCTTCTTCAGGTTTTAGCATCCATAAATTACCTACCCAGAAGAAAAACTTCTGCATACCACTCACATCACCGTCTTTACCAAAGCCAGTACTGACAAATTTGGGGTTAACGGCAAAGGACGTAATGTGATCGTCTTTATAGCGCCGTGCCAGTTCTTTACTGAAATAAATGGTGCCCAGCTTGGCTTCACAATAGGCCATGCCGCCAAACTTTTTAGTGCGTTGCAGGTCATCCCATGTCATCCCTTTACGGGCGCCAAAGTGGCCAGCGGAGCTCAGGTTTACAATGCGTGATGGGGCAGAGGCTTTTAAGCGCTGTTCCAGCAGGCGGGTTAATAAAAACGGCCCAATATGATTAACCTGCAAGACATACTCGTAACCATCTTCGGTTTCCTGTCGCTCAGAAAGACTAAGACCGGCATTGTTGATCAGTACATGTAGCTGCGGGTATTTTTCAATAAAGGCCGCTGCACATTGCTTAATCGAGGCAAAAGAAGCCAGGTCCAGTTGCAGCATATCAACGTCTACGCCGCTGTCTTGCTTGATCCGGGCAACGGCTTGCTGGCCCTTGCTGATGTCTCTGGAGGTAATGACCACGGTAGCGCCCTGTTTCGCCAGCTCGGCTGCGGTCGCTAAGCCAATGCCGCTATTCGCGCCAGTGATTAAAACGGTTTTTCCCTGCATATTGGACATAGTGACCTCTTTCTAATTATTAGTCAGTGGAGGAGTGCTTGGCCGAGCGGTGCCGGCCAAGCGAAGGGTAGATTAAGGCTTTAACACCAGCTTACCAATATGGTTAGAAGTGGCCAGTGTATCCAACGCTGCCGCTGCTTCTTTTAGCGGGAAGGTTTGTGACACAATCGGGCGAACCTGTTCGCTGTACTTCATACCTTGCTCAATCAATGTGTCTAACAGGCCGGGCTTGGCGTAACAGCGGAAAATGGTAAAGCCTTTTAAGGATAAGTCTTTAATCATGACTGTAGGTAGTGAAATGGTGGGGGCAGGGCCGGTCATCATTTCATAGCTAACAATATTGGCACCGTTGGCAGCAACAGCAATCAGGCCTGAGTAGAAGGCCTCGCCCACAGGGTCAAGGGCTACATCAATACCTTTGTCGCCGGTGGCGTTAACGCCCGCTATCAGGGCGTCGCTATCACCGCAAACCACAACATGGTCAGCAATGGCTTTTAGCTCATCAGCTTTATCCTGGCTACGAGTAGTGGCGATAGTTTCTGCGCCCCAGGCTTTAGCCAGTTTCAGGGCGATAATACCCATGCTGCTGGAAGCGGCTGTAATCAGTACCCGCTTGCCCGCTGAGTTTTCAGGGTTAAGGCCGGCCAGTTCCAAACAGCCACCCATGGTCAGGATACCCATCCAGTAAGCTGCGCCTTCTTCATCACTAAAGCCATCAGGGATTGGCGCCAGTGCTGCCTGATCGTATAGACCGGCTGTTCTATAGGTACCCATACCGCACATATCAACACGGCCAGGTAAAATGGCAACACGGGAACCGACTTCCAGCTTGGTACCGGCAATAGGCTGTGGGCCGTCGCTGGCGGGGGCGCCAAGAGCAACAATCTCACCAACAGCTTCCTGGCCTACACAGCTAGGGAATTCGCGGGCGGGAACATATTTGCCCATAGTGTAGTTAAGTTCTGAACGGTTCATACCCACGGCAGTGATTTTAACAATCGCCTGACCTGCACCGGGTTCGGGGAGTTCGTGTTCATTCCAGCTCAGTACATCACTGGGGTTGCCATATTCGGGGAACTGTAAGCGTTCTGCCTTCATCGTCGTTGACCTGTAGTTAATATGTGGTTAAGAGGGTGGATGTTCCAGTTATTTGGGCCAAATTGTACTGATAGCGGGGGCTGCAAGCCACTATCTTAAACAAACTTTAAATAGCGGCTGCTTAGTCCCTCGGGGCTGATAAAGCAATCGGATATCGAGATTATTTGGTAGCCGGGACGTGCTATTGATATGCCAAAACAATATACCGGATAGTTGCTTAAGGCGGGTACACTAACACTCGTACTGAGCGGTTTAACGGCCATCAGGCTGTTGCCCAGATTGAGTTCTATACCGGAGGTGACTATGGAGTATCGTCAAGGCGAGAAGTCAGCACAGCATTACCGAGCGGAGCGTTATTTTTGTATTAGTGGCGAGTGGTTTTTTTCCACCCGTGAAGATTTACAAGTCGGCCCGTTTCAAAATAAAGACGAAGCAGAAATGGAGCTGATGTTGTATCTGCGCCATGTCAACGAGGGCGGTATTTATATGAGCCAGTATCAGGAGGGCACATCACTCAGGTGATAGGCCTTAAAACCGGCCTGGCGCATAATATACGTTGCCAGCTCGGCGCGACGGTCATTGGCGGGGGTGACAACATACATCAGTGATTGCTTAAAATCGGTCATTTTCTGGCGTAAAAAACTGATGGGAATATTGTCACTACCATGGATATGACCCTGCTGGTATTCCACCGGATGGCGCACATCAATAATTCGTATCTCTTCCTGCTCGGACTCAAACTGTTCGCTGATGGTACTGACCACATGTTGTTTAATTAACTGGTTAAACAACTCAATATTCAACCTGCCCAATACCCCGTCTGTTGTCATGCTAACTGTGGCATTGCGGGTGGTTTCCGCCACCAGGGCCTCATCACCAAAGTAATGGCCGGGGTTGAGCGCAAAGCGTTCCCCTTAAACGGGCCGTCTTTTGCCGTCTCGACAATGGCGCGGCCTTGTTTAATCACATAAAAATAATCGCCAAAGGTATTGGCTTTGACAATCGGCTCGCCCTTGGCAACACTGATATCGTCGAGTTGCGACATAATTTGATGAATAACGCTGTTGGATAAGTTTGACGCCAGATTCGAGCGAATAAATACATTGTCCCAGTCTTCCTGATAATTATCGTCGATCATATCGTCATCGGCGATGGAGACATCCCCTTCATCCAGATAGAAAATAGTGTAGTCCTGTCCCCAGGTTAGCAGCTGGTCAACCGGTTCGGTATTGGCGACTAATACCAGACAATCATCACTGGCTTTAACATTGCAACTGGCTGATAAGCGGTTTTCAAGCGGTGCATTGTTATCACTCTGGTCGGCGCTATAGAGATAGCGTTTATCAAAAGACTCACGAATTTCTACGCTGCCTGTCACTAAAAAATGCATCAGTTTCGGGCTGCCAGACTTACGGATAATCAGTTCGTCTTTAGCAAAAGATTGCAGCTGCAGATGGTGGGCCAGTTGGCTGTGATATTTCCTGTCGATCTGGTTGATGGGGCTAAACGGTTTGATAAAGGTAAGGGGATCTTGATCGGCAGTAGTCATTAACACTATCTCGGTCTGTCCAGGGTGGAGATTATCTTAGACAACTATTCACCGTAATACTGATAGCTACCCCACAGAGATTTTTCAACTGCTTCACAGTTTTGACACCAGCCAGGGGAGGCTGGTGCCAGATAAAGGGCATAGGAAGTAAGATGGGTTTAGTGTTTATCTTTCTTCTTGTCCTTCTTTTTGTCCTTTCTTTTCTCTTGCATGCGGGTCAGTTTATCCATTTGCTCGCCAGTCAGCACTTTTGAGAGCTCCTGGTTAGTTTTGTCACGCAGCGCCTGCATTTGCTCCCGGATTGCTTTGCGCTCGGCTTTGTTACTGTCCATGATTGCCCTTACTTGCTGCTCTTGTTGCTCGTTAAGGTCCAGCTTTTTGATCATTTTTTCCATCCGGTGATCACCCGATTTGTCGCTATGGCTGCCCGCTACTGCAGACAGGCTAAACAGGGCAATCAGGATGGCGCTAATTAACAACTTCATAATGTTCTCCAAATAGTCGATGATAAAAACAGGTAAAACTTATTGACGCCTAAAGCATAAGCCTGAAATGTGTAAGCATTGTGGAGGCTTTAAGTAATAAAAAGCCGTTTATGGCACGGTATCGATATCAAATTTATAACCGGCGCCATAGATGGAATGAATAAATTCGGTATCAGGGAAAAAACTATGCAGCTTTTTCCTGATTTTTTTGATATGGCTATCGATGGTGCGGTCGCTGACAATACGGTGGTCGCTATACATGGCATCCATTAGCTGGTTGCGTGAAAAAATTCTGCCGGGGTCGCTACTGAGTAAGTTTAATAGTTGGTACTCTACCGTGGTGAGTTCAATCTGCTGTTGCTGGAAAACAACCTGTTGGCGGGCCTCGTCCAGGCTAAAGTTATCCGGAGAATTAGCCACCGTGGGGCTTTTTCCAAGCAGGCTTCTTCTCAGTACTGCTTTGGTTCTGGCGACGACTTCCCGGGGGCTAAAGGGCTTGCAAATATAATCATCGGCACCCAATTCCAAACCGAGTAAACGATCGATTTCATCCACCTTGGCGGTGACCATAATAATTGGTAGGTCAGAAAATGTCCGGATCTCTTTGCACAGCGTGATTCCGTCTTTGCCAGGTAGCATAATATCCAACAGTATAATATCCGGTGGCTGGTTTTTGACTCGGCTAATGACTTTGTCACCATGATCAATACAATGGCAGTCATAGCCAGACTGAGTAAAATAGTCCTCCAGCAACGAGGCTATTTTTAATTCGTCCTCAACAATTAATATACTCGCTTCGCTCATCGTTGTTACCTGTGGTGACTTTGTTGCATGATCGTTAACGCCAACCCGTTGTCACTTTATCAAGCGGAAGACTAAACCGAATAGCCAGGCCACCCAGTTCAGAGTGTTGGGCACTGATATGACCACCGTGGGCTTCGACAATTTGTTGGCAAATAGCCAGCCCTAAACCCGAGCCGCCGGTGCTGCGATTGCGGGAATTATCCACTCGGTAAAGATGGTCAAAGAGTTGCCCCAAGGCGTTGTCGGGGACACCCGGGGCGCTGTCTTCAATGGTGATATACATATTGTCATCATCTTTATCCAGCGTCACTCGCACGGTACCCGCGGGGTTGGTATATTTGCGGCTATTGTTAAGTAGATTATCAATCAGTTGGCAGAGGCGTGTTTCATCACCCCAGAGCTTGATAGCCGTTTTGGCCGGGTGTAACTCAATATGTAATTGCTCCGTCTTCAGCCCCGGTTGGTGATGGTTAAGCTGGCGCTCAATAAGCTGGCTGATATTGACCAGGCTTTTGTTATAGCGCAAACCGCCTATATCCGTATTGCTGAGTTGGTAGAGATCATCGATCAGTTTGCTTAAGTGGATAACCTCCTGTTGCATAGAGCGAATATGCTCATCGCTGGGTGTACGAATACCATCGATAATGGCTTCCAGTTCGCCGCGAAGGATCGCCAGCGGGGTGCGTAGCTCATGGGAAATATCAGCCAGCCAGCGTTTCCGGCTATGTTCATTGTTATCCAGTGTGGTGGCAAGTTCATTAAAGTCCCTTGCCAGTTGGCCTAGCTCATCCCGACGATCCAGAGGCAGGGAGACTTTATAATCCCCCTGAGTTAACGCCAGGGTGCCTGCGGCCAAGCGGTTAACCGGCTGGACAAAATGCCTGGCCAGAGGGAAGGCAATAATAATGGCCAGTACAATCAGTAACAGGCTGATAGCAATAAAGGCCTCTCTTTGCTGCTCTAAAAACTGTAGCTCAAAGCCTTCGGTAATTTCTTTTCTTTTGGGCAATATCAGCCAGCCTACGGTTTGGCTGTTGTGAACAATAGCAATCTGGTTAACTTTCATTTCGCTATCAGTGAGGGCGTTGTGACTGATTCTGCCCAGCACCGGTTGCAGCTGCTTATCCAGTACCGCAATATTTTTTGGTGGCGGCCGTCTATTATTGGGCTTCTCTCTGTTGCGATTTTTTCGGGAAGGAGGCGGTAGTAAGCGTTCGATATTATGTTGGCGTAACAGGTCGCGAAATTGCCGCTTATTGTCTTTTAAATTATCCCAGCTCTGTTGTTGCGCATAAATAGCGGCCAGGCCAGCCACCACCGGCTGCACGGCCTCGGCCTCTTTGGTATTGACATAATCCAGCATGCCGCGGTCAATACTCCACTGCATCAGCAAAAACATCATGCCAATCAGTGCGCTGCTATAAAGCAGGATAATAAAAAATAATTTATTCTGGATACGCACGTTGGTCTTGGGGCCCCTGGCGGTGTATCGATAAATCCTAGCCTTATTCAGTGGGCGGTGCCAGCCATTGCTGGCGTTTACACATTTATTCCCTAATTGAGTACGCTTAAGCAGGGTATAGCGAATATGAGGGGGGAGTGTTTATTGGCGGTAATTAACGGTAAGATGCCACCATAACAATAAATACTGGTTTGAGATCCTCCATGTCCAAAGCTTCGCTAGTAAACCGTTTTGGCCCTATTACCCTGGCTGACCAGGTACTGCCACGGCATGTGCTGGTGTTTTATCTCGCGGCCTTTTTTGGGGTCTGTATTGTTACCTTTTTAAATTCTGCCCAGCCCTATTTACTGACGGAATTACTGCATATCCCCAAGCAGGAACAGGGCCCACTGGCCGGGCGTCTATCGGGGTTTCAGGAAGTGATTGTTATCCTGACTGCTGGCCCATTGGGGGTTTGGTCTGATCGATTACCCCGCCGCAGTATTTATGCTGTGGGCTATACCATTTTGGCTTTCGGCTTTTTCTGCTATCCGTTGGTCACCAGTGTGGAATGGCTCTATCTGGTGCGTTTTATCTTTGCCATTGGTATTTCCTGCTATGCCGTTGCTTTGGCTTCGCTGGCGGTGGATTACCCCCGCAATAGTGATAGGGGTAAGTTTTTAGCCCTGCAAGTGGTGGTCACCGGTATGGCGATATTCCTTTTTGCCAGGCCCGTATTGGGGCAGTTAGCTAGCTGGTATGCCGGTGCCGGTTACGATCCGGTGACGACCGGCAAAATGACTTTCTGGACGGTGTCCGTACTGTGTCTGTTTAATGCTCTGTTAACGGCCTTTCTATTAAAACCCGGTCTGGCTACGTCTTCAGAACAGAGGGTTGAGTTGATGCCCATGTTGAAAGAGGGCTTTCAACTCGCCAAAAGCCAGCCCGCCATTGGTTTGTCCTACCTTACTGCCTTTGCTACCCGAGGCGATTTTGCGGTGATTACGTTGTTTATGTCGCTGTGGTTTACCCAGACCACAGTGGATACCGGGGCAGGTATTGGGGATTTTTACGCCCGCTTTGGCGCAATTCAGGTGGTCGCTTTGGCCTGGGCGCCTTTTATGGGACTTATTCTTGATCGTATTGACCGTATCAATGGCATTATCCTGGCGATGATTATTGCCACCATCGCTTACACTTCGCTGATTATGGTCGATGATCCTCGTGGTGGCCTGATGTGGGTTTCGGTGGTTTTACTGGGCTTTGCCGAGACCAGTACGATTATGGCGGGCAATGCTCTGGTTGGTGAATCTGCCCCTATCAGACAGCGGGGAGTGGTATTGGGTGTATTTACGGTACTGGGCGGCTGTGGCATATTTGCCGCATCAGTCTTTGGCGGTATGCTATTTGCGGTTTTACCGGCAGGCCCCTTTCTATTTATGGCCGCGGTCAATTTAGCCGTCATGGTGGTGGCCCTCAGGGTTAAAAAGACAATGGCCAGTGCCGCACAATAGCTAAACACCGGTGGTGTTGCAGTAAATTACTTATGTTAGAATCCACCGGCAATCACCCCCTAAGCTGCAACGGAAAGGTTAAGCCATTGGAACAGCCCCCCAACATATCAGCCCCCGGCAATACCGCTACTGATAGCTATCAAGCGCTAAAAACCAAACTCAATAAAGAAACGGCCAAAATCAATTGGCAAGAATTGCAGCGCCATTATGCCAGCGGGGCTGTAATTGCTGTGGCCAATGGCAATGACCTGATTGAGGTTGCTTGTCAGTTCAGTCTGGATAATAAAGAAGCCGTAGAGCAGTGGCTGACTTCAGGCGCCATGGTAAAAGTCGATGATCAACAAGCTGCACAATGGTTTGAGCAGCAAGCCACCTTATGGGCAGTTGTGGTAGCCCCATGGG
The DNA here is from genome assembly GCF_002117105.1 of Oceanicoccus sagamiensis. Classification (GTDB taxonomy): domain Bacteria; phylum Pseudomonadota; class Gammaproteobacteria; order Pseudomonadales; family Dasaniaceae; genus Oceanicoccus; species Oceanicoccus sagamiensis. The sequence goes on along the minus strand of NZ_CP019343.1, from coordinate 180,488 downwards.
TATTAGTTCAGGAAATAGTACAACCTTTATAAGCCAGTTGCTTTGGAACTTACTATGACGCTAAGTTTTTCTTACGCCCGGTTTTTTTTATCATGTCTATTACTCACTTTGCTGGCAGGCTGTAGCAGCCCAGGCAAGGTTGATCAGATAGCAGATGAACCTGCTATACCACACACCTTAACCGCCGCCGAGCAAGCCATTATTGACCAGCTATTAAATGATTTTGTGGATATAGCGCCCGGTAGTTTTTCTATGGGTGATATTCGCGGCAGCGGTGCTGATGATGAATTGCCGGTGCATACGGTGGCTGTTAGTGCCTTTGCCATCAGTCGCTATGAAGTCACCTTTGAGCAATACGATTTATTTAGCAAAATGACCGGCAATGAATTGCCAAAAGATCGCTGGGGTAGAGGCCGGCGCCCGGTTATTGATGTGACCTGGTACGATGCCGTTGATTTTGCTGATTGGCTGTCTGAAATTACCGGTCAAACCTACCGCTTGCCGACTGAGGCTGAATGGGAGTATGCCGCGCGGGCCGGTAGTGACAACGATTATAGCTTTGGCAACGACGATAAAAACTTATGCGAGTACGCCAATATTGCAGATCAAAGCACCACGATTGGTTGGCGTAATAAACACTGCAATGATAATTTTAACACCACGGCCCCGGTAGGTAGCTTTAAACCCAATGCTTTGGGGTTATATGATATGCATGGCAATGTTTGGGAATGGCTGGATGATTGCTGGCAGAAAAATTACAACAGGGCTCCCGCCCATAGCCGGCCGCTGGGGGATGATAGTTGCAGCAAACATGGCCAGCGCGGTGGCTCCTGGTTTTATGGTTCTGAAGAAGCGCGTTTATCCTACCGGGCTTATGGTAATGAGTTAGATAAAAGTGTCACTTTAGGTTTTCGCCTGGTTCGAGATGATGACAGCACTAAACGATAGAGCAGCTTTTATTGCGGATATCGAGACCAGGGTATCCGCGGTATTTAAAGCCTATCAGGACAACAGCAGTGTAGCGCCCGCCACCCTGTTTCGTCTGGAGGGGTTTATTGAAGCGGGCTGTGCCTTGGGTTTACTGAGCGAAGATCAGGCCAAACGTCTGATTCAGTCGGTCTGGGAAAATACCCTGACGGAACCTTTTCCCGAGTCGGCCAGGCATCGCATTATGATACCGGTTATGATGCGCCGAGCACCGGTCTATCCTTCTAGCTAGATGTATGTTGGTCTTTAGAAAGACATTTGGTATCCAGTTTATATTTGCCAATCACATCAAAAAATTCATTATATTGTTTTCTGGCGCAATAGGTTTCTGCAAGGGTGGAGACCATGCGGTAAAAGTCATCGCTTTCAACACCCATTATCTTTTCTGTCAGCGCCATCATTCTTAATAGCGTGGGTTCTTCGTATTGAGGTTGCTCGGTCACTAGATAAAGGGCGTAAAGATAAATTTCATAATTTAAAATTTTAAATTCATCATTCTGCATAGCCCTTTCTACTTCAATCGATTCAATAAAAACCGGCACCGCATCTTCATAGCGTTCCAGATCTAGCAGCATGGCGCGGTATATATCGCGGATGATAATCGTGGAAAAATGCTTTTTGCCAACCGCCTCGGTAGCCGCCTGATAAGCCTGAGTAATTTCAGTACGATGACTGAGTGTTTGCTGGGTTCTTGCATAGGCGGTTACATTATTCTTCATAATGATAATGCAGCGTTGGTCTAGTGGATGGTATAGCGTCAGGCAACCTTCCAGGGCGGTTTCACCCAGTTCAATAGACTTCTTCCATTGTCGCTTGCTCACGGCTTTATCGTGCTTTTTGGCTTGCTTGATAAATTTCTTTTCGCTCCACTCTGTAGACCAATCCCAAAACGAGCGCGGTGCTTGGTTGTCGGCGTGGGCTAGTAGGCTAATAAAGGGGAAGAGGGTGATTAGAAATACGGTTAACACATTCATAGCATAGCTTAAGCTCGTCAGTTTCCTGTCCTTAAAAAGTTAAAAATCCCTATTAGTGATATAGCCAGGCGTTGTTGTTCTTTGTTGTCGTTCCTTGTTGCAGTTCTTGATTGTCGTTCGTGATTATAGTTCTTGGGCGAAGCTCCCTGTGATTATTTGAGAACCTTACACATAATATTTTTTCTAACGCTTTATCCAGATTTCAGGTTATACCTACTGTCAGGACTTTTCAATCCATCCTAACTGTTTGCTTACGCAGGCAGAGTTTAGGAAACCTGGTTGTTTGATTGTTGGCAGCTTGACGGCTCAAAGTAAGACGGTTTTATCCCTGGATTGACGATGAAAGACAGCAATCAGGGAATAGCTAAAAAATTCCCCACAGGTGGTCAGGTGGTCTCTTATCCAGTATTGGATATTATCGGCTTGCTGGTCTAAATCCTGACCTTGTCCTGATGTTAGGTAGTGGGCGATCTCACACTGCACAGTGTCGGGAGAGTCGACGGTTTTACTATCATCGCTAACAGCGATGCTCAATACTTTGCTCTCCCTGTCCCAGCCAAAGATAACATAGCGGGACTGGTCCCAAACATTGCGGTGAAAGAGGCTGACGGCCTTATCGATAGACTGGTTAATGACCTTGCGGATGGCCACGTCCTCATTGTCTTCACAGCGGTAGGAATAAATCACCCCTTCAGTCGCATTACCATGGGCATCTTTAGCGCCGCTATAGGTTTGAGTTTGCCAGGGGAGTTCAGTCCAGTCTTGTTCCATAATGCTCTGAGATGCCTCTATTGTTACTATACTAATCAGTGTCAGCGAGTTATTGTTTCACACTCGTTAGCTAAACGCCTAGTGGCTAACAGCGCTTAACGGATAAAAAACGAATAAAAATACCAACAAAATGGATCGAACACCAAGGGGCCCGTCGTCAATGTATTTTCTACAGCTCTTACAAGCCTATTCAGCCAGTCGCAGGACAGGGTGTTTATTGCTGTTATCGCTATTGGTTGCCTGTGGTAAACCGGTGCCGGTAGAACTTACCGAAGTGGTTATACAGCCAGCCGAACAAAGTTATTTCCCCGTTTATGGTGAATATATTGCTATGGCCATGCCCTCTCTGGATGTGGAAGTGCGGGCCAGGGTGGATGGCTTTGTTGAGCACGTCGATTTTAAAGAGGGTAGCCTGGTGAAGCAGGGCGACCCCTTGTACCGTATTGATGCGCGGCCCTATGAAGCCAAGGTTAAGCGCTTAACGGCACTGCTGAATAGTGCCAAAGCCAGCCTGGCGAAGGCGGGCCGTGACGTAAAGCGCCTGCGGCCCTTATTTGAAGAGGATGCAGCCAGCCAGTTAGACCTGGACAATGCTCTGTCGGCGCAGGAGACGGCTGCCGCGGATGTACAAGCCAAACAAGCCGAGCTGCAGGAAGCGGAGTTGGAGTTGAGTTATACCAAGGTCAGTTCACCGATTGCCGGTTTGGTGGGGGCCTCGCAGGTGGATGTGGGAGCACTGGTGGGTTCCGGTGGCCAATCATTGCTAACCACCGTCAAACAAGTCGACCCCATGTTTATCGAATTTCATATGAGCACGCTGGATTATCTGGATGCCCAGCGCCGCAAAAACAGTTATGAAGAAAAACGCAAAGCCGATGCGGAAGGTAAAGCGGTAGAAGGCTTTGTTAGAATTACTCTGGCGGATGATACGGATTATCGTTACTGGGGGGATGTGAGCTTTACCGACCCTCAGGTTAACCCGGAAACCGGTACCTTTGCCGTTAGAGCCGTTGTTCCCAATCCTGACCGTGAATTATTGCCCGGCCAGTTTACTCGGGCAAGGCTGGAGTTGGAAACCATCCCCGATGCCGTTGTGGTTGATGAAACCTCCATTCGCATCGAGCAGGGCGGCAGCTATGTGATGGTGGTTATGCCTGACAAGACCGTTGAGCGACGCTTTATTGTGCCCGGGCCACAGCGTGAAGGACGGGTGGTTATTTCTTCAGGCCTTGATGCGGGTGAACAGGTGATTACCGAAGGGATGCATCGCGTACAGCATGGCCAGCGCGTAGTGGCCCTAAACCAGCAGCAGTATAAAGAAAGGCTGGAAGCCGAGGAAAAGGCCCGCTTAGAGGAACAGGCAGCACCCAGTGACGGGGAGTCTTAAACGATGATCCCTCAGTTCTTTATTGGGCGCCCGGTGTTTGCTGCGGTTATCTCTATTGTGATTAGCCTGGTAGGTGCCTTGTCATTGCTAAGCCTGCCGATTGACCAATACCCGTATATCAGTCCTCCGACTGTTAAGGTCTCCACCTCGTTTCCGGGTGCTACTGCCATTACCGCCGCTGAATCCGTTTCTACCCCGTTGGAAGAAGAGCTCAACGGTGTGCCCAATATGCTCTATATGCGCTCACAAAGTAAAAAAGATGGCGGTGTTAATATCACCATCACCTTTGATGTGGGCACCGATCCCGGTCTGGCAGCGGTTGATGTTCAAAATAGTGCTAAACAGGCGGATGCCAGTTTACCTGTTGATGTGATGCAGGAGGGGGTGTCAGTAGAGCAGGAGGCCGCCGTTGAATTACTAAAAATTGGTTTAACCGCCACTGATAAAAAATACGATGATGTTTATCTCAGTAATTTTGTCGCCATCAATATTGCCTCGGCGGTGCGCCGTATTCCCGGTGTAGGCCGCACCCGTAATACCGGCGCCAGAACCTATTCTATGCGTATCTGGTTGCGCCCCGACCGGATGGCCTCCTACGGTTTAACCACCTCCGATATAATCGCTGCGATTAAAGAACAAAATACCGAGTCCGCCGCGGGTACATTAGGTGCCCAGCCCGGTGGCAGTGATGTTGCGCTAACCTCGGCTATCAGTACCTCCGGCCGGCTGCAAAGTGCTGATGAGTTTAATAATATTATTGTGCGGGCCCATAGTGATGGTTCGATGATTCGGTTACGGGATATTGGCCGTGCTGAGTTGGGGGCCAAAGCGTATCGCCTTGAATCAAAATTGGATGGCAAAGATACCGCTATCTTGCAGGTCTATTTATTACCGGGGGCTAATGCTCTGGAAGTGGCCAGCAAGGTTAAAGAGACACTGTTTACCTTGTCAGAAACCTTCCCCAGGGGTATTGAAACCACGGTTTGGTATGACAGCTCAACGTTTATCCGCTCAGCGATTTACGAAGTATTAATTACTCTGATTGAAGCCTTGATTCTGGTGATTTTAGTCGTCTATTTATTTTTACAAAACTGGCGCGCCACATTAATTCCTGCCCTGGCAGTCCCCGTATCTATTATTGGCACCTTTGCCACCATGGCTATGTTTGGCTTTACCATCAATACAGTCAATCTGTTAGCACTGGTACTGGCCATTGGCATTGTGGTGGATGATGCCATTGTAGTGGTGGAAAATGTGGAGCGCTTAATGGCAGAAAAAGCCCTGTCAGCGGTCGAGGCAACGCGGGAGGCGATGAAGGAGCTAACCGGTGCCTTGGTGGCAACCTCCTTAGTACTTGCCGCCGTGTTTGTGCCGGTCTCTTTTTTGGCGGGAATTACCGGCATTATGTACCGGGAGTTTGCGCTATCAATTACTGTGGCGGTATTAATTTCAACCGTGGTGGCTTTAACCTTAAGCCCGGCACTGTGTGCTTTATTATTAAAGCCTGCCACCGACCAACCCCATGGGGGTTGGCTGGGTACCGTTTTTGGCAAAATGAATCGCTGGCTGGAACTTGGAGCAGGGCGTTATAGCCAGGCGGTGGTGGCTTTACTTAAACAGCATCGCCGTGCCTGGTTGGGCTTTTTTATAATTATGCTAAGCACCTGGCTATTATTTAAATATTTACCGGCCTCCTTTATGCCGGTGGAAGATCAGGGCCGCTTTTTTGTAGATTTGGAATTGCCGGATGGTCAGTCTGTGGTTCGCTCTAGAGTGATCGGCGAACGTGCCCGTTATATGATTCAGCGGCACCCCGCCGTAAAACATGTGTTTAGCTTAACCGGAGAAAGCAAACGTTCCGGCGCCAACGATGCGGCCGTAAGCTTGGAAGTGATACTGGAAGACTGGGACCTGCGGCAAAAAAATAATGCCACTGTCGATAGTGTAATGGAAGATGTCCGGGCTGATTTAAAGCCCCTGTTAGAAGTGACCCTGCGTGTATTTAAGCCTTCCGCGGTAGCGGGTTTGGGCAGCGGTGGCGGTGTTGAAATGGAATTGCAGGACCGCAGTGGCAATAACTTTGCCGGCCTTGCGGATATCGCGGATGAACTGATCTACCGTGTTAGTCGCGATCCAGCGGTGGCCTCTATTTCTACCGATCTAAAAGAAGAAATCCCGCTGTTAAAACTCGAGGTTGATAGAGCCAAAGCCAAAGCTCTGGGGGTGCCTCTGGCGGATATTTATAGCACCACTAAAGTTTTTACCGGGGCTACCAGTGCCAATGACTTTAATATGTTTGGCCGGGTATATCGGGTCAATGTTCAGGCCGAGGCGGAATTTCGCGATCGCCCCGATGCACTTAATAGCTACTATGTTCGGGCCAATTCCGGTGCCATTGTACCCATCAATGTGCTGGCCGAATTAAGCACCACCACCGGTCCCGCTGCCATTGTGCGGCATAATATGTTTACCAGTGCCAGTATTTCCGCTGACCCTGCCCCCGGTTATTCCACCGGTGATGTGATAAAGGCCATTGAACGCGAGGCCAAACCGCTGTTGCCACCGGGTATGGGTTATGAATGGAGTGGCCTGACCTTTCAGGAAATTCGCTCAGCAGGGCAAACCACCGTAGCGCTGTCGATGGCGTTAATTTTTGTCTTTCTATTTCTGGCGGCCTTATATGAAAGCTGGACTATTCCGGTGGCGGTTTTATTAATCGCCCCTATTGCCATGATGGGTGCGCTAATGGCCATGTGGTTGCGAGGTTTGGAAAATAATTTATTTTTCCAAATTGCATTTATTGCCTTAATTGGTTTGGCGGCAAAAAACTCGATATTAATTGTAGAGTTTTGTCGGCAACTTTATAACGACGGAATGAAGCCCTTTGATGCGGCGGTAGAGGCGGCCAAATTACGTTTCCGCCCCATTATGATGACCGCGGTTTCTTTTATCCTCGGCGTATTGCCGCTGGTGTTATCAACCGGCCCCGGTGCTTTGGCAAGGCAGTCTATGTCAACGGCGATACTGGGTGGGATGTTATTGGCAACAACACTGGGAATTATTTTTGTGCCCTTGTTTTTTGTTACCGTGATTAATTTTAGTGAACAACTAAAGGCGCGATTTAGTAGCTCGGAGAAACCGCTGGATAGCAGCGAGGTGCCCCGATGATGCAGCGCCTTAGCCTGATAGCTTTAGCATTATTAGTATCATCTTGTATGGTCGGGCCTGATTTTGAATCGCCCGAACCGGATATGCCAGCGGAGTTTTATAGCAGTACTGAGAATGCGCAGGGTGGTGGCCGCACTCTGGAAGAGCTGGCCTGGTGGGAATTATTTCAAGACCCGCAATTGCAATCACTGATTGATACTGCCTTAAAAAATAATCTGGATGTTAAAGGGGCTTTGGTGGCGGTGGAAACCGCTCGCGCCCGCTATGGTATTGAGCGGTCCAATTTATTTCCCACCGTCGATTTGTTTCTGGGCTCGGAGCGAGAGAATTCATCGCTACTCACTGATGGTAATGACAGTATCTCCAATACTCAGGAGCTGCGGTTCAATATTGCTTGGGAAGTGGACTTATGGGGCGCTAGGCGGCGCGCCAATGAAGCGGCCAATGCGATTTATTTATCCTCCAGCTATGCTCTGGTAGGCACCCAGCTTTCTTTAATTTCAGAAGTGGCAGATACCTATATCGGTATATTAGCGGCCAAGGGTCGATTGCAAATCCGGGAAAATACGGTCTTTGCCAGAGAGCGAGCTTTGGTGATAGCGGATAAACGGTTTCAGGGTGGCCTAACCTCCAAGCTCGAAGTTCAGCAATCCCGTGTTGAGTTAGCAGAGGCCCGTGCCGGTATTGTTGATATCGAGCAGGATATTTTCCAGCTGCAAAGTCGCCTGTCTATTTTACTGGGGGAAGAACCGCAAGCTTTTGGTATTACCAGTTCATTGCTGGATCAGGAGTTGCCAGAGGGTTTGGTGGCCGGTGTACCCGTCTCTATACTAAAAAATCGCCCGGATATGATGCAGGCAGAACAAGCTTTGCAGGAAGCCACGGCGAGGTTGGGTATAGCCAAGGCCGCCTATTATCCGCGCTTAAATATTACTGGCGAACTGGGTTTTGAAACGGAAGAATTTAGCGACCTGTTAGATAGCGATGGCCAGAAGTGGTTAGTGGGTGGCGAATTATTAACGCCGCTATTTAATGCTGGCCGTATCCGCGCTGAAGATAAAATTGCCCAGTTGGCGTTGGAGCAGGCAGGGCTGGATTATCAGCAGACCTTATTAGACTCCTTAAATGAAGTATCCGTAGCATTAAACCGCTACCACCTTTCGCAGCGGCGTTTATCGGAAAGAGAAGTACTGGAAGAAGCCTCCCGCGCTTATCTGATTTTGGCCATTAAGCGCTACCGCAATGGTGTGCTGGCTTATATTGATGTATTAGATGCCCAGCGTAAATTATTGGATGCTGAATTATCAGTGAATGAATCCAAAGAAATACAACTAAAGAGTGTGGTGGAATTGTACCGGGCTTTAGGCGGGGGGTGGCAGCCGGAGGATGTACCGGTGGATATCACTGCCGCAGATATGGCCGGCCTGTAATTATTTTTTGGGCCGGTGTTTGGTATATTTAGTGGCAGCGGCCTCTTGTGGCTTGTCCGGCCATGGGTGTTTTGGGTATCGTCCTTTCATTTCTTTTTGTACTTCAAAGTAACTACTGCTCCAAAACCCCGCCAAATCCTGCGTAACCTGTAACGGCCGTTGCGCCGGTGATAATAAATGCAGCATTAATTTTATCTGGCCATTGGCAATGCTGGGCGTATCGGCACAGCCAAACATCTCTTGCAGTTTGACACTTAATACCGGTGGATTCTGGCTATAGTCAATGCTGATCTGGGAGCCAGAGGGAACGCTGATTTTTATCGGGGCTAATTCATTCAGTTGTTGCGGTAGTGGCCAGGGCAATAAATGACTAAGCACTTCCTGCAATTTGATTTTTTTAAAGTCCCCCAGTTTATTGATATTCTCCAAATAGGGCGCTAACCATAGCTCCAAGGTGTTGAGCAAATGCTGGTCAGAAACATTGGGCCACTCCTGCTTGCCGCTGTGATGTTGGCGTAATAGTTCGACTCGGGCTTGCCATTGTCTGGTCGGCTTATCCCAGGGTAATAGACTCAAGCCTCGTTTTTGTATCAATGCCAACAGTGCCTGACGTTTTTCTTCTGCGGGTATTTTTTCAATGCGCTGGCTTTTGATCGCTAACTTACCGACAGCAGTGACTTGCTCGGCAATAAAACGTTCGACACTATCGTCCCATTCGAGCGTTGTTTTTTCTGTGGTTAAAGGCGCTAGTGCCTGTTGAAATAATTCAGCATCAAACTCACAGGCGGAATAAATTCTATCGGTGGACTTTTGGCCGACATGATTGACGCTACCCCCTAACTCCGCGACGGCCAACCAGGTGTGATTGCTCAGTTTATCGGCGTTATCTAAGGTGGCTGCCCGGCCATTGCTAAGCTGATAGTTATTATGGCTGCCGGTCTTTTTTCTGGCGATACGGTCAGGGTAGGCGCTGGCTAACAGAAAACCTGTCTGCTGTTGTTCTTTAAGCGGTGCGGTTTGTGTTGGCTGCCGATGATATTTATTTAATAGTTGCTGAAATGTCTTGGCCTGTTGCTGTGTGCGTTTTAGCCAGGCTTGATGTTGGCTGTGACAGGCTCTCTCGCCGCTTACCGTGGCAACCACGGCAGCCAGATCAGCGCCATAGTCCCGTGACAAAGGGTGACGGTCTGCCAGTACCGCTGCTAATGCACAGGCTTGCTTGCTCAGGTTAAAACCTGCACTGCTAATCAGCATATGTGCCAATCTTGGGTGGGTCGGCATCGCGGCCATTTGCTCGCCGTGGGGGGTTAATGTCCAGCCCTGCAACGGTTGCTCTGTCGATATTGTCGTACCGCTGATAGCGCCTAAGCTGTGGAGTAAGTCTCGGGCCTGGCTGAGTGGGCCGCTGGGCGGTGCGTCCAGCCAGTGCAATTCATGAATATCATCAATGCCCCATACGAGTATTTGTAACAACAGTGGCGCCAGGTCCGCCTGTAAAATTTGTGGGGTGCTTTGTCTGGGCAGTTGCTGTTGTTGCTCTTCACTCCAGAGGCGGTAGCAAACCCCTTCGGTTAATCGCCCGGCTCGCCCCATCCGTTGCACACTGGAGTCCTGGCTAATCCGGCGGGTTTGCAAGCGTGTCATACCGGTGGCGGGGTCAAAGCAGGGTTCACGGCAAAGCCCCGCATCAATAACGACATTAATCCCTTCAATGGTTAAGCTGGTTTCAGCAATATCGGTGGCCAAGACAATTTTTCGTTGCGGGCCATCTTTGGCCAAGGGTTCAATAGCTCGCTGTTGTTCGCGAAAGGGCAGTGCGCCATATAACGGTAGTACCACGGTATCAGTGATACCGTTATCCGCGAGGTGGCGTTTAAGCCGTTGCAGAACTTTATTAATTTCACCTTGGCCCGGTAAAAACACTAACTGGCTGCCGCTATGTTGTTGCAGGGCGCTGATGGCTGCCTGACTAACTCGCTCGATAATATTCTCGTCATAGCGTTTTGCTTTGCCATAGAGAATATCGACGGGGAACATTTTACCCTGACTGCGGATTATGGGGACAGTGTCGTTATCGGTGGTTAATAATGAGGCGATGGTGTCGCCATCCAAAGTGGCGGACATTACCATAAGGCGAAGCGGGGTATCGGCATCGCGAAAAATTTCCCGGCCTTGTAAAGCTAATGCCAAACCAAAGTCTGCATCAATACTGCGCTCGTGGAATTCATCAAAGATGAGTAGCCCGACACCATCAAGGCTGGGGTCTTGCAATAACATGCGAGTGAGAATCCCTTCGGTAATCACTTCAATCCGTGTCTGCTTGCTGACTTTCGTTTCTTGCCTGACTCGGTAGCCCACTGTTTGGCCAACCGGCTCACCCAATAAAGATGCCATTCGCTGGGCGGCACTGCGTGCTGCCATTCGGCGTGGTTCTAACATAATAATACGCTGCTGCCCCAGCCACTCTGCCGATAATAGCGCCAGGGGAACCAGAGTGGTTTTACCGGCGCCGGGAGGTGCTTCCAGTACCAGTTGCTGGTGCTGTGCGATACCTTGCTTGATGTCGTCTAAGACATCAGTGATCGGTAATGATGGCAGGGCTGTCATTAGCGTTGGTGCAGGTTTTTAATCAGTGCGGGAATTTCGGAAGGGTGCATAACGGTATGATGCGGGTTAATCCCCAGTTCGGCATCCAATGGTTGCTGGTGTTGAATCCAGACAGAAGTGATCCCGCTATTATGGGCACCGGCAATATCCGAGGCCAAGCTATCGCCCACATGAATGGCTTCGTGGGGCTCACATTGGGCCAGCGCCAGGGCTTTATCAAAAATAGAGCGGGCCGGTTTTTGTTCGGGCTCCTGTCCACCAATAATAATATGGTCAACATGGTCTTTTAGCTGGATACGTTCAACCTTGGGGATTTGTGAAAACTCCGGCCCATTAGTAATCACCACCAGAGTAAATAGTTTGCGAGCTTCGGCTAAAAAGTCGGTGATACCGGGGTAGAAGTCAAAGGCTTCAATACGATCTTGGTCAAATTGCTGTTGCAGCTGTTGCGCAGTGCTTTCGCTCACCGCTTGCGCACCCTGCTGGCTGAGTAAATCAATCACCAGTTGCACCCTAAAAGCGCCTTCGCCCTGTTGTTCAATAATCGGCATATAGCGCTGGTATTGTTCTGAGCTCCATTCGCGGTACATGCCTGTTACATACCGCTCGGCAATGGCCGGTGTATTCACCAGGGATGGATAAAGCGCAGCTATTTGCTGCGCCATCTTTTGTTGTGCCTGTTGATTAGCGGCGACGGTATCGCAAAGCGTTTCATCCATATCAAGGAAGAGGGCTTTTAGCATGGTTTGTTTTTCCAGCGGCTGGGTTATTGTTGTAATTGGTAGCGCAGTTCTCTTAAGAACGCTTGCAGCGCCTCGGCATTATCCGGGCCCATGCGCCATAAGAGTTTTTCAACATCGGTTGCGCTTTCGTATTCCTGGCTTTCAAATTGGTAGAGTACGCTGGGGCGGGTTAATGCCGGTTGTTGCTCCAGTGGCGAAACAGCCAATACCTGACTGATGGTTTGTAAAAAGCGTTGGTTAAAGGTGTCGGGTTTGCCTTGTTCACGATAGGCCTTTTCCAGCAGTGGCAGCCATTCCTGGTAATAGCGCACCAGAGTGGCCTGATCGATACTGGTCACGGTTTCGATCATCGCGTTCATCCGCTGATAATTTTCATCCGACGTCACCTCATCCAGACCGCTGGCCTGGGTTTTAAATTTGGCCATCGGGTAGTCAACCGGGCGGTAACGTTTGGGGAGCTTGCCATCGGCCATCAGGTCCACGGCTAGCACCCATTTACGAATTTGTTCTTTGGGTAATAGCCATTTGGTCAGTGTGGGGGTCAGGTCCCGCGCTGCCATTAAGACGCTGGCATCGCTATTGTCCAGCGTGATGGGGGCGTTAACGATAGCGGGCAGTTCGGGGGCTGCTTCAGTCGGTGTCAGAACTTCAGGTGGCGCTACCGGGCTTGGGTCGGGCAGCGGCTGGGGAGTGGGCTTAACCGGCTCTCTAACAACAGGGGCTTTGGTGACAGGGACAACTTCTATGGCGGTATTATCCTGGTTGGTGTTATAGACAAAAATAACGGCGGCAATAATCACCACTGCCATAGTGCCAAGAATCATGCCCGGCATGGTTTTGTTAGTCATAGCTTATCCATTCAAGTGTGTGGTGGTGGCGCAACTTCGCCGCTGAAGTCCTGTTGCAGCGCAGTTTAGCAAACATTGTTGCGGTGAGTTTATATTGATTCACTGTTTCTCTTTAAGTTTCGTTCAGTTGGCTTGTGTCAGGAATAGGGCGGTGGTCCGCTGTGATCGAGTTTTTAAGTGGTAGTCACTGTCATTTGTTACTTTATAGCCACTTATTTTCCTAGTATATGAATAATAATAGATATATTCACTGCTTATTTTGTTTTTTAAAGATAAAACGCTGAATTATTTTCTCTATTATGCCTACTTCTTCAAGCGGCCTTAACTTATAAGGAGAGATTGCCATGTTAGTAGGTGTGCCAAAAGAGATTAAAAATCACGAGTACCGTATTGGTATGACCCCAGCCGGTGTTAAAGAACTGGTTGGTCGCGGTCACCAGGTGTTGGTGCAGCACCAGGGCGGTGTAGCGGTTGGTTTTAGTGATGAGGATTATCGTCAGGCAGGGGCGGAGGTGGTTGACTCAGCGGAGGAAATTTTCGCCCGCTCAGAAATGATTGTGAAAGTAAAAGAACCTCAGCCGATTGAGTGCACCATGCTGCGTGAAGGCCAGACCTTATTTACTTATTTGCACCTGGCGCCTGATCCAGGGCAAACCGAATTACTGCTTGCCTCCGGTGCTACCTGTATTGCTTACGAAACCGTGACTGATGCCAATCGAGGTCTGCCGTTATTAGCGCCCATGAGTGAAGTGGCCGGGCGGATGTCGATTCAGGAAGGCGCCTATTGTTTAGAAAAGGCTCAGGGTGGCAGCGGTATGTTGATGGGTGGCGTGCCCGGCGTGGAAGCGGCCAATGTTTTAGTGATTGGCGGTGGTGTCGTTGGTTTAAATGCCGCCCGTATTGCGATGGGCATGGGCGCTAAAGTGACCATTATGGACCGTTCACTGCCCCGTTTAAAAAGTATTGATGAATTGTATGGCGACCGCCTGACCACCTTATATTCCACCACCGATGCCATAGAAAAACAGTTGGCGCTGGCGGATGTCGTGATTGGTGCGGTGTTAATCCCCGGTGCCGCGGCTCCCAAGCTGGTCACACGGGAGATGCTTAAGTTGATGAAGCCGGGCTCTGTGCTGGTGGATGTGGCGATCGATCAAGGGGGGTGTTTTGAAACCAGCAAAGCCACCACCCATGAAAACCCCACCTATATCGTTGATGGCATTATTCATTATTGTGTGGCGAATATGCCCGGCGGCGTGGCGCGTACCTCAACGCTGGCCTTGACCAATGCCACCTTGCCCTATGTGCTGGCCCTGGCAGACAAGGGCCCCTGTCAGGCTATGGCGGAGGACAATCACCTGCTCAATGGCTTAAATGTTTATCGTGGCATGGTGACGGTGGAGGCGGTGGCTCAGGCTTTGGGTTATGCCTATGTGAAGCCTGAAGTGGCACTTGCCAGCGGTGATTTAAAGCAATCCGCCTAATGGATTCCAGGTCTCAAAAGTAGTTTAGGCGAGCCAATGTGCTCGCTTTTTTTTGGCCTGAAAAAAATGCTAAAGAATGCTTACTATCTGCCGCTAGCGTGACTATAGAACCTTAATTAGGGAAGTTGCGCCTTGGCGTTAGTCATCAACACCAATCTAAGCTCGATCAATGCCCAGCGGCAGCTGAATGGCAATAGCTCGGCGTTGAGTACGAGTTTAGAGCGCCTGAGCTCCGGGCTTCGCATTAATAGTGCCAAGGATGATGCTGCCGGGCTGGCTATTGCCAACCGTTTTACCTCCCAAATCCGTGGCCTGGATCAGGCCTCCCGCAATGCCAATGATGCGATATCTTTCCTGCAAGTGGCCGAGGGTGCTTTTGGTGAGGTCACCAATAATTTACAGCGTATGCGTGAGCTGTCTATTCAGGCGGCTAATGACGGCGCCTTGTCGGATCAGGATAAGCAGAATATCCAGAAAGAAGTGACCCAGCTTATCCAGGAAATTGACCGTATTGCCGATACCACCAGCTTTGGCCAGCAAAAGTTGTTTTCCGGCGTGACCGGTAATATCGTCGATGCCGACCAACAGGATATTGTAACCGGCCTAAAAAACTACTGGTTGGGTGAGGCGCAGGATCGCATCAGTACCTATTACGGTTTGGATGTGGCTGCGGGTGGGCCGGATTTAACGGTGGAATTTACCAGTGGTGATGCCAGTGTGGCCTATGTTCAGAGTGCCGTGACTGTGCCCGCTGGTGAGCTGGTCGAGCAATCTTTAGTGATTGATGTTGATGACTTTGCCCCGGTGGAATTACCCAATGGTAAAGATGCGTTTTTAAATAACTACAGTGACCGGGTTATCGCCCATGAAATGGTCCATGCGATCATGTACCGGACCATGGATGCCAGCCAGATCCGTACCGATACGATAGTCGGCTCAGGTGATGTGGGTAGTTGGTTTTTGGAAGGCGCTGCCGAGTTTATTCACGGTGCCGATGAGCGTTTAAGTGCTGCAATAACCGCCGAGGGTGGCGTGGCCAATCTGGTCGATCAGCTGGCCTCGGATAGCATTAATGGGGTCTATGCTGCGGGCTATGCTGCGGTCGCCTTTATGCATGACGAGGTCAAAACGCAGGGTGGTAACGGGCTGGCGGATATTATGGCGGCACTGGTTGCCGGTGATAGCCTCGATACGGCGATTAACAATAACACCAGCTATACCGGTCTGGCTGACTTCGAAACCAATTTTATGGGTACGGACGGTGAGAACTTTGTTGCTGCCATGGATTTGCTGAATGACGATACCGGTGCTATTGGTGGCCTCGATGCTGATTTCGATATTGGCGGCAGTGAATTAACCGCAGAGTCTGTTCTGCCCAATGTACTGGCCTATGAAGAGCAGCCGCTGGACAATATCAATGTCATTTTTAATACCGAGTCTACCCTGGCTGCCACCTCGGTAGAGTATCAGGTGGGTGCTCAGGCCAATGAAACGATTACCGCCTCCGTCGGTGGTGCCAGCGCAGAAACGCTGGGGGTTGCGGATATTGATGTGAGTGTCGACCCAAATTCAGCCCTGAGTATTATTGATGATGCGCTGTCTTATATCAGCAGTACCCGCGCCGATTTAGGGGCGGTTCAAAACCGCTTGCAATCGACCATTGCCAATCTTAAAGGGACCTCGGAAAATGTCTCGGCCAGTCGCTCCAGAGTACTGGATGCTGACTATGCCCGTGAGACTGGGGTGCTGGTTAGAAGTCAGATTATTCAGCAGGCCGCCTTTTCGGTGTTGTCCCAGGCTAACTCCCAGCCTCAGGCCGTGCTTGAGTTACTCGCCTAAGTAGCGCATTCTCAGCCATAACCGATAAGATAATTAGCCCTTTTTGACCCCAGTCAATGTTGTTGCGCTGGCTTTCTATAATACTGTCAATATTCCCGCTCACTGGAGGTGTCCACCATGTCGACTTACCGAAAAATTCTGGTCGCTGTAGATTTATCTGAAGAAGCAGAGCAAGTGCTGCAAACCGCTGCCGATATTGCCGAGGCCAACCAGGCTGAGCTGTTTGTTCTGCATGTCGCGGATAACCCGGTATCACCTTATAGCCAGTTTCCAGAATTTTCGGCGCCGGTTAGCGCGGCTGAAATCAAGGAATCGATTTTTGCCCAGCTAGCCAGAACAGTTGAGAATGTGGGTTTAAGTCGGGAGCTGATAACCATCGATCTGGGGCGTTCGATTGATGCTATTGTTGAGCGTTCTGATGAACATCAGTGTGACCTGATTGTTATCGGTAGCCATGGCCGTCATGGTATTCAATTATTGCTGGGCTCTACCGCCAATGGTGTTTTGCACCATGCCAATTGTGATGTATTGGCAGTTAGAGTAAGAGAAACTATCGAACAGTAACCCTCCGATTGATGCAACAGGAGAAGCTTATGACTTCACTGAACGATGATTTAGCGGTAGTTACGCAAGCACTAAAAACCCAGCGCGATACGCTGGCGGTTAAAATACATTTGGCCAAAGCTGATGTTAAAGATGAGTGGCAGGCGCTGGAGCAACAATGGCAGCAGTTTAATGCCCGCAGTGAGGTGGTGATCGATGAGGCCAAAGAGGTTGCCGAAGAGGTACAAGAAGACTTAACGGAATTGGCCCAAGACCTGAAAGATGGCTATCACCGCATCAAGCGTCTGTTAAGTTAGCCTCTTCAGCGGGTGACGTCCTTGGGTTGGGAGTCCGAGTCGGTCTATAGTAGCCCGGAGGCATATTACCGTGCTCTCTTACTCGATATCAATAATGCCACCCAAACGATTGAGTTAGCCGTTTATATCTTCACTCTGGATACCCTGGGGCAGCGCTTTTTTGATGCGTTGGTGGGTGCCGCCGGGCGAGGTGTTCGGGTCTGTGTGCAGGTTGATGGCATTGGTTCTGTTGACGATGGCGAAACTTTGGCGGCCAGCTTTGCTCGAGAGAATATCGACTGTCGTATCTACCATCCGCTGCCCTGGTACTTAAGCGCTTACCGCTGGTCGGTGACTCCGGGTAGCTTTGCTGGCAAACTTGCTCATTTTATCCTTTCCCTCAATCGCCGTGATCACCGTAAATTCTGCGTTATCGATAAGCAGTTGGCCTGGTGCGGTAGTTTTAATCTTTGCGCTGATCATTTAGCGAAAACCCCTCCCTGGCGTGATTACGGTGTCAGGCTAACGGGCTTTGCGGTGGCATTGCTGCGGGATAATTTTTACGCCGTTTGGGAGCGACGTCCCTCCGTTATAACGCCCCATGATTTTAGGTTTTTACGCTGTAATAACAGCCGCAAACTGCGCCGTATGCGTAACCGTTTATTGGTGCAGCGGATTCGCCTGGCTCGAGAGCGCGTCTGGATAGTCAGTGCCTATTTCTCCCCGTCAGGCGAGGTTATCCGGGCACTAAAAAGAGCGCGGCAGGCGGGTATGGATGTCCGAGTGGTAGTGGCAGACCGGTCAGATATCACTGTCTTTCCCAGTTTAAGTGCCACCTACTATGCGGATTTAATGACGATGGGAGTGGCGATCTATGCCTATCAAGCCGGTATTTTGCATGCCAAGGCTGTGTTGATTGATGACGAGTGTGTGATGGGGAGCAGCAACCTGAACCACCGCAGTTTTTACCATGATCTGGAGTTGGATGTACTGCTGGCCAGCCCGCAGTCTGTGGCGACCGTGACAGAGCTTATTGAGCAGGATATGGCCGACTCTGTCAGGGCGTCCCTCGATGATCTGTCGGTGATGAGTCGGCGGTTTTGGTTTGGCTGGTTATTGCGAGCGCTGCGTTATTGGATGTAGTGGTTTATAGGGGGGAGCGTTGAGAGTGATTAAGCGATGGTTTGCCAAGTCCATCCATGTTCAAATAACGACATAATGATAAGGGTGAATAACGCCATGTATAGATTACTTCTCAAAGGCCTGTTGTTAATGGCGGTTATATTACTGGCAGCGTGTGAGTCTGATAACGAGCACTTTTGCGCCCGTTATCAATATGTCTATAACCAACTGCTGGAGGATGACCTGCCCAGCTATGGTGAAATGAAGTCGCAATTGATGGAAAACCTCAATAACCCCAAAAAGGACAAGGAACAGGCCAAATTTATGCTATTTGTTCTGGAGGATTGGTATTCAGAGATGAAGACTCCCGAGGAAGATACCCGGGAATTCTGTATGCGTATCCAGCGCTGGCAGGCGTACCCCTCAAATCCCACTTAAATCAGCAAGATAGCGCCTCCTGTAAGCATCCGGTGGAGGCATGATTATTATTGAGGCTTGCGGTCAACCCTGCTAAACTGGCGTCCCATCTCGGAAGGGTCCTGTCGATCGCTTTTTAATTGCCTAAATCCTTCCATCCAGAGCCCAGTATTGGCTTCTCAAGGCATGCTGCTAACTCTGACATAAACTAAACCATCAACTCTTAAACAAGAGCAACAAGAGAAAGTTTTTCATGGCGACACGATTTATCTTCGTCACGGGCGGTGTTGTATCGTCTCTCGGCAAGGGCATAGCCTCAGCATCACTGGCGGCAATTTTGGAAGCCCGCGGCTTAAAAGTGACCATGCTAAAGCTGGACCCCTATATCAATGTGGATCCCGGGACCATGAGCCCGTTCCAGCACGGTGAAGTTTTTGTTACCGAAGATGGTGCTGAGACAGATTTGGATCTGGGTCACTATGAGCGCTTTATCCGTACCAAAATGGGTAAGCGCAATAACTTTACCACCGGTAGAATCTACGAGACCGTATTAAGAAAAGAGCGTCGCGGCGATTATCTCGGCGGTACAGTTCAGGTTATTCCCCATATCACCGATGAAATTAAACGCCGGGTGATTGAAGGTGCCGGTGATGCCGATGTCGCTATTGCCGAAATTGGCGGCACCATTGGTGATATCGAAGGCCTGCCATTCTTTGAAGCGGCCCGTCAGCTAAAGTCAGATTTAGGCCCCAGCCGAGCCATGCTTATGCACCTGACCCTGGTGCCTTATATTGCCACCGCCGGTGAAACCAAAACCAAACCTACCCAGCACTCGGTTAAAGAGCTGCGCTCCATAGGCCTACAGCCCGATATTCTGCTGTGTCGCTCTGATCATGAAATCGATGATGGCTCATTAAAGAAAATATCCTCCTTTACCAATGTCGAGCTCCGTGCCGTTATCCCGCTACAGGATGCTGATACCATCTACCGTATTCCCGGTGCCCTAAAACAACGTGGTCTTGATGAGATTATTGTTGAGCGTTTTGGCCTGGAGTGTAAAGAAGCCGATTTATCCGAATGGGACCGGGTTATTGACGGTGCTTTAAACCCGGAAAAAGAAGTCACCATCGCCATGGTCGGTAAATACATGGAGCTGATTGATGCTTATAAATCCCTCAACGAAGCATTGCACCATGCCGGTATTAATACCCGCACCAAAGTCAAAATCCGTTATGTCGATTCGCAAAAAATCGAAGAAGAGGGGGTTGGCCTATTAGACGGGGTAGACGGTATTTTAGTGCCCGGTGGTTTTGGTAACCGTGGTGTTGAAGGCAAGATTGCCACCGTGCGTCATGCCCGTGAAAACAAAATACCTTATCTGGGGATTTGTCTGGGTATGCAAGTGGCGGTTATCGAGTACGCCAGAAATGTGGCCGATTTACCCGAAGCCAACAGTACAGAATTTAACTCTCAAGCCCAGCATCCCGTGATCGGTTTAATTACCGAGTGGACTGAAGCTGACGGTAGCACTGAGCAGCGTGATGAAACGGCAGATTTAGGCGGCACCATGCGTTTGGGTGGCCAGGAGTGTCGCTTGGTTGAAGGCTCCAATGCCAAAGCAACCTATGCCAGTGAATTAATTATTGAGCGTCATCGCCACCGCTATGAAGTGAATAATAATTACGTCGATCAGCTACAAAAAGCGGGCCTTCGTATTGGCGGTTGGTCGGCGGATGACTCCTTAGTAGAAGTGGTAGAGATACCTGATCATCCCTGGTTTATTGCTTGTCAATTCCACCCGGAATTTACCTCCACGCCCCGCGATGGCCATCCATTGTTTAGTGGTTTTGTTTCTGCGGCTGTAGATTACTCTCAATAAAGGCGATCATTGTGGCTCAGAAAACCCTGACACTAGGTGATATCAATATCTCTAACGATTTACCGTCTGTTTTATTTGGCGGTATGAATGTGCTTGAGTCCCGTGATATGGCAATGCAAATTGCAGAAGCCTATGTGGAAGTGACTCAGCGCTTAAATATCCCCTATGTTTTTAAGGCGTCTTTTGATAAGGCCAACCGCTCGTCGATTCATTCTTTTCGTGGCCCCGGTATGGAAGAGGGCTTAAAGATTTTTGAAGAGATTAAGTCGACCTTTAATGTGCCGGTGATTACCGATATCCATGAGATTGAACAGGCCAAGCCGGTTGCTGAGGTGTGCGATGTGATTCAGCTACCGGCGTTTTTAGCTCGGCAGACTGATCTGGTGGCAGCGATGGCTGCCACCGGTAAACTGATTAATATCAAAAAGCCGCAGTTTTTAAGCCCGCCACAAATGAAAAATATCGTTGATAAATTTGCTGAGTGCGGCAATGAGCAGGTGATGTTATGTGAGCGTGGCAGCAACTTTGGCTACGATAACCTGGTGGTTGATATGCTGGGTTTTCGCACCATGAAAGAAGTGAGTGGTGGGGCGCCAATTATTTTTGATGTGACCCATGCCTTACAGTGCCGCGACCCTATGGGCGCAGCCTCAGGTGGTCGCCGTCATCAAGTGGCTGAGTTGGGCCGCGCAGGACTGACACAAAGAATTGGCGGTTTATTTTTAGAAGCCCATCCGGACCCTGATAATGCCAAATGCGATGGTCCATCGGCTTTGCCACTTAATGTGTTAGAAGATTTTCTAAAAGAAATGAAAGCGGTGGATGACTTAATCAAATCACTGCCAGAATTAAATATTAAATAAGTACTATATAAGAGTTACGGAGTAAAAACTGAATGACCGAGATAAAAGATATTAAAGCCTTTGAAGTGCTGGATTCCCGTGGTAACCCCACCGTAGAAGCCGATGTGATTTTAGCCTCTGGTGCTGTTGGCAGCGCCTGTGCTCCTTCCGGTGCATCCACCGGTTCTCGCGAAGCACTGGAGTTGCGTGATGGCGATAAAGGCCGTTACCTGGGTAAAGGCGTCTTAAAAGCTGTAGAAAATATTAACACCACCATTAAAGGTTTATTGGTCGGTAAAGATGCTTCAGACCAGCGTGCTATTGACCAGCTAATGATTGATGCCGATGGCACCGAGAACAAAGGTAACTTTGGTGCCAATGCTATTCTGGCCGTTTCTTTGGCAGCCGCCAAAGCTGTGGCCGCTGAAAAGGGCATTCCCCTTTACCAGCATATTGCTGACTTAAATGGTACATCGGGCCAGTACACCATGCCGGTACCGATGATGAATATTATCAATGGTGGTGAGCACGCCGATAATAATGTCGATATTCAAGAGTTTATGGTGCAGCCTGTTGGCGCCAAAACTTTTACCCAGGCTTTACAGATGGGTGCTGAAATTTTCCATGCGCTGAAGAAAGTGCTTAGTGCCAAAGGCTTAAATACTGCCGTAGGTGATGAAGGTGGTTTTGCACCTAACCTTGCTTCTAACGCTGACGCTTTAGCCGAGATCAAAAATGCGGTGGCCGATGCCGGTTATACCCTGGGTGAAGATGTCACTTTAGCGTTAGATTGTGCCGCCTCTGAGTTTTATAAAGACGGCAAATATGATCTGGCTGGTGAAGGCAAAGTATTTAGTGCCGAGGGCTTTAGTGATTACCTGGCTGAGCTGTGTGACGAATACCCCATCATCTCTATCGAAGACGGTCTGGACGAGTCGGATTGGGACGGTTGGAAATACCAAACTGAAAAGCTCGGCGATCGCGTACAGTTGGTTGGTGACGACCTGTTTGTAACCAATACCAAAATCCTGCAAGA
The DNA here is from genome assembly GCF_002117105.1 of Oceanicoccus sagamiensis. Lineage (GTDB taxonomy): Bacteria > Pseudomonadota > Gammaproteobacteria > Pseudomonadales > Dasaniaceae > Oceanicoccus > Oceanicoccus sagamiensis. The sequence continues at coordinate 158,115 of NZ_CP019343.1, read as the reverse complement.
AGGTATCGATAAAAATATCGGTAACTCCATCTTGATTAAATTCAACCAGATCGGTTCTCTAACCGAGACACTGGATGCTATCAAAATGGCTAAAGATGCCGGTTATACCGCGGTTATCTCCCACCGTTCCGGTGAAACTGAAGATACCACCATTGCTGATTTAGCGGTGGCAACAGCCGCTGGCCAAATTAAAACCGGCTCTCTATGTCGTTCAGACCGCGTTGCCAAATATAACCGCTTATTACGTATCGAAGCGGAATTGGCCGGTGCAGCTCCATACCGTGGCCGCGCTGAATTTAAATCCTGAGTAGGGTGGATTACAATCCACCAGCAAGGCTGGACCTTCTAGAAAGGGAGAGGATTAATCTCTCCCTTTTTTTTATCCTCCTCTATACTAGTGCTAGCTTGATTATTTCTTATTGTAAGGTGGCCGCCCCTAAGCGGTTATTGCTATGCGCTGGATCTTAACGTTACTCGTTGTTATTTTAATAGGCCTGCAGTACCGCCTGTGGTTTGGCCAGGGCAGCTGGGAGCAAATCGTTTCGCTGGAACGCGAGTTGGAGCAGCAGCATTTGGTCAACCAGCGCCTGCGCGACAGAAACCAGGTACTTGAAAATGAAGTCAGGGATTTAAAGAATGGCCTGGAGAGTGTGGAAGAGCGTGCACGTTCTGAACTGGGTTTAATCAAAGAGGGCGAAACATTTTACCTGTTGATTGATAAAGAGAAGAAAAGGCCATGAGCTCAGCCCATAACCCGTCACGCTTTTTCGCTGTAGTCCCCGCCGCCGGTGTGGGCAAACGTATGGGCAGCGATACCCCCAAACAGTATTTACCGCTATTGGGTAAAACCGTTATTGAATATACCCTGACCACCTTATTGGCCGAACCCTTATTAGAACGAATTATCGTGACTACCAGCCCGGAAGATAATCGCTGGCGCTCACTGGCTTTACTGAGTGATCCCCGTATCGACGTCGTCGCCGGTGGTGCAGAGCGCTGCCATTCCGTGTTGAATGGCTTGCAACATCTCTCCAGTCAGGCCAATAAAGAGGATTGGGTATTGGTGCATGATGTGGCCAGGCCCTGTATTGCTGGTAGTGATATTAAACAATTAATAGCCGACTTATCGAGCCATGCTGTTGGTGGTATTTTAGCGGTGCCGATGAGTGATACCGTTAAACAGGTTGATGGCAAGACGATTACTTCCACTGTTGATCGCAGCCTGTTATGGCGGGCACAAACCCCTCAAATGTTTCGTTATCAATTACTCCTGGAGAGTTTGTCAGCAGGTATCGAACAGGGCCTGTCCATTACCGATGAAGCTTCAGCAATAGAGTTGGCCGGTTATCAGGCCGAGGTGGTGGAGGCTATGTCTGCCAATATTAAAATTACCCGGCCGGAAGACCTCGCTCTGGCCGAGCATTATTTAAAGAAGGAAAGCTGATCATGCGTATAGGGCAGGGTTACGATGTTCACCGCTTTGGTGAAGGCGATCATATTATGATGGGGGGTGTCCGCATTCCCTACGACCAGGGTCTGGTAGCGCATTCCGATGGCGATGTGGTATTGCATGCCTTATGCGATGCGTTATTAGGTGCCTGTGCACTGGGTGATATTGGCAAACACTTTCCTGATACCGACCAACAGTATGCCAATATCGATAGCCGCGAATTATTACGTCATGTTTACCAGTTGGTTAAGGGCCAGGGATATAGCCTTGGTAATACCGATATTACTGTTGTAGCCCAGGCCCCAAAAATGGCCCCGCATATCAGCGCTATCTGTAGCAATATCGCCAGTGATTTACAGGTGGCCATTGACCAGGTTAACGTCAAGGCAACCACCACTGAATATCTCGGCTTTGCCGGGCGTAAAGAAGGCATCGCTGTTTATGCACTTGTGTTATTGCAGCCCGCCTAATGACTGAGTTGTTATTAACGCCACTCCCCTATGCCTATAGTGAGCAGCCTTCCCTAACAGGGGTGCTACGCCGGCAGCCGGAAGATTTTATCGTCGAAGAAATACTGGGCTTTGAACCGGAAGGTGAGGGTGAACATGTTTTTTTATGGATAGAAAAAACCGGCTTAAATACCCAGCAAGTGGCGGACAGAATCGCCAGACTGGCCAAACTACCGGCGCGCCAAATCAGTTACTCCGGAATGAAAGATCGCAATGCGGTTACCCGCCAATGGTTTAGTGTGCACCTGCCCGGTAATAAAGAACTTGATTGGCAGCAATTGGCAGATACTCAAGTTAAGGTATTAAAAGCCGTACGTCACCTGAGAAAATTACGCAGAGGTGTGCATAAGGCTAACCGCTTTAGCCTTCGAGTGACTGAGCTTGAGGGGGATACCACCGGGTTAGAGCAGACGCTGGATAATATCGCTCAGCAGGGGGTCCCCAATTATTTTGGCGAACAGCGTTTCGGTTTTGATGGTGCAAACCTGATTAAAGCCCAGCAGCTGTTTGCTGGTAGCTTTAAAGCCAAACGGCATCAGCGGGGCATCTATCTATCCGCCGCCCGGGCCTACTTATTTAACCAGTTATTGGCCCGTCGCGTCAGCGCACAAAACTGGAATAGTCTGTTAGGGGGTGAGTTGCTGATGTTGGCTGGCTCTCATAGTGTCTTTTTGCAGCATGACGAAGAGGATTTAGAGCAGCGTTTATCCACCGCCGACATCCACTTGACCGGCCCGATGTACGGCAAGGCATCCAGTCTTGGTTGTGAGGGTGAGGTTGCCGAATTGGAGCGCAGTATACTGTCGGCGTATCCTGAATTACTGGATGGCTTAGAGCAGGAGGGTTTAAAAGCCGAGCGTCGTTCCCTGCGTTCAGTCGCGCAAAATATAAGCTGGCATATCGATAAGCAACAGATTGAGTTAAGTTTCTCACTAGACAGTGGCTGTTTCGCGACCGCAGTTGTGCGAGAATTAGTAAACTATAAGACCTATCGCCATTAAGTAGGGTGGATTGCAATCCACCAACCCCCAGCATGCGGTAAGGGTGGATTGAAATCCACCCTACTGGGCCGGGCAGATAATAACAAGTTAGGAGTGGTAAGTGAGCAAGTTAAATTTCACGGGTGTGGGAATGACCTCCCAGCGAACCCGTGACCGACTAGTCCAGCGTCTTTGCGACCAGGGCATTAGCAACTATGAAGTGCTGGATGTGATGCGCACGACCCCGCGGCACCTGTTTCTTGATGAAGCGTTGGCCCATCGTGCCTATGAAGACGATGCTTTACCGATAGGCTTTCAACAGACACTTTCCCAGCCCTATACCGTTGCGCGGATGACCGAGTTACTGCTGGCCGGCGGCCCTTTAAAACGGGTACTGGAAGTGGGTACCGGCTCGGGTTTTCAAACCACGGTATTGGCCCAATTGGTTGACCGTGTCTATAGTGTTGAGCGTATCAAACCCCTGCAGGAAAAAGCCCGTGAGCGTTTCCGGGTATTGGGCGCCAGAAATGTTCACCTAAAACATGCCGATGGCGGTTTTGGCTGGCCAGAAAAAGGCCCCTTTGACGGCATTATCTCTACCGCAGCGCCGGAGCAGATTCCAGAGGAACTGGTTGAACAGCTGGCAGTAGGGGGGCGTTTGGTGATCCCTATAGGGGATAATCAATCACAGGAGCTGACTCTGGTAGAAAAAACCGAAGACCGGGTGATCACCACCGTGGTTGAGCCCGCTTTTTTTGTGCCGTTAAAATCCGGCATTATTCGTTAGGACCCAAGATGACAGAGAGCAATAATAAGCAGCGATTACTGGGAGTGTATTGTCGCGGTATCGCTATGGGCGCTGCCGATGTTGTGCCTGGCGTCTCCGGCGGTACTGTCGCCTTTATCACGGGTATCTACGAAGAGCTTTTGCGCTCTATCCAATCGGTCAATATTACAGCCCTCAAGCTGCTATTTAATCAGGGGCCGCAGGCGGCGTGGCAGCATATCAACGGGACTTTCCTGTTGGTATTAATGTTGGGCATATTAACCAGCGTAGCCTCCCTGGCCCGAGGTATTAGCTATTTGCTGGATCATCATCCCTTATTAGTCTGGTCATTCTTCTTTGGTTTAATCCTGGCTTCCTCAATCCATATGATCAAACAGCTGACCGCCTGGCGAGTAACGACCGTGGTCGCCATGGTGGTGGGCGCTATAGCGGCCTATACCATTGGTGAAATGAAACCCTCAGAGTTGTCCCCTGATTTACTGATCTTCTTTGGTGCTGGCGCTATTGCTATTTGCGCGATGATTTTACCCGGCATCTCCGGCAGCTTTATCCTGGTGCTGATGGGGATGTACGGCCATGTGCTGGTTGCGGTTAAAGATCTACAGCTAATCACCCTGGCAGCCTTTGCCGCTGGCTGTGGTATTGGCTTGTTAAGCTTCTCGCATTTGCTGTCCTGGCTTTTTAAGCGCTTCCACAACCAGACCCTGGGGTTATTGACCGGCTTTTTAATCGGCTCCCTCAATCTGGTCTGGCCCTGGAAGCAAACTTTGACCTATTACCAGAATCGTCATGGTGAGCAGCTCGCTTTAGAGCAGCAAAATGTCCTGCCTTCGGCTTACCAAAGCCTTGCCGGAGTCGATCCGCAAACACTTTTTTGCCTGGCACTGATGGTTTTTGGCGTATTTTTAGTTTTTTTACTGGAGAAAATTGGTCAAAAAGAAGCCTTAGCAAGCAAAAACAGTTAATTAATTGTTATTTTATTAGATTGTTTTGGAATATAAGTATTCTTACTTATACGTAATAAGGATTAAAACAAGGTTAAAAAACGCTCATCTCAAAATTGGGGTTTATAATTTTTTTAAATGAAATCATAGTATTAAGAGCTAAACTTAATAAAGATGATGATTAATCCGCGGTAAATTAGAAGCCTAATTGGTTATAAAGTGTTCAGTTTTTTATGCTCAAATTATTAACGAAAAGTAGCGTTTTTATCAGTGTGTTACTGCTGGCGGGCTGCTTTGGCGGCGGTAATTACGCCCCGGTTGTTGAGCGCCAGGAGCGTGTTTCAGTAGCGTCAGATAGCCACAAAGTGGCCCGCGGTGACACCCTTTATTCCATTGCATGGCGTTATAATCTGGACTTTAAGGGGTTAGCGCGCACTAACGGCATCAAGGCGCCTTATACCATCTACCCCAACCAGCTTATCCGCTTAAAAGATTCGGGCAGCGGTAACACCCAGGCCAAGACTAAGAGTCGATCCGTAACACCTTCGGCCAAAGCCAAAACGACAAAAAAGACGGCTTCCAGTACTAAAACCCAGTCCACTGCAAAATCAGTCTCAAGCACCGTGGCGTTAAACCGTTCCAGTTACCCGTTTCGTTGGAAATGGCCCGCCAAAGGTAAAGTCATTCGTCGTTATACCTCCGGCAGTGCTGTTCACAAGGGTATTGATCTTAAAGGCAAGTTGGGGGAACCTGTACATGCAGCTAACAGCGGCAAAGTTGTATACGCTGGTAGCGGTTTAGTGGGTTATGGCAATTTATTGATCATCAAACACAACGAGCAGTACTTGAGTGCTTACGGCCACAACAGTCGTTTACTCGTAAAAGAAGGTGAGTTGGTCAAGGTGGGACAAAAGATTGCCGAGTTTGGTGATACCGGAACCGATAAAGTGAAACTTCACTTTGAAATTCGTCGGGATGGTAAGCCGGTTAACCCGCTGGGTTTACTGCCCAAGGGGTAGGTGCCAAAAAGTACTTCTATTAAGTGTTATGAGTAAGTACAAGGTGCCGAGTTTTAAGTATAAGTCCCTATGGACTTTTCGCTTAAATGAGCAGTAAATCGTAATGCTGGGGCGCTACATAATAAAACGATTAAAGGGTACTGATACTGAGAGTACTAAAAAGTTTTGTGTAGCAGAGTCTTCCGAAAAAAATAAAGGTAATACCTATGGAAGTTCATACTGAAGAGAAAGTAAGTGGTGCCGACTTCGACAAGATGTTGGGAGCTGATCTTGATTTGGATGTAGAGACTCTTGAGATGGAGGCCAATGCTAAGCAAGAGCAGGCTGCCACTAAGAAGAAACCTTCCCGTAAAAAAGCGGCTACCGCCAAAACAGCAAAAACTGCCAAGGCTGAAAAGCCGGCAAAAGCTGCCAAGGCGACCAAAGCAACTAAGGCTAAAACGACTAAAGCCGCAGCTGCTAAAGAAACAACAAAAAAGGCTACTGGCGATCGTTTCCAGAAGACCTTGGATGCCACCCAGTTATATTTAAATGAAATTGGTTTTTCTCCGCTGCTCACTCCTGAAGAAGAAGTGTATTACGCGCGCATGGCTATGCGCGGTGAAGAAGCGGGCCGCAAGCGCATGATCGAAAGTAACCTGCGCCTTGTGGTTAAAATAGCGCGCCGCTATGTCAATCGCGGTCTGTCGTTATTAGATCTTATTGAAGAGGGTAACCTCGGTCTGATTCGCGCAGTTGAAAAATTTGACCCAGAGCGCGGCTTCCGTTTTTCAACCTACGCAACCTGGTGGATTCGTCAAACCATCGAGCGTGCGATTATGAATCAAACACGGACAATCCGTTTGCCGATTCATGTGGTTAAAGAATTAAATGTTTATCTGCGTGCTGCTCGCGAACTGACCCAGAAGCTTGACCATGAGCCCTCTGCCGAAGAAATTGCTGAGCTATTAGATAAGCCAGTATCTGATGTTAAACGTATGCTCGGCTTAAATGAGCGCGTTGCATCCGTTGATACGCCGTTAGGCCCTGACTCTGATAAATCTTTACTAGACACGATTCCTGATATCCATGTCTCTGATCCGGCTGAAATGCTTCAGGATGACGATATGCGTGCGAGTATTGGTGAGTGGTTGGGTGAGCTGACTGAAAAGCAGCGCGAAGTGGTAGCGCGTCGTTTTGGTCTTAGAGGTTATGAGACCAGCACACTGGAAGAGGTGGGCCGTGAAATTGGTTTGACTCGTGAGCGTGTTCGCCAGATTCAGGTTGAAGCTTTGAAGCGTCTTCGTGATATTTTGGAGAAGCAGGGTTTGAGTAGCGAGTCTGTTTTTACTTAACCACTAGCTCAATATAATATTTAAGAAGGCTGCCGAATGGCGGCCTTTTTTATTGGGTGGGATGGTGGATTGTAATCCACCCTACAGTTATGTCGGGCTCCAGTAGGGTGGATTACAATCCACCATCGCGTGCTGTACAAATTTCTGGCAAAAAAAAGGCGACTCAACACGTCGCCTTTATCGTTATGTCTTTTCTATTAACGCTCAAGCAGCGCCAATTTATCAGGCTTATTCGCCCATTCTTCAGCATCCGCAGGCGCTTCTTTCATCTCAGTGATGCAGGGCCATACTTCGGCTAATTCGGCGTTTAGCTCCATAAAGACTTGCTGGTCTTCAGGTAGCTCATCCTCCGAGTAAATCGCATCAACAGGGCACTCAGGCTCACATAAAGCGCAATCAATACACTCGTCAGGGTGGATAACCAGAAAATTGGGACCTTCATAAAAACAGTCAACGGGGCATACTTCCACACAGTCAGTATGTTTACACTTAATGCACTGTTCCCCAACTACAAATGTCATGTCGTTCTAGCCTCTTGATTTGATCCTAATTACTAACGGCGCGTAGTCTATCACCAACCCAAAACGCTGTAGAGTGTTTTTTGGCTAAATGATTGTTAATTGGTCATATTTTTTAGGGTATACAGTAGTTCCAGCGCCTCTCTGGGGCTTAAATCATCCGGATTAATATCACTCAGTTTACCGATAGCCGGGTGTGGTGCAGAAAACATATCCGGTTGCTGTGGCGAAACCGGATCAGTGGCCACCGATGCGGCCAAATTGGCGGATTTTTCGCTAATTGTGGCCGGTTCTGCATTCTCAAGGCTGGCCAGCTTGGTTTTTGCCGCTGCAACCACTGAGTCGGGAATACCTGCCAGCTTGGCTACCTGCAAACCATAGCTTTTACTGGCTGGGCCTTCCTGAATACTATGGAGAAACACAATATGGTCATTATGCTCGGTGGCATCCAAATGGATATTGTGGGCTTGGGGGTAATCCTCAGGCAAAGCGGTTAATTCAAAATAATGGGTAGCAAATAACGTATAGGCTTTTACTTTGCTGGCTAAATATACCGCGCTGGCCCAGGCCAAAGACAGACCGTCAAAGGTGCTGGTACCGCGGCCAATTTCATCCATCAAGACCAGACTTTTATCCGTAGCATTGTGAAGAATATTAGCTGTCTCGGTCATTTCCACCATAAAGGTTGAGCGCCCGCCAGCCAAATCATCGGAGGAACCGATACGGGTAAAGATCTGGTCGACCAAACTTAATTGTGCGGCTATAGCCGGGACATAGCTGCCGATATGAGCCAGTAAAACAATCACCGCCGTCTGACGCATATACGTCGATTTACCGCCCATATTCGGGCCAGTCACAATCAGCATACGGCGCTGGTCATTAAAGTTTACATCGTTGGGAATAAAGGGTTCATTCAATACTTGCTCAACCACTAAGTGTCGGCCTTGCTCGATATTAATCCCGGGCTCTGCACAGAAAGAAGGTTGGCTTAAATTTAAAACATCTGCACGCTCGGCTAAATTGGCCAGCACATCCAGTTCTGAGAGCGCACTGGCGGTCCCCTGTAGCTCGGCAAGCTGCAGGTTAAGGGTTTCTACTAATTCTTCATAGAGTGCCTTCTCGCGGCTTAAGGCGCGGCTCTTGGCACTGAGTGCTTTATCTTCAAAGGTTTTTAATTCGGGAGTGATAAAGCGCTCAGCATTTTTTAAAGTTTGCCGACGAATATATTCAACCGGTGCCTTATCGGACTGCGCGCGGCTAATTTCAATATAGTAACCGTGCACTCGGTTATAGCCGACTTTTAACGTATTAATGCCGGTACGTTCCCTTTCCTGGTTTTCAAGGTCGACTAAAAACTGGCCAGCATTGCTGCTGATATTTCTTAACTCATCCAGCTCGGCATCATAGCCTTCGGCAATAACGCCGCCATCACGAATAACCACCGGCGGGTTTTCAATAATGGCTCGTTCCAATAACGCAGTGAGCTCTGGATATTCACCGGCTTTAACCGCCAGAGAGCTAATCAATTCAGCATTTAGTTGAGTGCACTGTGGTTGTAACTCGGGTAAAACATTAAGTGACTGTGCCAGGCGAGATAAATCTCTGGGCCGTGCCGAGCGCAAAGCTACTCGCGCTAAAATCCGCTCCATATCGCCAACAGGTTTTAAACTTTCACGGAACGCTTCAAACTGAAAATCTTTTAGTAAGGCTTTTATGGCCGCCTGTCTTTGCTCTAACACTTGCTGATTATTCAGCGGGCGATTTAACCAGCGGCGCAATAAGCGTCCACCCATTGCGGTTTTGGTTTTATCCAATACCCACTGCAAAGTAAATTGCTCACCGCCGGTCAGGTTGGTATCAATTTCCAAATTGCGGCGCGTTGCGGCATCAAGGATCACGCTGTCTTCACGGCGCTCATGAATCAGGCTGCGAATATGGGGCAGGGCAGTGCGTTGGGTTTCTTTGGCATAGCCTAACAAGCAGCCAGCTGCGGCAATGGCCAGTGTTAGGTCCGCACAGCCAAAACCGGTTAAATCTTTAGTATTGAATTGCTGTGTTAGCAATCGCTCTGCGGTTTCTAATTCAAATTCCCAGGGCGGGCGACGGCGCAGGCCTTTGCGGGCGAGAATCTCTTCATTATTAAGCTCTTCATGGACCAATACTTCGGCAGGGTCCAAACGCTGTAGCTCGCTCATAACGGCTTCAATGGAATCCACTTCAAAGACTTGAAAGCGGCCGCTGCCAATATCCAGAGTCGATAAACCAAAGCGACCGTCAACATGATTAATAGCCAGCAGAATATTATCGCGGTGTTCTTCCAATAGCGCTTCATCACTAATCGTACCGGGCGTAACCACCCGCATCACTTTACGCTCTACCGGCCCTTTGGTGGTTGCCGGGTCGCCCACCTGTTCACAGATAGCCACCGACTCCCCAAACTTGACCAGCTTGGCTAAATAACTATCCGCCGAATGGAAGGGAATACCCGCCATAGGGATCGGGTCACCATTGGATTTACCCCTGGCAGTCAGGGTAATACCCATTAACTCCGCGGCCTTTTTGGCATCGTCATAAAACAACTCGTAAAAATCCCCCATCCGGTAAAACACCAGTTCATTGGGGTGTTCTGCCTTGATCTTGAGGTATTGCTGCATCATAGGTGTGTGAGCAGGTTTCTGGGCTTCGGTATTTTGTGCGTTACTTCCCATTTCTTAACTTTAAATCCTTGATATTTAAGGGTTTTACTTGGTTTTTGTTATGTCGTGACGTGTCATGTTGTGTCATAGGTTTCCACACAAGGCCATAAATAAGTGTAGGTAAAAGTGCTAGTAAAATTAAAAAGTTGGGGTACTCTGATAGTAAGAAAGCAGCTACCTACACTTTTAAACAATACATCGCTGGGTTGGTAATCCAGCTATGACAAAAGAGGATCAGCATATCAAAAGGGTAAGGAAACAACTATCCGACATGGCAATAAAATCCATGAAGCCGGGTGATAAGGATCTATCAGATACTGCGGAGAACGCAGGGTTAAGAGTCTCTATCGGTTCTAAAGGCAATCGGGCCTTTTATTACCGTTATAGGAGCCCTCTCAATAAGTCCAAAACAACCTCGATGACCTTTGGCCATTACCCGGATATTAGCCTGGCAGAGGCAAGGGTGGAGTTTCAGGGGCTAAAGTCTGTTCGAAAGGCCGGCCGCTGTCCTAAGGCTGAGCGTGATCATAAAAGGCGCCAAGAGGAGGAGGAAAGGCAGGCGGAGTCTAGAAAGCTTCTCAATACCAACTTTACGGTCACAACAATGATCGATCGTTACCTAGAGGAGTATATTGAAGATCGGTATATAGAGGGCCGAAAAATCCCTGGTGCTAGAAACAAGAAAGCCCAGCGAGAATGCCGCAGAACATTAGAGGCTGATGCAGTCAGGGTGCTGGGCAGTCACCCTGCAGTTGAAGTCACGAGGCGAGATATCGTTGATTTGATTAGCGCTATTATCCAGCGTGGGTCAGAGGTCCAGGCGGGTAATGTGCTGCGAGAGCTGGTTGCTGCTTATGAATACTCCATTGGTATGGAGCGATTCCCCGATGAATTTAGTAATCCTGCATTGCAGGCGAAAGAGCGGCTCAAGCGAACCAAGGTTCGGCTAAGCTCAAAGCCCAGAGGGAGATTTCTTGACGATGCAGAGTTAGTTAAGTTGCTCAAGTGGCTACCTGGAAGCGGCTTCTCGACGACACAGAAAAATGTCATGCGCTTAACCTTATGGACAGGTTTAAGAACCGGAACCGTCTGTAGGGTTGAATGGAGTGAGGTTGATTTAGCCAAAGGCACGCTATTTGTACCGGCTTCAAAGAGCAAAACCGGGGTTGGGCAGAGCGTCCAGCTTCCTCGGCAGGCAGTAAAATTTCTAGAACAATTAAAGCTATCTACCGAGATCTATGTATTTCCTTCCACAAGAACGGGGAAACCTATCCAACAAAAGAGCTTGTCAGAAACGAAATGGCAACTTAAAAACCCAGAGAAAATCACAAACCGCAGACGTTATACCGAGAGGCAGGTGTGGTTGGATGCTGTTGACGATTGGGCACCTCACGACCTTCGCAGGACAGTTAGAACAGGTTTGGCTCGTCTTGGTTGCCCTGGTGACGTGGCTGAAGCCATAGTCGGGCATTCCAAAAGGGGGATAGAGGGTATATAACCTCTACGAATATGAGTCAGAATGTAAGGTTTGGTTGCAGAAGTGGGCAGACCATTTGGATGCATTGATGTCTTAATTTGATAGCGGTAAATAGAGCTCGTTTTATCTTTCCTAAGTGGATGTATTTCTCTTTGACTGAATCCATTGCTGGACATCGCTCATTAACCACCGCTTATATCTTGAGCCTTCCAGAGTGACCGGTGCAGGGAAGGAGGATTTAGCCACCCAGCGTCTTAAGCTGGAAGGGCTGATGGAAATCATGGCGGTGACTTCTGTCTCTGTCAGCATTCGGTCTTCATCTTGGTTTACACACATCATCTTTTACCCTTGTTTGATTTTTTACATTTGTTCAAATACACCGTTTTAACTTTTAAAAATAATTGGTTAAGGGGAGTATTGTCAGAATTTTCAGGCATGAACAGGAAAAGGCAGAAAATTAAAACACGGAGGTCTTTTTCTCGGAAAATTGCTGTATACGGCGCGCGTGAGGCGCACAGAATTATCATTTTTCGAGATTTTCTTCTGAGAGTGTTTTTTAGGGGGGGATGTTGAGCTCGGTATGGGTACAACTTACTTGTAGGTACAATAAAGTTGGGGGTGTCTTGTAGTGCTTGTTGTTAGAATACGTTTATAGTCCAATGATATTGAAGTAGTCGAATAAGAATAATATAGAGATTCTAGTGAGAGGCTATTTCTCTCAGGGTAGAGAAAATGGTCCTTGGGATTCTAAGGTCACTTCATTGTCAGATAGTACAAAGTAAAAGCTACGCATATGTCCGGTTTGAAAGTTCGGTGCTGAATGAGGTTGAGAGGGTGGTTATGACCTTGAGCTGTTACCTAATTGTGACTGTATTTATGACCGAATCCAATCATAGCGTGGTATATTCGAAAGCAAGCATAATAGAGATAACCCGATAGAACAGAAGGAGCAGAATCTGTGTCCACACCGATCATTTTGCATCACTACGACGCTTCACCCTATGCAGAAAAAATTAGACTCATGTTCGGTTTAACCAATACACCATGGAAGTCGCTACCCTCACCGGCAAGGCCACCCAGACCCAATCTGGATCCCTTAACCGGTGGCTACCGGCGTATTCCGGTTTTGCAGCTGGGGGCAGATATTATCTGTGATACCGCCTTGATCGCAGAAGAGGTCGCGGAAATAACCAGCAATCAGAAACTGCAGCCTCAAAACCTTGAAGGAAGAGCACTCGAGCTAGTGAATCGCGCAGAGCAAGAGGCTTTTTTCTCTGCAATAGCCGCGGTACCCCCATTGCGATTGCTAACTACCATGTGGATGAAACTTGGTCTCCTGCAAATTATCCCCTTTATTAAAGACCGCAAGGGTATGCTGGAGGGGGGGACTAAGAAAGGCGTACATCCGAAAAAAGCTCAACATATTCTCGCAGCTTTAATCGATGATTTAGAATCACATTTAAATCACTCGACCTGGATAGCCGGGGACTTACCTTCTCTGGCTGACTTCAGCGTTTATCACGTGTTGTGGCTGCACGTCAGTTTTAATAGGAAGCCACTCGCCGCGGGCCCGAATGTGCAACGGTGGTACAGTTCCGTGAGCGCAATTGGCCAGGGCCCGAGAGAAGAAATAACACAAGCTGAAGCCTTCGAATTAGCCAGTAGGACATCACCACGGGCAGTACCGAGCAGCGAGGATCATGACAGTTTCAAGGTGGGGCAATCTGTCAGTGTCTCACCCGAGGACTATGCAGTCATTCCCGTCAATGGCGAGTTAGTATCGATTAACTCAAATCGTATTATTCTCGCCCGCGACACCTCTCAATTTGGGCGCTTACACGTTCACTTCCCGAGGTCCGGATATTCTATCGCATAGCATCAGCAAACAGCTCGCACCCTAATGAAGAAAGCAGTTTAAAAAACCATTTAGAAACTGACTGTTCAATGTATCAGCTTGAGCTGACGCTGCATATCTGGCCGGTTCAAAGCGAAGCAAGCCAGGAAATATTCATGGCTTCCCCGGTTAGGCCATTGGCGTCTTAGTCTAATACCTTGCTTCTTATAAAACGCCCCACGCGTGCGGATAATCCTTCCTTGGCTGAAGAAGGGTATTTATCAGCATACTGTAACCGCGCATTGCTTTTCATCATATTGAGATAGACGGGGGGAAGATAACGCTTTATCCGCCACATGATTCTGTCGCTAAGTCGAGTCCCTGCAAGGATATAGTGCTTACCCTTTTGGGCATTGTCGTAAACGGTTGTCGCAATACTGTCTGCGGTAATCCCTGTTTTGGCGTGTAGCTTGGCCGCTATTTTGGCCGCTTTGGGGTTGTCGCTGCGCATACTCTTGGCCAGATTGCTTTGAAAGAAAGTCGGGCATACCACAGACACGTTTACCTCATAAGGATCAAGTTCACTCAGCAAACCTTCCGACAGGGCGACCATGCCTGCTTTTGAGACGTTATAGGCAGACATCGACCCCATATGTAATAGCCCAGCCATAGACGCTACATTGATAAGAAAGCCTTTAGTTTCTTTTAAGAGTGGCACGCAGGCGTGGCAGCCTTTTACAGCCCCCATTAAATTGATATCCAAAGCCCACTGAAAGTCTTTTAGCGAAAAAGTATCGATATCGCCGGCCGCAGCCACACCGGCATTATTGACTAAGGCATCCAGCCCTTGCCATCGCTCAGTAATGATAGCCACCAGCTCCTGCCACTGGGCATCACTGGTGATATCCAGGTGTTGGAAAAAACAATCGTTGCTATAGATGGCACTTAGTTGCGAGGCAATCCTGATTCCCTCTTTATCCTGAATATCAGCAAGACAAACAGACCAGCCTTCACTGGCATATTTTTTCGCCAGGGCAAGCCCCAAGCCACTGGCGGCTCCGGTAATAACAATACGTTTCATTTAGCAGGCACTCCGATATTCAATAATGCAGGCAGGTCATCATTAGAGTTGGTGATTGTGATGAGCGAATATAGAGTGGTGAAAACCGTATTATGGAATCATATTCGGTCAGCTTATTCCTGTAGGCTAACTGTTTGCTGCTGGGGTTTTGTCAAGATCAATCCGAATGGCCGAGAAGGGTTCTGTCCTGTCTTCAACGTTCGCTACAATCGATTGACTGGCGGTTTAACATAAAGTTTATTCAGTCGCTGAAATGATTAGCCAAACTCATAGCACGATAATTGAGAAAAGCACTTATGATGCATGCCATTCAACGCTTAAAAATTTTAAAGGTTATTGTCTCTATAGTTTGGTTGCTTATTCTGGTCTCTGTGATAGAGCCTTTGCTGGTGCCATTTCCACAGGCGTTTCAGTGGCTCGGTGTTTTTCTGGTGGTTTCTCATATGATTGAGATTCTACTGTTTCATAAAAGAATGCGCGGCCCCGGGGATTACTTGTTAACGATGTTGTTTGGTGCCTTGCAGTTGAAGACGATCAGGATCAGCGGCCGAGGATAGAGCGCGCTACCAGCTCGCGCATAATCTCAGAAGTTCCACCGTAGATACGCTGGATACGGGCATCGGTATAGTAGCGCGAGATTGGGTACTCGGCGGTATAGCCGTAGCCGCCAAACAATTGCAGGCACTGGTCAATGGTACTGCACTGCATTTCCGTACTGGCGTACTTAAGCATCGCCGCATCGTCAACGGTCAACTCATTGCGGGCGTACTGGTCGGCACACTTCTCGTACAGTGCCCGGTTGAGTGCGATTTCGGTTTTGACTTCCGCCAGGGTAAAGCGGGTGTTCTGGAAAGACGCCACCGTCTGGCCAAAGGCCTTACGCTCCATAACGTACTCGACAGTGATATCCATAGCACCTTCAGCAGCGGCTATAGCCTGGGCGGCAATACCCAGACGTTCCCGCGGCAGCTCTTGCATCATAATGGCGAAGCCCTTGTTTTCTTCGCCAAGCAGCGCGTTAGTGGGCAAGCGTACATCCTGGAAAAATAATTCCGCCGTGTCGGAGGTATGCTGGCCAATCTTTTCGATCTTATTGCCTTTTTCAAAGCCGGGCAGGGAAGCATCCACCAGAAATAGCGAGGTGCCCTTGGCGCCTTTGCCGGGGTCGGTAAGCGCCGCAACAATCACCAGGTCAGCGTGGATACCGTTGGTAATAAAAATCTTGGAGCCGTTAAGTACCCACTCGTCACCATCGCGTACGGCTGTGGTGCGAATGCCCTGTACGTCGGAGCCGGCGCCGGGCTCGGTCATAGCCAGTGCGCCCACAATGTCACCGGTGACCATGCCGGGCAGCCACTGTTGCTTCTGGTCCTCGGTGCCAAAGTGATTAATATAGGGCGCGACGATATTACTGTGAATACTGTAACCAGTGGTCAATCCGCCAAAGCCCATCCGTGACATTTCCTCCATCATGGCCAGACACACATGAGGTGATGTGCCTGCGCCGCCGTATTCCTCCGGCATATCCGGGCATAGCAGGCCTGCAGCGCCCAGTGTGTTCCACAACTCGCGCGGCACAATATGCTGTTCTTCCCAGCTTTCATAATGGGGTTGGATTTCCTGCTCGAAAGCGCGGCGCGCCATATCGCGGAACAGGGTTAATTCTTCATTGTCCATGGGGAACTCCAGGATAGCTTGTCAGGTAAGTTTGGCGTTAGTCGTTGTTTGCGGTGAGGCTAACAGCGGGAACTGTCGTTTAAGAAATTTCATCATAGTTGAGACAGTTTTACTATTTTAAAACGTAATGTAATCAGCTCTTCGATAAGTCACTGGAATCATTATCGGCCAGTAGCCTGTCCAGAAATGAAATTACGGCTAACAAAACGAGGTTGGCCGAAAATGATCCCGTAAGGTGGCCGGCACTCACTATAATCGATTTACCAGCCGGTTAAATTGAGTCTATTCCACCAGCTAACAAAATTAATAAGGAATGTACCGTGTCAACAACGTATACCACAGACAACCCTCTGCGTCTTATTGGCGCTACTGGATCACCCTATACGCGAAAAATGTTATCACTGCTGAGATATCGCCGTATTCCGCATGCCATGATATGGGCAGATCCGGCAGCGGCGCTGGATGGTTTAGGTATTAGCAAACCCAAAATCACTTTTTTGCCTACCTTTATCTTCAAAGATGATAGCGGTGAGAGTGAAGCCGTTTGCGATTCCACCCCGATCATTCACCGTCTGGAGAAGCTTTTTACACCTCGCTCGGTGATTCCCGATGATCCTGCGCTGGCGTTTATCAATTTTCTGCTGGAGGATTTCGGCGACGAATGGTGTACAAAATTTATGTTCCACTATCGCTGGTATTTTTCTGAAGATGCCGACAACGCTGGCACCCAGCTCCCTTTGATTATGGATGTTACGATGGGAGAAGAAGCCTTGCAGCAAGTGAAAACGTTTTTTGCTGACCGTCAGACTGGACGCCTGGGTTATGTGGGTTCCAACGACACCACAGCCCCCATTATAGATGCCAGTTATCGTCGCTTGCTGTCGCTACTGGAAGAGCACTTCAAGAACCAGCCTTTCTTGCTTGGCGATAAGCCGGGTTCTGGAGACTTTGCCTTGTTTGGTCAGCTTAGCCAGCTTATCGGTTTTGACCCTACCCCCCGAGCTATTGCCCATAAAGTCTCGCCTCGTACCATCGCCTGGGTGAGTACACTGGAAGATCAGAGTGGACTGGAATCTGAGGAAAAAAACTGGACCTCGTTGGAAACCGTTCCTGCAACATTGAAGAACATACTTACAGAAATCGGCAGAACTTATGTCCCCGCCTTACTGGCTAACGCCAAAGCGCTGCAAGCCGGTGAGAAGCAATGGCAAACAGAGATCGATGGTGGCTTATGGTCCCAGCAAAGCTTCCCTTATCAGGGTAAGTGTCTTCAGTGGATTAATGAGGAATACCAGAATTTATCGCAAAGCGATAAGCAGCGCGTTGATCGATTGATAACCGGAACCGGCTGTGAGGCTTTGCTGGCACCGCATTAAATCCATAGGCCGGCCTTTGTCGCGGGCCAGATTACTGCGTGCTGGTAACGATCAGAGAGAGGGCGTTGACTAACTCCCTTCTCAAGGCCGAAGCCAGAGTTATGGATATGGCTTAATACGCCATTTGTCCGGAAATGATACGCCAGGGGCATTGGCGGCGGAATAAAATTTGAAATATTTGAAATAAATGTACAGAGAGATTTGAATCCATGAGCAAAATAATGAAAGTTTTGGCTGCCCTTGTCGCATTTGCCGTCATCGTTGTACTGGCGTTACCGACCTTGGTGCACAAGTTGGGGTTGCACCCTGAGTATCATGGCCCTGAATTTGAACTGGCGGGTAAGCGTGCACTGATTATTACCACCAGTCATAGCGTATTGGCGGCGCCGGGTGAAACCGAGGGTCCGGCTACCGGTGTTGCCGCATCTGAAATGACACACCCTTATTACACGTTTTTAGACGGCGGTATGTCGGTCGATGTAGCCAGTATTAAAGGCGGTGAAATTCCTATCGCCCCTGATAGCCTTGGTCGAGTGTCGATAAGCCCTCTCGATGAGCGTTTCCTTGCCGATCCTGTTTTTACCGCGAAAGCTCAGAAGTCAATAAAAATTGATGATGTCGATTTCAGCGAGTACGACCTGATCTTTCTCGCCGGTGGATGGGGTGCAGCCTATGATCTGGGTTACTCAGACATTCTGGCACAGAAAATTGGCGACGCCTTTTATGCGGAACACAAACCTGTTCTCGGCGGCGTATGTCACGGAGTGTTGGGTTTTATCAATGTAAAAGACACTCAGGGCAATTTGCTGATCGCTGGACGAGCCATGACCGGGGTTAGTGACAAGCAAATTAAAGAGCTAAAGATTGAAATTACCCCGCAACACCCGGAAACCGAACTGCGTAAAGCCGGTGCGCTTTACGAAAGCCAAACGGCTTTCCGTGATGTGTTTGCTACCCATGTGGTGATTGATCAAGAGAGGCGATTTGTGACCGGCCAGAACCAAAACTCAGGGTTGGAGACGGCACACAAAATGATGCAAGTCATTGCCGAAAGGGATCAATAAAAATGAAGGTGAGCCCAATCAGTATTATTGTAAAGTTATTGGTACTGATACCTGCGATTCTGTTTGTGGTTATGGGGGTTCGCTGGCTGGTGGCACCGGCTGGCGTAGCACCTAACTTTGGCCTGACGCTGAGTGACGGCCTCGGACTCAGCTCCCAAATCGGTAATATGGCTGGCTTCTTTCTGGTGCTGGGCAGTTGTATGTTGATCGCCCTGATCAGTGGGCATCGAAGCTGGTACTACCCCCCATGATGTTACTGGCGATCACAGCCTTGGGGCGAATTGTCGCCTGGCTGTTGCACGATGCCACATTGGCCGTTAGTCAGATCATGACAGAAGTGGTCGTGGCCATTATTTTGCTGCTTGCATCCCGCCGCTTGCCAAAACAAGGCTGAACCAGTGAGACGTTTTTCTTTACCTCAGATTTTTTGTGGCGCATGCCTGTGTTTAAGCGTTGTGAGTAGCAGCGTGTTTGGGATTGAAGCATCAGCGAATACCGTTGTAGACACTGAGGCGCAGAGTTCTGCATATAGAGTACGTCCCAACATCGTTTTTATCCTCGCCGATGATCTGGGTTATACCGATATCGCGTCCTATGGCAGTGAAGTCAATACACCCTCTCTAACGGCATTGGCGGAGCAGGGTGTCAGCTTTACCAACTTCCACACCGCCGCCAATTGCGCGCCTGCCAGGGCTATGTTGCTCACCGGCGTGGATAGCCATCTGGCCGGGGTTCCCAATATTCCTGAAATGTTAGCGCCCGAGCAACGCAAGCACGCTAACTATCAAGGTGTACTCGGTAGCGATGTAGTTACCGTGGCAACACTGTTAGAAGAAGCCGGTTACCACACTTATATGGCGGGTAAATGGCATTTGGGCATGGACCCGGATAAACGACCCAGTCGACGTGGTTTTCAGCGTACCATGGCAATGATGGATTCAGGTGCCGATAATTGGGAGCAGCGTCCTTATCTTCCACTGTATGACCAGGCTAACTGGTTTGCTGATGGTGAGCGTTATACGCTGCCGGAAGATTTTTATTCTTCGCGTTTTTTAGTCGATAAAATGATTGAGTTTATCGACAGCAATTTACAGGATGAAAAACCCTTCTTTGCCTATCTCCCTTTTATGGCAGTGCATTCCCCTGTACAGGCTCCGCAACACTATATCGACCGCTATATGGGTGTCTATGATTCCGGCTGGGATGTGCTGCGTGAGCAGCGTAAGGAACGGGCAGAAGCGCTGGGTATTGTTCCAGAAAATACACCCATGGTAAGAATGCATACCACCATAGACTGGGATGCACTTAGTGATGAGGACCGGCGCTACCAGTCAAAACGTATGGCGGTTTATGCCGGCATGATTGAGGCCATGGATTTCCATATTGGCCGGCTGGTTGAGTTTCTTAAACAGCGCGGTCAATACGATAATACGATTTTTATTTTTACCTCGGATAATGGCAGTGAAGCCAATGGCCCCGATGATCCGCGAGGGTTTCCACAGCGATTGGGCCCACACAGTCTCGGTTATAACGTTGACTACGAAACCCTTGGCCTTAAAGGCAGCTACGGTACCATAGGTCCCAGCTTTTCCAGCGCCGCTGTCAGTCCATTGGCTTACTATAAATTCCATGCCGGTGAAGGCGGTATGCGTGTGCCCCTGATTATTAGCGGTAAACCGGTTGCCGATCCGTCGTCACTGACCAGGGCCTTTGCCTGGGCCACCGATATTACGCCAACCATTTTGTCACTAAGCGGTGTAGCAGCACCCGGGGATCGCTTTGCGGGACGCCCGATACTGCCGATGACTGGCCGGGATCTAACACCCTTGCTTTCTGCCTCCGCTGCAAGGGTTTATGGCCCTGATGATCCCGTGGGTTACGAGCTGACCGACCACGGTGTGTTATTTCAGGGTGACTATAAGCTGGTGGTTAACCAGCCGCCCCGTGGAGATGGTCAATGGCGTTTATTTAATATTGTCACCGACCCGGGTGAGACTAAGGATTTATCCGGGGCTGACACAGTGCGTTTCCAGCGTATGCTGTCGGCCTATCATCAATACACCGTGGATAATAAAGTGGTGCCCGTGCCGCCAGGTTATACCCAGATTAAACAACTGGTTCAGAATGGTCTGTTAACCAATCGAGACGGTATCCTGGTGTTGCTGTTGACGGTGTTGCTGCTATTGCCCTTTTATGTGGCCTGGCGAATGAAAAAGGTATCGACTGATGAGCAATAATTTTTATCACCGGCATGCTGTCGGGAAAAGCATCCAAACGGTTTTTCTATTATGGGTGTTATCGCTTGCTTCTATAGCCAGTAGCAAAGCAACAGCCACCGATATTGCCGGTACCTGGAAGCATGCCGAGATGCCGGTCTGGATTGAGATTCGGCTGGACCAGGGTGAAGGTATTGTCGTTCGCAATAACAAATTCCCGGAGCGGGAAGGGCAGGTTTTTATCAAGGAGATTACAGCGAAACAGGACGCCTGGACGGGTCTTGCCTATATCCACAAACTGGAAGCATTCAAAACGGTGGAAATTACCCTCTCCGACAGTGGCACGATGCAGCTCACAGGCAAGGTGGGTTTTTTTAGCCGAACAGTAGAATGGCTGCCTGCGGATTCCACCGCACAAGAGTAGGGTGGATTGTAATCCACCGGCTTTGATTGTCAGTACGGGATGGTGTACTGGCGGCCAGGCCGCTGACAGCACCGTCTCACAATAATCCCGCAATAAACAGGACTCACTATGAATCAACCGACAGCCAGCCAGCCGTTACCGGGGCACCGCCGTTTATTGACTCTGATGATGCTGGCCTATGCCTTGTCGATTTGCGACCGCATGATTCTGTCGATTCTGTTCCCGGATATTAAAGCGGAGTTTGATTTAACGGATCTGCAACTGGGCCTGTTGGGCGGTCTTTCTTTTGCCCTGTTTTACGCGACCCTGGGGCTGCCTATTGCCAGGCTTTCGGACCAATACAGTCGCAAGCGCATTATTATCGCCAGTATTGTGATTTTCTCGATGATGACTGCACTCGGCGGTACGGCGGCCGGCTTTATCAGCCTGTTGTTATTTCGTATAGGTGTCGGTATTGGTGAGGCCGGAGTAGGCCCCGCCAGCCAGTCCCTGATTGCCGATTATTTTCCTCCCCATCGCCGGGGGTTTGCGATGTCGGTATTGATGCTCGGTGGCAGTGTCGGGATGATGTTCGGTTTTGTGGGTGGTGGATTTATTGCCCAGGCCTACGGTTGGCGTATGGCTCTGGTATCAGTTGGAGTACCCGGTCTGTTGCTGGCGCTGCTGATGGCCAAATGGATTAAAGAACCGGGGCGGGGCACGTTTGAAACACAGACGCCCGAGCCACCACCGCCGATAAAAACAACGGCGGTGATGATGTGGAATAACCAGGCACTGCGTCACCTGGTTGCCGCTTCCATGATAGTCGGATTAATTTCTTATGGTCTGACCTCATGGATGCCGACATTTTTTATCCGCACCCATGAGCTTAGCCAGTCACAGACGGGGCTGTTGATGGCCCTGGTGTTTGGTATTTCCGGAGCCATCGGCGCACTGCTGGCCGGTAAGGTATTTGATCGGCTGGCCGTTCGCGGTTTCCAGTATGGTATGTGGGTGCTGGCGGTGGTGCCATTTTTTACCATACCCTTTTTTATTATGGGGCTGCTGGCAGAGGACATTACCACTGCTATCGCGTTTTTTATTCTTCCGGGCTTTGCCGCCAACTATGCTATGGGGCCGATGCTGGCGATGTTACAAACCCTGTCGCCAGTCAATATGCGCGGGGTGGCTTCGGCGATTAAAATGCTATTAATTAACCTGGTGGGTATGGGGCTGGGGCCGATATTGGTGGGCCTTCTCAGTGACTTGCTGGAACCCCACTATGGCGAGGGTTCCCTCGGCGTGGCGTTGGCTTATTTTTCGCTGCTGGGTTTATGGGGTTCTGTCCATGTATGGCTATGTGGTCGGGCGCTGGCAAAACAACAGGCTCAACAACAGATTCAACAACAGACTCAACAGGTTTAACCACTCGCTTATCAGCACCATGGCTGATTAAAGCGATATTGGCAGGGTGAAGTCTCTGGCTTATTGTTGTTCAGGGGTTTGCGTTTGGCGATAGTCGCCGGGGGTAATAGTATTCCAGCGTACAAAGGCTCGGCGAAAATGAACGGCTTCGCTAAAATCTAAAAGATGTGCGATCTCGGCCACGGTCAGGGAGGTTTTTACCAAATACTCCCGGGCCAATAGATTTCTGATCTCATCTAAAATATCTCGAAAGCTGGTGGCCTCATTTTTAAGTCGACGTCTTAACGTGCGCTCGCTGACATGAAGGTGCTCGGCAACCTGGGTGATATCGGGAAAATCACCGGCGGACTGAATCAACACTCGTCTTAGCGCTGAGGTGGTTTCTCCCACCTCGTTTAAGCTTCGCAGCATTTCTTCACACTGTTGTTGAAATACAATATGTTCAGAAATATTGGCCGTTCTTACCGGAATGTCCAGAGCACTGTCTGGAACATACAGTTGGCTAAATTCCCGATTAAAACTGATCTCCGCCAGAATGGCTTTCTGGTAATAGGCCTTATGAGCCGGGGCGGGATAGGCCAGGTGAATTTCAGCGCCTTCCACCCGTCCTCGATAAAGTGCACTGGATGTTTTTGACAACATTGAGAAAGCCAGCTCGGTAAATACTTGCTGTTGTTTGGGGGAGCCTGTCTCCAAATTTAAACGCAGTAGCAAGCCTCCGTCAGTTTTATAAGGCGTCCAGATGGGTTGGAAAAACAGCTTGGCATAGCGCAGCAGTAGTGTAATGGCCTCCCTTAAATTGGCACAGCTCATTAAAGCGAAACCTAAGGTGCCATAACTGTCAATGCCTACCTGTTGGCCCACTTTTAAAAACAGGCTATCGTCGCCGCTGAGTTTGACAGCGGTTTCCATCCGCAGCATGCCCTCAAGAGCGGCAGCTTGTTCCGAAGAGCTGGCAGGTAGTGCCGCTATCAAGGGTTCAGCCTCTTTATGCAGCTGCTCTTCACTGACGCCAGCCTCGTTCAATTCCAGTATCAGTTGCTTATAAACACTGAGTCGAACATTGTTGTCCGGCATGGATTGTTCTCCTGTTCGCTCTCTATCATTAGAGATAATACCTTGGTTAATACCGACTATATCGTATTCCAGCGCTTCACCCATACGTAAAATTTTACCGATACCCTGTAGCCGGGTTGAGTGCGTCTACGTGGGTACCGTTGTCGCTGTCTATCCACTGGCCGTTAATATAGGATTGGCTGCACATTAGCGCGGGGTTGTTCAGTTGCATGAAGTTTCTCTTTGCTTCGTCGACTGGCTGTTTCGTCAGGGTTTAGTTGACCAGCATGGACGCCAGTGCAGTTCGCATGGGTTCGGGAATAGGCACCGGTTTTTCGGTTTTACGGTCCACAAACACGTGGGTAAAGGTGCCAAAGGCACAGCAATCACTTTCGTCGTTTTTAAATATTGCTATACCGTATTCCACCGAGCTATTGCCTAAACGGTTTACACGAAAACCGCCTGCGATTTTCTCAGGAAAGGCAATAGCTTTTTTATAACTGCACTGGGAGTTAACGATATAGCCGATAATATCGCCATGATGGATGTCCAGTCCCGCCTCCTCAATCAGGTAGGTATTGGCCACGGTGTCAAAGTAAGAGTAATAGTGCACATTATTAATATGGCCGTAGATATCGTTATCCATCCAGCGGGTACTAATCGGCAAAAACCAGCGATAGTGATCGCGTGTGGGTAAGTCAGACATAGTCAGTTCTCTCGGTGAATTAATAGGCCGCCTGGTAAATTGCCAGAGCGTCGGTTTCGGAAACTGCCCGCGGGTTATTAATCAGCAGGCGTTGTTGCAGCATGGCATCACTGGCCAGCATAGGCAGGTCTTTCTGGTCGATATCCCTATCGCGCAGGCGTGTGGGAAGATTCAGCCTGGTGATTAGCGCTTCCAGATAGTGAATCAGTTGGTGGGTTTTCTGTAACGCACCCCCCTGGCTATTAATACCCGGTATTACATCGGCTAATTCGGCGTATTGTTCACAGGCGGCTTCGGCGTTAAAGCGCAACACATGTGGCAGTACCAGGGAATTACTTAAACCGTGGGGAATATGGAAATGCCCCCCAGCGGGTAAGCCAGAGCGTGAACGGCTGCCACCGGTGCATTAGCAAATGCCTGGCCTGCAAGGCAGGCGCCTAGCAGCATCCCCTGGCGAGCTTTAAGATCAGTGCCATTATGGGTGGCCTGCTCAATATGACTGGCCATCAGTTGCAGGGCCTGGCGGGCCAGCATATCGGAGTAGCTATTCTTTTTATGCACACTGGTATAGGCCTCAATGGCGTGCACCATGGCATCAATGCCCGTGGCGGCGGTAATCGCAGGCGGCAGGCCCACCGTCAGCTCGGCATCCAGCAACGCAATATCGGGCAGTAATTGTGGGGCAACCACGCCAGTTTTGGTGGTTTCACCGGTGGTGACAATAGCGACCGCGGTCACCTCTGAACCGGTACCGGCGGTGGTGGGGATCTGGATCAGGGGCAGGCGCTGGCCTTTGGCCTGGTCAACACCGTAAATCTGTTGCAGGGTTTCACCGGACCGGGCCATCAGGGCAACCAGCTTGGCGGTATCCATCGAACTACCGCCGCCAAATCCTATCACCGCATCGACCTGCTCTCTGTTGGCTTGTGCCAATGCTGCTAACACAATGGACTCTGGTGGGTCGGCAACAATATCGGTAAAACAACTGTAGGGCATAGCCGCCGCTTTAAGGGCTGCTTCCAGTTTGTCCAGCAGGCCAATACTGACAATACCCGGGTCAGTCACAATCAATGGGCGGCTGATACCCTGGTTGCGGCAGATCTCACCAATGCGTGCCAGGGCTCCGGGTTCATTGATAATGCATTTGCTGGTGGTAAAGGTAAAACTATTCATTATTGCTCTTGCATCTTGGGTGACAAAGCCCTGTATTTTCCTTGTATTAGTTGTATATTGATAATTTATATCTGTAATCGGCCTATTCAAACCATGAATATAAGAAAACTCGACCTGAATTTACTGGTGGTGTTTGATGCAGTGATGCGTGAGCGCAGTGTATCCAAAGCCGCCCAGACCCTGTCCCTGACACAGCCTGCGGTAAGCAATGCCCTTGGCCGATTGCGCGAGATGCTGGATGATCCGCTACTGGTGCGTACCCGGCAGGGTATGGAGCCCACAACCCGGGCGCTGGAAATTTCTGCACCGGTACAACAGGCATTAATGGAACTGGACCAGTGTCTGCTTAAACCCGCCAGCTTTGACCCGGCCAGCAGCAAGCAGTCTTTTGTGATTGCCGCGACGGATTATGTGGCTCAGTTATTAATGCCGCGTTTACTCAGGCTGCTTGAACGTGAGGCCCCTGGGGTTAAAGTTCGCATCAAAAATTTTGGTTCGGAAAACCCTGAGGCCGCACTGGAGTCCGGTGAATTCGATTTTGCTATGGGCCGCTTTTTTGATATCAGTTCCAGGCTAAAACAAAAGCTGTGGCTGGAAGAGCAACTATGTTGTCTGGTGCGAAAAGCTCACCCACAGATCAAGCAGCGTATTACCCTGAAGCAATATCTGGCTTTGGGGCATGTGTGGGTGTCCAGTAATGAACGGCGCGGCATGGTGGATCGTTGGCTGGAAGAGCAGGGGCGTCAACGCACTATTGTCTCTGTTATGCCAAATTACAGCACCGCTGCCATGGTGGTGGCGCAAACGGATTTGGCGCTGGTATTACCCCAGCGTTTTGCCGCCGATTTTTGTCACTTGCTGCCAGTAAAGGTCTTGCCCTTACCGATGAGGCTTGGGGCATTTAAGGTTGATATCTTATGGCACCCGCGCCATGGATCAACGCCGGGACACCAGTGGATGCTGGAACAATTGTCGAATATCACGTCACAGATTTAAATCTGTGTAACACCGTTCCCATATTCTTACTGGCAGCTAATAAACCTTATATCTGGCCGAAGATGGCCCCAGTCATTGTGTTTAAATCCCTATAATCGAATCTAACGCTATAAAACATTCCTACCGCCTTATCGCAATCAGGAGCCGATGATGGATTTTGAATACAGCCCAAAAGTGCAGGAGTTAGTTCTGCAGGTTCGACAGTTTATTGATACAGAGATTATCCCCAATGAGGAAACCTGCTATAAACAGCTCGCCGAAAACCGCTGGCGTACGCCGCCCATTTTGGAGCAATTAAAGGCCAAGGCGAAAGCCCAGGGGCTGTGGAATTTCTTTTTACCTGTCAGCTATGGTGAATACAGCGGCGGTTTAACCAATCTTGAGTACGCGCCGCTGGCGGAGGAAATGGGGCGGGTCCACTGGGCCTCGGAAGTCTTTAACTGTTCCGCCCCGGATACCGGCAATATGGAAGTGCTGGCCAAATACGGCAATGAAGAGCAAAAGAAACAATGGCTGGAGCCACTACTGGAGGGCACTATTCGCTCCGCCTTTGCGATGACCGAACCCAAAGTTGCCTCCAGTGATGCCACCAATATCGAAACCTCGATTGTGCGCGATGGCGACGACTATGTGATTAACGGCCATAAATTTTATATCAGCGGTGCCTGCCGCGAAGAGTGTGAAATTCTGATCGTAATGGGTAAAAGCGATGCCGATAATCCTAACCGTTACTTACAGCAATCCATGATCCTGGTACCCACCCATACGCCGGGTGTTGATATTGTCAGGCCCATGACCGTCTTTGGTTATGACGATGCGCCGGAAGGTCACGCCGAAGTGATCTTCGATAATGTGCGCGTGCCAGCCACCAATATGTTACTGGGTGAAGGTCGCGGTTTTGAAATTGCCCAGGGACGTTTAGGCCCCGGCCGCATTCACCACTGTATGCGTTCTGTGGGCGCAGCACAGCGTGCTTTAGAGATGATGTGCGAGCGGGCAAACAGCCGGGTTGCCTTTGGTCAGCCACTGAGTAAAAACCAGTCTGTCCGTGAAGATATTGCGCTTTCCGCCTGTCAGATTGAGCAGGCCCGTTTGCTGACGCTGAAGGCCGCGCAAAAAATGGATACCGAAGGCAATAAGGCCGCCAAAGATATTATCGCCATGATCAAAATCGTAGCTCCCAATATGGCCCTCGATGTGATTGACCGGACTATCCAGATTTACGGTGGTGCCGGTGTCAGTCAGGACACGGTGCTGGCGCATATGTTTGCTGTTCAACGGATACTGCGTCTGGCCGATGGCCCGGACCAGGTGCATATGATGCAGCTGGGGCGTAATTTGGCAAAAAGCTACGAATAAGCCAGCCATTATGTCTCAAGTGAATACACTCGATGAGGGAAAATTATCAATAGGGTAGAGTTAAGTATGTCGACAACACTGTTTGATTTAACCGGAAAAATTGCACTGGTCACCGGCGCCAGCCGTGGTATTGGTGAGGCCATTGCAAAACTTTTAGCCGAGCAGGGTGCTCATGTGATGGTCTCCAGCCGCAAGGTGGATGGCTGTCAGACAGTGGCTGATGATATTAACGCAGCCGGAGGCAGTGCCGAGGCGCTGGGTTGTCATGTAGGCTCGATGGAAGATATCAGCAAAACCTTTGACTATATTCGCAGCCAGCATGGCAAGCTCGATATTCTGGTCAATAATGCCGCGGCCAATCCCTACTTTGGCCATGTACTGGATACCGACCTTGCGGCCTATGAAAAAACCGTCGATGTGAATGTGCGCGGTTATTTCTTTATGTCGATTGAAGGCGGCAAACTGATGCGAGAAAACGGCGGCGGTGCGATTGTGAATACCGCATCGATCAATGCCTTACAGCCCGGCGACAAGCAGGGTATTTACTCTATTACCAAAGCCGCCGTCGTTAATATGACAAAAACCTTTGCCAAAGAATGTGCACCTTTCGGTATACGTTGCAACGCCCTGTTGCCCGGTTTTACCAAAACCAAATTTGCCGGGGCCCTGTTTACTGATGATGGTATTTACCAGCAGGCGGTGAACAATATTGCCATGGGCCGACATGCCGAACCTGAAGAAATGGCTGGCACCGTATTGTATCTGGTATCGGATGCCAGCAGTTATACCACGGGTGAGTGTATTGTGGTGGATGGTGGTTTGACCATTTAAAAACAGCGCATCAAGTACAAAAACGATAAGAGACCGTTTGATGTTGGAACCTGAAAATAATCCGAACCCCTCCTATTATATTGATCCACCCCGCCTGATGCGTTTTATGCTGGCGAAACGGTTTGGCCGCCTTACCGATTCCAGGCAGATTGCCAAAAGAAGAATGGTGGCGGAGAAGAAACGCCAGCAAGAGGGGCGCGCGCATGTGGTGGAATATTTTCATCAGGTGGACGATCCTTACTCGCATTTGATGGCGCAGGTGCTGGCACAATTTGCGGCCCGTTATAATATTGACATTGTTCCTCATCTTATTCGCGCAACCGGTGGTCGCCATCAACCGGAGCTGGATAAATTAGCGATATGGGGACGCCGTGACTGCGGTTTGATTGCACCTCACTATGGTTTAAGTTTTCCAGAAGCTGCCGGTGTTGTCCCTGAGCCTGCGTTGCAACAGGCAGCTAACGCTGCCTTGACCCATCTGGGTAGCAAGGATTTTATTGCGCAGCTGGCAGATATCAGTACTCGCCTGTGGTCGGGTGACGCTATTGATAGCACTAATACCCATCAGGCAGAGGTTGATGCAACACTGGATGCCGGTTCGGCACGGTTAAATGAATTAGGACATTACTCTGGTGCCATGCTTTATTACGAGGGCGAGTGGTACTGGGGCGTTGACCGCTTATTTTATTTAGAGCAGCGCCTGCGTGAGTTAGGATTGGCTAAAACTGCTGAGCGATCCTTTCTGGTGGCACGGCCTGAAATTGAGGTCAGCGATATTGATGCCAGCGGACTGGATCTGCATTTTTTCCCGTCCCTGAATAGTCCCTACACCTCGATTATTTATGACAGGACTATTGAACTGAGCAAGGCTTGCAAGATTAATTTCCACCATAAGCCCGTTTTGCCGATGATTATGCGCGGCGTTGCCGCCACCCCAGCCAAGGGTTTCTACATTTATCTCGATACCAAACGTGAAGGTGATTATGCCGGCGTGCCCTTTGGCAATAGCGTAACGCCTGTTGGCGAACCGGTTAGGCAGTGCTATTCCTTATTACCCTGGGCAAAGTCCCTGGGTAAAGATACCGCATTGTTGAGCACGTTTTTGCGTTATGCCTTTGCTGAAGGCAGGGGACTGCACCGCAAAAAAAATATCCGGCGGGCGGTAGCAGCGGTCGGTCTGGATTGGCAGGAAGCGAAAAAACATCTGGGCGGTGACGAATGGAAACCCTGGGTTGAACAATACCAGGATGAAATGGTGCAGGGTATGGGGCTTTGGGGAGTACCTTCCTATCGACTCTGTGGCCCTGGCGGTGAACCGGATTTGGAAGTCTGGGGGCAGGACCGTTTGTGGTTAGTAGCGGCAGAGATTCGTCGTCGAGCCTCGCTTTAACCAATTATCGGTTGATAGTCCTTTAAAGAAATAAAACATGAATCTGGAAATTGTTATGCGTACATTACTTTTAACCTTGGTATATTTTTCCATGTCGGTAAGTGCAGCCGAAGAAAAGCAGCTGTTATGGGGTGATACGCATCTGCATACTACCTATTCCTCCGATGCCTATACTAACGGTAACCTGACGGCTGATCCTAATACGGCCTATCGCTACGCGCGCGGTTTGCCTGTGTTGCATCCTTACCATCAAGCTAAGGTGAAAATTGAAACACCGCTGGATTTTTTGGTGGTGACCGATCATGCCGAATTACTGGGAGTCATACGTACCATTCATCGCGACGGAGTGGACTACACCGGCCTGGGCCTGATCGATTCGTTGAAGGCCTGGGTTAGCGAAATGGTTTTACGTTATGCCATTGATTCCGGTGATGGACGTTCACTGTTTTCTGCTAGTTTGCCAGAAGCAAAAGATGCAAGAGAAGCGGCGGGCGACGCCAGCTTTAGCGATACTGTGTCGGTGATACCGGAGATGATGTCGACACAACGTGATACCTGGCAAGATATCACTAATATGGCTGACCAACATAATGAGCCTGGCGTATTTTCGGCATTGATTGGTTGGGAATGGTCTCCCTTGCCCGGTGGCAGCAACTTGCACCGAGTTGTGATTACAGACGGTGATGCAGAAAGTGCACAGCGTTATCAGCCTTTTTCCCTCTATGACAGTCAATACCCAGAAGACTTATGGGCATGGCTGGAGCAAACGGCACCGTTGGCGGGTGCTGATTTTATTGCTATTCCCCACAATTCCAATATTTCCAAAGGCTTTATGTTTGATGAGACGAGTCTGAGAGGCAAAGCGATTGACAAAGATTACGCGGAGCTGCGTATGAAATGGGAACCCATTGTCGAGATAACGCAATTCAAGGGCGATTCGGAAACACATCCATCATTGTCTCCAGATGATGAGTTTGCGGATTTTGAAGCCTACGAGAATTACATTCAGCGTGACTGGCGGCCATACGAAGCTAAACCCGGCGACTATGTGCGCTCAGCATTGAAGCGAGGCCTGACGATCGAACAAAGGGCAGGCAGCAACCCTTATCAGTTTGGCGTAGTAGGTTCCACCGACGCACATACATCTTTGCCTACAGCGAATGAACGAAATTTCCAAGGCAAACATTCACCGAATTCCATCCCTGCCAATAATTTAAACAGTGCGAAAAAGAGCCGTGTAAGCGGGTGGAATTATTCTGCATCTGGGTTGACGGCTGTTTGGGCAACAGAGAATACACGCAGCAGTATTTTGGCTGCTATGAAACGTAAAGAAGTATACGCCACTACCGGCCCGCGAATTCGCTTGCAGTTTTTTGCCATTAAAGATGTCAAAGAACTAGATCTGACGACGGTAAGTATTTACCAGCAGGCGGCCAAGCAGGGTGTGCCTATGGGTGGGGAAATACGGGGAGGGGATTTTGCAGCTCAGAAAATCACCCCTTCATTTGTTGTGCAAGCCATGAAAGACCCGGTTGACGCCAATCTGGATCGCATTCAGATCGTTAAGGGATGGGTCGACGAGACAGGGGCAGCACAAGAAAAGGTTTATGATGTGGTCTGGTCAGATGAACGACAATTGGATGATGACGGCAGATTACCCGCGGTAAAAAATACAGTGGATACAAAAACCGCCATGTATGAAAACTCTGTAGGTGCAGCGCAATTGGCCGCCGTATGGTATGACCCGGATTTTAACCCGGCGCACCCCGCTTTTTATTATGCGAGAGTTTTGCAAATACCAACACCGCGCCATTCGTTGTATGACGCGGTGGCCTTGGAAAGGGAAAAGGCTGATGGCTTTCCCGATACGATTCAAGAGCGCGCCTATTCATCGGCTATTTGGTATAAGCCATAAAATTATTTTCAGATAAAAAAGATATTTTACGCCCATCCTATCGGATGGGCGGTCTTGGCTGTTTACTGATCCAATATGGTAAAGCTCAGTCGTGATTAACCGGTGTGGGTTGGTGGAATCTATTCCACCCTACGGTGTTGCCGGATTTAAAAGTAGGGTGGATTTTAATCCACCATCCCGCGTCAATCAGTTTGTGATAGTGGAATCTATTCAAACACACGAGTTAGATGATTTTATCAGGTAGGGGGTGTTATGCGATTTTTAGTTTTTACACTGGGTTTTGTTCTATCAACGGTTACTACAGCTTCTACTACAGCTTCGGAAAAACAACTGCTATGGGGCGATACCCATGTGCATACCACCTATTCATCCGATGCCTATATGAATACTAATTTTACCGCGGATCCCGATACCGCCTATCGCTATGCGCGGGGTTTACCCGTTGTCCATCCCTACCATCAAGCCAGGATACAGATTGAAACACCGCTGGATTTTCTGGTGGTCGCAGACCATGCTGAAATGCTTGGCGTTATCCGCACCATACATCTGGAGGGCGTCGATTATACCGGTATGGGGATGGCCGAATCGGTTAGGGCCTGGTTAGTAGAAAAAGTCCTGGCTTACGGTCTCGCATCGGAGAACAATCGTGCATTGTTTGTTGCGGCTTTACCTGAGCCGATGAGTGCCACCGAAGCGGCGGCCAGTAGTGGCTTTAGTGATAATGCCTCGTTGATTCCCGAGATGATGCCAGCCCAGATTGATAGCTGGCGAAAAATCACCAACCTTGCCGATCAGCACAATAACCCGGGCAAGTTTACCGTGATGATCGGTTGGGAGTGGACTTCCTTACCGGGGGGCAGCAATCTTCACCGCGTGGTTATCACCGATGGTGATGCACACAGCGCCCAGCGCTACCAACCCTTTTCCCTGAACGACAGCCAATACCCCGAAGACCTGTGGGCATGGCTGGAAAAAACGGCACCGATAGCCGAAGCCGATTTTATTGCCATCCCCCATAACTCCAATATTTCCAAAGGCTTTATGTTTGGCGAGACCAGTTTACGCGGTGAGCCGATTGATCAGGAATATGCCGAGCGCCGGATCAAGTGGGAACCCCTGGCCGAAGTCACCCAGACAAAAGGTGATTCGGAAACACACCCCTTGCTGTCACCGGATGACCCCTTTGCCGACTTCGAAACCTATATCAATTATATCCAGCGTTCTTGGCAGCCTTACGAAGCCCGGCCCGGTGACTATATACGCTCGGCGTTAAAACGGGGCTTGGCCATTGAGCAACAAACCGGTACCAACCCCTATCAGTTTGGTGTTATCGGCTCCACCGATGTACATACCGCCCTGCCATCCGCCGAGGAAGCTAATTTCCAGGGCAAATTCCCCAGGGACTCTATTCCTGCCAATAAGCAGGGCAATGACGATGGCGACGAGCGTCGTGTGACTGGCTGGAGTATGTCGGCCTCCGGATTAACGGCTGTCTGGGCAGAGGAAAATACCCGCAGCAGTATTCTGGCGGCGATGAAGCGCAAAGAGGTTTACGCCACCACCGGGCCCCGTATTCGCCTGCAGTTTTTTGCCGGCAGCGATCTCGGCATCACAGACCTCAAGGCTGAAAATAGTGACCAACGGGGCGTACCCATGGGTGGGGAATTGGGGGCATTGAACAGCTCTCCTGCCTTTCTGGTAAAGGCGATCAAAGATCCCGTCGGTGCCAATCTGGATAGGGTTCAAATCATCAAAGGCTGGATCGACGATCAAGGCCAGAGCCAGGAACAAGTTTATGATATTGCCTGGTCTGGGGAACGACAGCTCGATAGCGACGGCAACTTACCGGCGGTAGAAAATACCGTCGATAAGACCACCGCCCGCTATAGCAATACGACCGGGGCCGCACAACTGGCCACAGTATGGCAGGACCCGGATTTTAATCCGGCCCAGTCCGCTTTCTACTACGTCCGAGTGTTACAAATCCCGACACCGCGGCATTCTTTCTATGACGCGGTGGCTATGGGAATGAAAAGCGCAGGCAAGTTTCCCGATACGATTCAGGAACGGGCTTATTCTTCCCCTATTTGGTATCGGCCATAACGCCGTTTGCCGCTGCAGCGTTATACCAGATGGGTGATGACCAGGCCCGCTCCTGAATCGTGGCTGGCAAATCCGAACGCGGCGCCACGCCGCTGCGGATAGCATCCCAGGTAGACCAGCGACACACGGGGTTTTCCAGTACCCGCACATAATAAAAAGCGGCTTGTCCGGGTGTAAAATCCGGGTCCTGCCATAAGGTTTTCAGTTCATTGGCACCTACGCCCGCGGTGATTGAACAATCCTGCAAGTTGACCCGCGCGCCGTTATCCGGGCAGCGATGGGTTTGCGGATCAACTGCAAGGCCGTCAGAGCAGGCCACATCGTAGACCTGTTCCTGATGCTCACCGTTTTCCACCCAGCCTTTAATAATCTGCACCCGCTGTAACCTGGCGGTATTGGGGTCGGCCACGGCCCAGGTCAGGAAGCTGGGCGCGCGGTCACCGCTGGCTGGCAGCTGTCCACCCATACTGATCCCGGTCTGGTAAGCTCTGCTGATCAGCTCAGGGCTATCCAGCTGCGCATCCCCCAGCTCGTAGCCGGCAAAAAATCGCAGTGTAATCCGGGTGCCGGTGGTGGCAAAGGTTTCCTTGCGGCGCAGTGCATCATAAATCGACTCGCGGGTATTTTGCTCTGCCCATACCCCGGCAATCCCCGAAGCGCCCCAGTATTTGTAGCCCTGAAAATCCACGTATTTTTTACCGTCGACATGATCGATCATATCGCTGGCGCCCAGTGACACCATAGTGCCGTAGAGAAAGCTGGCGGGTACGGTACCGCGACTTTCCGGGGTAAAGTCCATCAAACCGATTTTGCCGAAATAGTTATCTTCCTCCAGTGGCGCAGCGCCAGTGTGGGTATCGCTGGAACCGATCACGCCAAATTGATAGGGGTTGGCCTGTTGCTTTTCCGCCATGGCAAGACCGCGCTGCCAACCATCGCGCACATAACTGCCCGGCGCATCACTGGGCAATGTCGTGGCGATACGCATCGGCAGAATTTCGAAATTGGCCCATTCATCGTTTTTGGATAATAGCGGGTGGGTATCCGAGGTGCCTTTAATCTGGGTAATTTCCACCAGCGGCTCGTTGCGCATACGCTGGTTGGCATAGGACAGGTCGATGCTGTTGCCGGCCCAGTCTGTCAGCGGAAACATCGCACCATTGGAGCCGTTGCTGTTATGGGGAATCGCCAGGCTTTCGATCCCCTGCTGGCGCAGTCCATCCATCCAGTCCCAAAGCCCTTCGGGGTTGATACTGTTTAATCGGGAGAAGGGCACCGCGGGTAAACGGTCCGTGCCACGAAAAATCACATTGCGGTGCAGGTTTCCCCGATCAGCGTCGGAGGAGGTGTATTCGTAGGCGGCAAAGGTGGTGAACTGGCCGGGCTTATAGGCGTCGTTGGCGGCGGCCACGGTTTTTATCCACGCCGACTGGCTGACCTTGTTAATGGTCTTATCTTCAACGGTGCCATCGAGCAGGCCGGCAATCACGCTAGTGAAAAAGTTGTTAAAAATGTTGTTTCTTTTGGCGAGTTCCAGCAGTCCGCTATCCAGTGAATCATTAATATTGTGGTAGTCCTGTGACAGGGCTAAGCGGGAGAATTCGGTACTGGTGTCCGCCGCCTCATTAATCAGGCCAAGCATAATGGCATGGTCAGTTACCGCATAAAAATCCAGCGCTTGTGCCAGCTTTACTTCAAAACCACCGGGGTGAACAATGGTCTCACCCTGGGCATAGCGGTAGGCATCCGCCGGTGTGGCGGTGGTACCAAAGGAAGACGCATCGAAGGACAGGGTGGTATGCACATGCAGGTCGCCAAAGTAGGCATTGCGATCCGGGTTGGAGGCCAGCTGACTACTGGCGGACTCCGGTGCCGGCGGGAAATCGATAATCTTGTCGCTGGCCGGTATCACGGTATTGGTGGTGCGAAAGTACCTGTCGGCCTGTTCCCGCTTTTGCGTCTCGGACTGCTGGTCGGAGCAAGCGCTGCCCAGTGCAATCGCCGCGGCTAATACTGTTATGCGGTAAATCATAAATGTTCCTTCTCGCCCTATAGAGATTAAGCTATAGCAGCAGTATAGAAGTCTTGATGGCGTGGCTGGGGATCATTTTCGGACGTGGGACTCTTTTACGGGGTCTTCAGAGAATGACCGAAAATGATCCGTTAACCACCGGGTGGCTGGTTATAATTATTTTCAACGGGGCCGTAGTTCATTCTTGCCATTGGCCAGCTTGTCGGAGTTATTGATCCATGCTTAAGAAGTTTTTTCTGACAGTGCTTATTGCGCTGATACTGCTGACGGGTTTTATTGCCGTTAAATTTCTGTTTCCCATGGCCAAGGTGCTCGATCGTGTTGGGCCTGGCACCACTCCCCGTGACCTTGCCCTGCAGGACGACAGCAGGGTAGTGGCTCCCTATCTGGCCGCCAATCATCAGCAGCCGCCTGCTGAGGCAATGACCAGTAGCACTAAGAACCTCTATTGGGGCGAGTTACATCTGCATACCACGGAAAGTTTTGATGCCAGTATGATGGGCAATAAACTCAGTATTGAAGATGCCTACCGTTTTGCCAAAGGCGAACCCCTGCTAAGCCCCGGCGGCGAGACCATGCAACTAAGCCGCCCGCTGGATTTTGTGGCCATTACCGATCATGCCGAAGGCTTTGGTACCCGTACCCATTGCTCCGATAACAATCTATCGTTGCGGGAGCGGGGTGCCTGCTGGTTAATGGGGATGGATAATCCATCCCTTTTTACGATTTTTGTCGACGGGGCTCGTGGTACCGCCGCCCCCGGTGATCCATCATTGCCGGCGGGTGTCTACCAGCCAGAATATCGCCAGCCCCTCGAACTTGGCAATTTCCCTACCTGCAAACCGGGGGAGGCGGCGGCTGAACGTTGTTATAACAACACCCGTAGCGACTGGGCCCGCTATGTCCAGCTTGCCAATGCCTATTATGAACCCGGTGAATTAACAACGCTGATTGCCTACGAGTTTTCACCCACCTTGCCGGATCAGGGTAAACACCACCGCAATATTATCTTTCGCAGCGACACAGTCCCTGATCGAGCCATTTCCAGCTTTGATGTACCCAATGCGATTGAGCTGTGGAAGGGACTGGAAGCCGGTTGCGATAAAGCCGATGGCTGTGACTTTTTAACCATCCCCCATAACCCGAACAAAGCCTGGGGGCTGACCTATTCCCGTTATACCTGGGATGGTCAGCTTTATGGCGAGGACGACTGGCGGCTGCGGCAGAAACGTGAACCCCTGACGGAAATATTCCAGATCAAAGGCTCACAAGAATGTGCATTCGGTATCGGCGCGACGGACGAGGAGTGTAGCTTTGCCCAGGTATTGGACCCCTGCAAACCGGGCGAGACCACCGGCTGCGCCTTTCAAACCAGCTTTGTTCGCCAGGGGATGAAAGTCGGGCTGGAACTGGAACAGGAGCTGGGTTTTAACCCATTGCAAAATGGCTTTGTAGCCGCCACCGATAGCCATAACTCCAATCCCGGAGATGTCGAGGAGTGGGATTACCGCGGCTCCGCAGGCACGGTGCAATCACCCGCCCTGCGTCGCCTGAGGCAGCTGAAGAAAGACAGCAAAGCCTATCAACAGATGCTTAAATTCAATACCCCCGGTGGCCTGGCTGCGGTCTGGGCTCCGGAAAATACCCGGGAAGCCATTTTTGATGCACTGGCGCGCCGGGAAACCTATGGCACCTCGGGGCCGCGAATGGCACTGCGATTTTATGCGGGCTGGGATATTGATCAAGCCATGCTGGAGGCTCCTGAACTGATGGCACAGCTGGAGACACAGGCAGTCCCTATGGGCAGAGTGCTGCCTGCCAGTGAGCAACTTGAGGAGAATAACCAGGGCCCCGACTTTTTTGTCTGGGCGGTCCGCGATCCAATGGATGCCCCTTTGCAGCGTTTGCAAATGGTTAAAGGCTGGATCGACGCCGCCGGCCAAACCCATGAAAACGTAGTCGATATTGCCTGCGCCGATGGCCTGCAAGTAGATTCGGCCACTGGCCGCTGTCCCGATAATGGGGCCAGCGTTGATTTGACCACCTGCCAATATAGTTCCGGCTCCGGTGCTACTGAATTAAAAACTCTTTGGCGCGATCCGGAGTACGACCCGAAGCAAAGTGCTTTTTACTACGTGCGCGTCCTAATGAACCCGACCTGTCGCTGGTCAAGCTTTGATGCCATTCGCCTTGGCAGGGAACCTGACCCGAGTGTACCGGCAACGATTCGGGAGAGAGCCTGGTCTTCGCCGATCTGGTCAGGCGCTTCGCAATAGGCACTTCGCAATAACAATAATTTTGTCATTCCTGACAAACACAACAAGAGTGTATCGATGCAGATTAAGGGTAAAAATATTATCGTTACCGGCGGCGCCAGCGGTATTGGCAAAGGTTTGGTTAAGCGTTTTAAACAAGAAGGCGCAGCCAATATTTTAATTGCCGATATTAATGCTGAAGAGTTAGATGCACTGGCTGCTGAAGTGGGTACCTCTGCCTGTTTCTGTGATGTCAGCAATGAAGAAGATATAAAAAATATGATTGCGATGGCTGAGCGTCAGTTCGGCCATATTGATCTTTACTGCGGCAATGCCGGTATTTTTGTTGAGGGTGGCGTAGAGACCAGCAACGCGGCCTGGGAAAAAGTGTGGGGTGTTAATGTGATGTCTCATATCTACGCAGCCCGACATGCCCTGCCTAAAATGATTGAACGGGGCGAGGGCTATTTTTTGATAACGGCTTCTGCTGCGGGCCTGCTATCGCAAATAGGTTCGGCCAGTTATTCAGTATCGAAACATGCGGCATTGAGTTTGGCCGAGTGGTTGTTGATTACCCATGGTGAGCAGGGGATTGCTGTGTCTGCGCTTTGCCCGCAAGCGGTAGAGTCAAAAATGACCGAGCAGGGCGGCGGTGTTGCCGGACTGGATGGTATGTTGACCGCTGATGTGGTGGCTGAAGAGGTAGTGCAGGCCATCGCTGAAGAGCGCTTTCTGGTGTTACCACACCCGGAGGTCGAGCAATACTTCCAGAAAAAAGCCAATGATTACCCTCGATGGATTCGGGGTATGCAGCGTTTGCAGCAGCAATTTAGTTTGCCCGGCGGCTTTGAGAAAAGCCGTTAACGCAACGGTTAAATCCGATTAAAACGGTTTGCAGTGGAATCAAAGGCAGTTGACAAAGGGCAGTTAACAAAACACTAAGGAGTACTGGTCAGTGACCCAGCAAGACTATCAGGCAGCCCAGAAAGGCTATTACCCGCATTCGACCTGCGCCACCGAATATGGTGGTGTCAGGCGGCAAAAACATGCAAGAAGCCCCGGTTTCAATATTCAACCCGGTGAAACCCTGCAGGTGACCTCGCGCCGGTTTGAAAAAGGCAAATGGGTGGTCGGTACCGTCAATGCCGATAACCGCTTATTTATTTTTGGCTGCTCGGCGCCTAGCCAGCCTGATATTTCCATTGGCTGGGTGGAAGAGGTCGACCCGATTACCCTTGAAACGATCAGGCAGTCTGCTGATTTAAAGACCGGCGGGCATAACTGGTGCGGTGGCGCGTCGGTGCTGGCGGACGGCACCCTGATTACCGGTTTTGGCAATCGCATCCATAAACTGACCCAGGACCTTGAGCTTATTGCGGAGCTGGAATTGCCCGTGGATCATGCCCATAACGGTATCAGTTTGTTATCCGATGGCATGATGATTACCCGTAATCTGGAACACGATCACAGCAAAAAATCTGTCTTTACCGTGTTTGATCCCCATACCCTGGAAGTCCTTATCAGGCATGAGTATGTGGGGGCTTCGATTGGCCGCTTCTGTGTCGACCCGACCCCGGAAGGGGACTTTATCTATGCCACTACACCGACCCATATTCATCGCCTGAAATATCAAGATCAACAGCTGGAGCTGGATAAAAACTGGGGCGCTTCCTATGACTTGCCCGGTGAAGACCAAAGCTTTGCCTGGTGCAATACCGTGGGTGATGACAGTGTCTGGTTTATGGATATGGGTGACACGCCACCACTCGAGACGATTATGCGTGCCTACCCGGTTGGCAGCAAACCCCTGGCATTTTCAGAGCCCGGTAGTGCTCCGGTGCGTGTACACAGAGTTTCCACGATAGACAGTCGTTCAACTGATGTTCTAACGCCGTTTGGTTTACCCAATGGTGGACACAACTCATCCCCGCTGTATGTTCAGGATAAGCGGATTCTGCTGACCTTTGACACCGCTAACCGGAAAACCGGTGCCTGGCGCTTTAACGGGTCGGCAGGTTTTGAAGAATTGTGGGTACACGATATCGGCAACTCCAGCCAGGTGTTCTATTACCCGGATACCGGTGAAGTGGTTGTTGATGATGTACTGGAAGATAAAAACGTCGATGCGGTGGTGCTGGATATAGAAACCGGATTGGAAAAAGGCCGAGTTGCCACGGGGGGACGTTTTGAAGCGGCGATGGCGTTTTATCCGGGTTTAAACCGGGATGTCTATTCGACCAGTGGCGCGCACGGTTTGCTATATCGAATTTATATTGCTTAAAAGCAAAAAGAAAAGCATTACTGAAAAATACATCGTTAAAGAAATCAGTCGGAGTAGAGCAAAGTGAAATCAGCATCGATAAAAATACTGATCGCCCTGGTAGTGGCACTGGTTGTTGCCGGCGGCAGTTACTGGCAGGTCAATTTCAATAAAGACTGGCGCCAACAGTACGCCTACAGCAAAGGTGTGGACGCACTGATTTACGCGTTTCCCTATTATTTGAACACAGTGCTTCGCTATAAGTGGGGTCAGCCTGAAGCGCCGGAGGGTCAGCAAGTACCAGTGGACGCGATAAACCAGTTCTGGCACGCGACGTTTGTCGATCCTAAAAACTATCGCGACGGTGGCGCGCCGAATGCCGATACGCTCTACTCGCCTGCCTGGCTATACGCCAAAGAGCAGCCGATCATTATTACGGTGCCGGAGATTCCGGGTGAGCGATATTTTGCCATTGAGCTGGCGGGTTTTGATTCCGACAACTTTGCCTATATCAGCAAGCGCCTCCATGGCAATGGTGGTGGTAATTATGCGATCGTGCCACCGGGTTGGCAGGGAGACTTGCCCGACGATGTGGAGTTTGTAGCCCATAATCCAACACCTTGGTTTTATGCCATGGCCAGAATTTATGCTGACTTCAATGATCCCAGTGATCAGGCAGTGGTTGCAGCCATACAGTCACAAATGCAGATTGTGGGCTTGAGTGACTGGGGTCAGGAAAATCCACCCCGGCCTGCGCACCCGCCTGTTCCCGATGTCGGCGAATTCAGTGATGTTCTGCTTGAATCCGATGTGGTGAGTTAC
Organism: Oceanicoccus sagamiensis; assembly: GCF_002117105.1. Lineage (GTDB taxonomy): Bacteria > Pseudomonadota > Gammaproteobacteria > Pseudomonadales > Dasaniaceae > Oceanicoccus > Oceanicoccus sagamiensis. The sequence continues at coordinate 116,427 of NZ_CP019343.1, read as the reverse complement.
ATGAAAAAAATGGTGATCTCAGATCCGATGTCTTTCTGGCGCACCGTCAATCACGCGATGACCGTCAATGGTGTGCCTGAGCGTGATCAGCGCTATTTAAACGATTGGGCCGCGTTACATATTGGGCCGAATCAGGATGTATCCCAGGCTGAGGAAAATGAGCAGGCAGGTCTGGCCAAGGCAGTGCTTGATGGCATCATGATCATGCGTGCCCATGCCACCTCTGAAGAGAACAAGGTCAACGGTTGGGGTGTGCCACCAGTGGGCTTCGGGCGCTCCGGGATTCACGGTAATTTTTATATCCGCGGAGCCATTCAGTCGATGCGGGGCATCGTCGCCAATGATGCAGAAGAAGCCATGTATATGGCCAGGGCTAAAGATCAGAACGGTGACAGCATTACCAGCGAGCATACCTACGAACTCCGCTTCCCGCCGGGACTAACTCCGCCAGCCAGGTTTTTCTGGTCACTCACCGTTTACGACCAGGACGCCAACCTGATGCTCAACGACTATGACCGCTATGCCATCAGCGGTAACTCAGGGGACTTGATCTACGAAGACGACGGCAGTCTGCGGATTCTGATCGGTGGCAAGCCTCCTGAGGGAATGGTTGGCAACTGGTTACCGGCGGGCGAGTCTTTCACTCGAATTACATTAAGAGTATACGGCCCCGAGAAAGCAATGATTGAGCGAACCTGGAAACCACCCCAGTTGAAGCGACTTTAATGAAACCGCGCAATATAAATGGTCTCGAGGATGACAATGAAAATACTCTGGAATCAGGACGTGCCTATCTCCAACTCGAACAGCTACTTTGCCCTGCCGAACTGGCCGCGTTCCATCGCGATGCAGACAAGGTACAACTTCTAAGCGAGGTAGTAGGATGATCAAAGTGTATGGCGTGCACGGTTCCCCCTACGTGCGCAAAGTGTTTATTGCACTAGACATCAAGGATGTCCCCTATGAAATAGTCAGGCAGATGCCTTTCTCCGAGGATGCTAAATACCTCAAGATCAATCCGCTAGGCAAGATTCCCTCTCTGGTGGATGAAGACTTGACGCTGTGCGACTCCAAGGTGATCTGCCAGTATCTGGATGACGCCTATCCTAAGCCCAGGCTTTATCCTATGAGGGCCGATGATTGGGCAAGGGCGCTGTGGTACGAAGACCTGGCGGGTGGTCGTGTTTCTGAATTGGCCGCCAGTATATTTTTTCAGCGCTTTATGCGCCCTCTGGCATTCAAGCAGGAGCCAGATGAAGAACTCATCGCTCGTATCATCGAAAAGGATCTGCCCCCCATGTTGGACTACCTGGAAAGCCAGATACCCACGGGACGCTTCATCTTCGGCGATTTCATGATGGCAGACCTGAGCATCGCGAGTCCGTTTATCAATGCAGCTTATGCGGGCTACGAGGTCGATGAGTCGCGCTGGCCGAACCTGGCCGGACTCGTAGCGCGGGTAAGGGCGCAGCCGCAGGTAGCGGCAGTGCTGGAGAAGGAGCAACGTGCCCTGGGTCTTGATTGAAGGTCACTAAATAGTTCCGGTTCACCGGAAAGCCGGTCTTGAGCATCAATTACTCATACAGTGTTAAACAACGTCTCTATACTGACCTGGGGACAGGGGCTCCTCCGGCGATATATTACCCGGAGAGGGACGCGGGGCAACCTGGATTCGATGAAAAAGGCTTACCTTCGTCGTCTCTGTATAACGATGCGGTAGCAGGCCTGGGAGTTGACGATGAGTAATGTGATTGACTATCAAATTAAACAGGGGATAGCCAGGGTTACCTTGAATCGTCCGGACAAGATGAATGCATTAAACCTGGATTTGTTTAAGGCGCTGGCGGCAACCGGTGAGGCGATCAAGAGTGATACCCGTGTGCGGGTTGTTGTGCTAAGCGGTGCGGGCAAAGCCTTTTGTGCCGGGCTGGATATGGAATTGATGATGTCCGGCGGCGCCCCGGATCTACTTGAGCGTAGCCATGGTGTTTGTAATCTGTTCCAGCAGGCGGCCTGGGTGTGGCATGAAGTTCCCGTGCCAGTGATTGCGGCTGTTCACGGCAGCTGCCTGGGAGGCGGGCTGCAAGTTATGTGTGGTGCCGATATGCGCTATATCCACCCGCAAACCAAACTCAGCATTATGGAAATGAAATGGGGTATTGTGCCAGATATGGCCGGAACCCAACTGTGGGGTGCCTATGTGCGCGAAGATATTATTCGCGAGTTAACCTATAGCGCCCGTGTGTTTACTGGCGAAGAGGCTGAGCGTTACGGCTTTGCCACACGCCTGTGCGAAGATCCGCTGGCCGACGCGATGGAAACTGCAGCCCAGATTGCCCATAAAAACCCGGATGCCATTCGTGCCGCCAAGCGTTTAATCAATAATCAGCGCCAGCCTGATATCGCAGCCGGTATCCTGGCTGAATCCGTTGAGCAGGATGCGCTGATGGGTAAACCCAACCAGATTGAAGCGGTAACCGCCAACTTTGAAAAACGTGCGCCAAGATTTATTGACCCGCAATAAGAGATCCCAGGTGCCGCCGCTTACTGGGCGTGCCGCCAGTATGGTCAGGCGGTTAACCCTGAGTTTAATGTGATCACGTTGTGTCCAGGAAAAACCGAATACTGCTTGGCGTTCTACTGTGTGTTGTCGTCGTTACCCCAACCTGGGCCTAACCAGAGCCGGAAGCTATACAAGCAACAAGATGGCACTGGCGAGTATAGTACCCAGTGTCCCTATCATTGAAATCGGCCTGAGCACAATGGGCAGTGAACGGGACACGATCATCACATAGTGCAGCAGGCGAGAAACAAGCAACACACTACCGAGGATCATCAATGTGCTGTCGGCCAGCCCATTGAGGTCATTGAGCAGTAACAACAACAGCGCAATGGGCACCTGCTCAACAAAGTTGCCGTGGGCGCGGATCCGGTTGCGCAATTCGTTGTCACCGCCGTCCCCCAGGCTGATACGGCTGCGGAAGCGATAGCCGCCTACACGCAGGGTAAAGATCACATGCAGCACCGCGAAGATTGCGGCAAAAAGCATCGTGGTTTCAATATTCGCATTTCCATTTAGAGTAATAGCAGGCCCAGTGGTGTCAGCGCTGGTGTCGTCACTACAACCTGTGAGCGGCCAACTAAGTAGAAGTACAGAGCAGCTGTAAAGGTACTTTTGACGTAAGCGTGCGTTTGGTGGTTGTTTCATAGCCTTTTTTCCGTTAATGATTTGAAATGGTGCCAGCGGCGATTTGTCCACCTTCCAGTATAGTGCCGGCTCCGGTGCAGCTGAATTAAAAACCTTTGGCGCGACCCGGATTACGATCCGAATCAAAGTGCTTTTTACTATGTTCGCGTGTTAATGAACACGACCTGTCGCTGGTCAAGCTGTGATGCCATTCGAGCCGCCAATCGTTTAATCAATAATCAGCGTCAGCCCGATATCGCAGCCGGTATCCTGGCTGAATCCGTTGCTGTGATCTAGCGCAACTCGCGCCGTAAAATTTTACCGACGGTGGACTTGGGCAAGTCGTCACGAAACTCAATCTGCTTGGGCACCTTGTAAGGGGTAAGCCCTTCACGGCAAAACGCAGTCAGCTGCTCTGCGGTTAGAGCGCTATTGTTGCGCACAACGACGGCTTTAACCGCTTCCCCGGTTTGATTATCCTTAACGCCTATAACCGCGCATTCAAACACATCGGGGTGACTGGTAATCAGGTTTTCGATTTCATTGGGATAGACATTAAAACCGGACACAATAATCATATCCTTAATGCGGTCTACGATCTTATAAAAACTGTTTTCCAGTTTTACAGCGATATCGCCGGTTTTAAAAAAGCCTTCCGGATCAACAGCTTCGTTAGTCGCCTCAGGCCGTTGCCAGTAGCCCATCATAACGTTCAGACCACGGACCCAGACTTCACCTTTTTCGCCGTCCGCGACCTGTTGGCCGGATTGATCCACTAATTTAATATCCTGGAAGCCAAAGGCTTTGCCCACGGTGCCAATACAGCGTGTTTCGGGCATATTCAATGTCAGGTTGGCAGTGGTTTCAGATAAGCCATAGCCTTCAATTAAGCGGGTGTTGGTGCGCCGTTCCCATTGTTCGGCGATATCCGGAACCAGGGCTGCGCCACCGACTATCGTCCATTTCAGGTGTGACCAGTCCACGTCATCAAATTTAGGATTATTCATTAAACCGGCCAGCATGGTATTAACGGCGGCAAAACCGGTAAAAGGAAACGCTTTCATTACATCCAGCAGGCTATCGAGGTTGCGAGGATCGGGGATCAGTACTGACTGGCCGCCGGCGGCAAAATTGCCACACAGATAAACGCAGAATCCAAAAATATGGTAGATGGGTAGCGGGGCTATCAATAGACCGCTAATAGAAGTATTGCCTTGCTCAAAATGTTTTTTACCCTGGGCTACGCTGCCAATCAGATTACCATGACTTAGCATGGCGCCTTTGGCAACGCCAGTGGTGCCGCCGGTATATTGCAGTACGGCAATATCGTCCAGAGTAGGGCGGGAAGCTGGCAGGTCCTGGTTTTCACCAGAAGCGATAGCGGCCGGTAAAGTCTGCAAAGTCACTGAAGTTTCCAGCTGGTGTTCCGGTGCAGGCTGGGCTTCAATCATATCGAAGACATTGGTCGAGATAACCAGTTGGATATCAGTATCAGGAATCACTTTTTCCGCCGTTGGCAGAAATTCATTCAGTATCACTACCGCTTTGGCACCGCTGTCCTGAAACTGGTGGCGCAATTCCCGTTCGGTATACAGGGGATTGGTATTTACCAGTACCAGGCCGGCCCGCAGAATACCCCAGACCGCCACTGGATACTGAATCAGGTTAGGCAGTTGAATGGCCACCCGGTCACCCGGCTGCAAACCGCCTTCACTGCGAAGATAAGCAGCAAAGCTCGCTGACAGCTTTTCGATTTGTGCAAAGCTGATATCCTGTTCCAGACAGGTAAAGGCAATACTGTCGCCATATTCAGTACAGGCCCGTTCAAACAGATCCAGTACTGAGGTGTAATTATCGGTATTGCTGTCTGCAATTTGCTGGCGGGCGAAATTAAAACGGGGGTCGGTGGTAAAATTCATTGGCTGGTGCTCTTCTTATAGAATCAAAATCAGGCGGGTAATTTACTGGAGAAATAGTTTTAGAAGGGAATCATTTTCAGCCAAGGGGGTTATTGACGGGTTTGTTAAACGCGCTGGGTGAACCCGGTCCGGATTAAAAATGCGAATTAATCAATATAAAAGAGAATTATCAGATATAAAAAACGGGTTAGGCACTTTCTTTCTATAAAAAGGCGGGTTCCCGGTCAAGGCACTGCTACTGATAAAACCGATTACAGAGTGTCAGGTATTAATTAAACACTAGCTGGATGGCTGTTTGCGGAATTCATTCGGCGTTTGTCCATTCCAGCGTACAAAGGCCCGACGGAAATTGACCGTCTCTGCATAGTTCAGCAGATAAGCGATTTCTGCGACAGTTAATGAGGTTTCGCTAAGGTACTCTCTTGCCAGTAAATTCCTGATTTCCTCAAACACCACGGTAAAAGTGGTGGATTCAGCACTTAAGCGACGTCTAAGTGTGCGTTCGCTGACATGCAGGCGATCGGCGACTTCGGAGATATTGAGAAATTGCCCGGCAGACTGGATCAGCAAGCGCCGTACGGCGGTGGTGGTGTTCTGGACGCTGTCCAGGCTGCGCAGCATTTCTTCGCACTGCTGGTGAAAGACGACGTGTTCGGAGGGGTTGGCGGTCCTAACGGGTGTATCCAGCAAAGCTGATGGCAACCATAGTTGGTTGTGATCAGCGTTAAACTTTATCGGTACGGGAAAAGCACTCTGGTAGTAGGCCAGGTGAGGTGGCTCAGGGTAGGTGAGTTGTATCTCGGCACCGCCGGTGTGGCCCCTGTTCAGCGAGGTGCCCACGGAGGTGAGTGCTGAAATACACAGCTCGGTGGCCAGTTGTTGTTGCTCGGGTGTTCCGGTATTGAAATTGACTCGCAATATTAATCCGCCATCCTGCTCGTAAGATTGCCAGGCCGGTTCAAATACGATCTTGCCATAGCGCTCCAGCAAGGCAATGGATTCCCGTTGATTGGCACAGGTCATCAGGGCAAAGCCAAAGGTCCCATAGCTTTCAATACCAATCTTTTGTCCAAGCCGGATGGCAAGGCAGGGGTCACCGGTCAGGTCGATAGCGGTTTCCAGAAAGATGAGCGAGTCAGCCCCTGAAAAGACGGCACCACTGGCGTCTGGCAGTACCACGCCCCGTTTACGGACGGTGGACAAAAACTTGTCCTGAGTGATTTTTGCCTTTTCCAGCTCAGACATCAGTTGCCTGAAAACGTCGTAGTGTAGTCGGTTTGCTTTCATTTTATTCCTGTGACTAGTGATTACGCTCAGCCTGAACAAGGTATCCGTCTTAATATGTCCGAATATGATTCCATAATTTAAATAGGGCTCACTATAATTATTAGCCATACCGATTAAAAAGAGACCCTGCCAAAAGCAGCGTTTCATAAGGTAAAGGATAGCCTATCGCCTTTTGGCGTTGCCGCAGATGGCCTCTTTTGCATCTATGATGAGCTTTACCGATTTTAATCCGGCTTATAAAAGTCAGGGGATCATAAGCGGCCAATTTGCAGGGTGATATTTCCGGCTTTTGGGTCTAATACCAGGCAGCATAATTCCAACGGGTAGGGTGGATTTTAATCCACCCAACAATGGGGTGTGGTGAATCATCTATCATGTCTTCTCTAAATTCTTATACCGCCCCGTATTCACCTCGCGAAGAATTGGCTAACGCAATTACCCATGGCGTCGGTTTTTTTGTGGCCATTGCCGCGCTGGTTTATATGATAAACGTGATGCCGGCAGAGCATAGCCTGCGACAGAAAGCCGGTATTGTGGTCTACGGAATCAGTTTAATACTGATGTTTTTATCCTCGACGCTTTACCACGCTATTAGTCACCCTAAAACCAAACAACTCTTTAAACGCTTTGACCACTGTGCTATTTACCTGGTGATCGCTGGTACCTATACCCCCATGTTAACGATTTCGATACAGGGCACACTGCCAGATATGTTATTAGTGATTGTATGGAGTATGGCCTTAATGGGGGTTGTTTTTAAGGCGTTTTATGCTGGGCGTTTTAAACGATTTTCGATCATTAGCTATTTAATTATGGGCTGGTTATCGGTGTTAGTGATTTACCAGCTATACCAGGTGCTGACGTTAGTCGCGTTTATTTTGCTATTACTGGGCGGTGCGGCCTATAGTGTGGGTGTTATTTTTTATATCAATAAACGCATCCCGTTTAACCATGCAATCTGGCATGGTTTTGTGTTTATTGGTGCTATCAGTCACTGCTGGATGATTGCCGGCTATGTGTTGGCAGGTGGCGGTTTGTCTCCGGTAAATCCTTAATTTTTTCCTGGTGTTGGTATCTTATTGTAAATAGTTATCATATTTTACCGGGTCAGTTTTTCTGTTTTTTACTGCAAGATTCTATTATTTGATGATCGCCTTGCTGGTAGCTATACCCCCGTATTTACTGGCTTGTCGGGCGAAAAAGCCAGTAGTAGTCCCTCCCTTCAAACCGGCTCTTTAGCTGTAAGAAAAATCGTTAATTATTTCGACAGTCCTATCAGTGTCACACCTGTCTCATATTGAGATTATCTAACCTTCTCATTAAGTGGGGCGCTGATATTGTTAGCTCCGATGGTTTTAATCGTCGGAAATACAACAATAAAACATTCTCTCGGAGAAAAATTATGAAAAAAATGAATTTATCTAAATTGGCAGCTGCTATTACAGTATCGGTAGCTAGTGTTTCAGCACAGGCGGCTACAGTCGGCTTTAGCGGTACCCTTGATACTGTTGCGCCATTTGGTGACGCTTTTGGCATGGTCGTTGGCCAGGACGTTTCAGTAGGTTTTGATATTGATGATGCAGCCTTTGGTGGTGCAATCACAGCATCAGATATTAGTGGTGATTATGCAACGAATGGAACAACGGCTACCGCAGATGGTGCTCGATTTGTCGTTTGGGGTGCTGGCGGCGTCGGGACTACACCCGTTGTTCCTATTCTGAAAAACGGTACAAATGGCATTAACTCTATTAGCCTGACCACTGATGCTACGACTGTCACTGGCGGCAGCATTGAGTTTTATGGTAACGCAGCTACTGGCCAACAAGCCACTATCCTGGTTGATTTTGACGCCGGCACCTTTGATATCTGGTCCGGCACTACCAGCTTTGGCGGAGATACCAGCGTATTCCAATATGGTGGCGGTGGTACCCTGACGGCGCCTCCACCTTCAGCAGTACCCGTACCTGCTGCAGCCTGGTTGTTTGGTTCAGCGCTTGTCGGTCTGGCTGGTGTTGGTCGTAAACGCCGCGCAGCATAAATTCCTCGTTTAGGTTTCAGGACAGAGTAGTATAAGGATATACACCTTCCCGTTAGCCTCTGCATATTAGTATGCAGGGGTTTTTTTATGATTTATTTTTCCATAGCTATCCCTGTTTTTCCTATCTTCCTGCTACCTTGATGTGGGGTGCATATCATTGCATGGTTAGTAGTAAAGAAACCCTAAGAGTATGGATTGCCAAAACTTTTTATAACACTCCCGGCGCTAATTTTGAGGCTGTTTTAAACGCCTCTGGGCTGACACCGCCCGGATGACTGTGTCGCCGCTGCCGGTTGTAGCCTACTTCGAAGTCATAGAAGATGCCTTCCTTCGCGAGGCCGCGGGTTTTATAGCAAGCAGGGCAGCCCAGTATGCCATCATGGTCAAGGTTAAAGACTGATGCCTGAATAAGAGTCTCTTGCAGATAGTCGGTGGTGCCGTTAGGAGTAGCGCTTATTTAAGAAGTCAGTGGTATCAATAGGTATAAAAACCTGGCGTTATACACGGTGTGTACAACGCCAGTATCTGTGCAGAAGCTGTTAGGTGTTTTACAAAAAAACTGGCCAAGGGGACACTGATTTTTTACCAGTGACCACCTCCCAGTCACCCTATTGGCTCAGTTTTGCCCAACACAGTTGGGCCTGGTAACGGTATTGATGGTGCCCCCGGCACCATAAAAGATGTTGGTCTTATCTCCGCCAAAGCTGGTAGTGCCGGACCAGATATCAAAGGTGCCGGCGTCAAAATCAATCAGGATAGTGGCTTGTTGGCCGGTACCTGCGTTACCAAAAAATTCAATGCTGCCGCCGGTTACGTTTGTGCCGTCGACAGTCATGGTAGTAGAGTTAATGCCCGTTGTACCGTTAAACAGAATAGGAACAACGGGTGAGGTCCCGACGCCGCCAATAGCCCAAACGACAAATCGAGCACCGTCAGCCGCATCCCTTGGATCTGTTGCATAATTACCGCTAATATCACCTGCCGAGACCAAACCCGTTACGGTGCTATCAATATCAAAGCCCCATTGCACTTGCTGTTCAACGGCTATGGCGAAGCTTTCACCAATTGGCGCAACAGTTTTCACTGTGCCTTCCATTGAGTATGTACCAGGGGTGGCCGCGCAGCTCTGTACCAGTATTTCATCAAAATTTTCTGTCTCGCCATCATCAGCTGTCAGCCTGAGAGTGAATCCGCCCGGATCGCCACCAAAGGTAAAGGTTGTAATAGCTGATGCTGTATTGCCGAAGGTGCCAGCATTCTCGGGGATAACACTCCATCTGTAATTTAACGACTCGCTATCGGTTTCGTTGTCTGTGGCGCTACCAAAAAGATCAATGGTTTGGTTGATCAATGCGTTTTGGTCTGCGCCTGCTTCAACGACAGGAGTGGCATTGGTCACGTTGATGGGTACCTGGGTGGACGTTGTATTAACGCCGTCGGAGACCTCCAGGCTAACAATCAGTGTACCCGAAAGGTTGCCGACATTAACGCTTGTCTCTTCCGTCTCATCATCTTCAATAAAAAAGGCAGTAGTATTGGCAGGGAGGAGGCTCCAGCGCCAGGTGATCGACTCGCCCTCAGGGTCCGAGCTGTTACTGGCATCAAGTTCAATTAATGTGTTTATGGCTGGGCTGTTCTCGCTGGTTGAAATAACTGCGACAGGGGGATCGTTTCGACACTCTTCTGCACTGGGCTCAGCTTGACATAAAGTCTGAATACTCGCGTCATTAGGCGCATAATCACCGTTATCTCCAACGCTATCGCCGTCACTATCTGCCCATTCACTGGGGTCATGTGGGAACGCGTCAGCATTGTCGCCCACATCATCACCGTCAGTATCCGTTGTCTCGGTAGCATCGTCCGGGAATGCGTCTGCATTATCTCCTACCAAGTCACCGTCGCTATCAGTGGTTTCTGTATTGTCATATGGAAAGGCATCGGCATTGTCGCCTACCATATCGCCATCTGAATCCAAATTTTCACCGGCGTCATTAGGAAACGCGTCTGCATTATCGCCGACGCCATCGCCATCGCTATCTGTTGTTTCGGAAGCGTCATTAGGAAACGCATCAAAGCCATCGTTAACGCCATCGCCATCGGAGTCTTCGAAGCAGCCGGCGTTCTCACGATCTTGTACTGGTTGGTTGGTATCATCACAGATCGTTTGTATCGAAGCGTCAAAGGGGGCAAAGTCACTATTGTCACCGACATTGTCGCCATCTGAGTCTACGGTTTCCTCCGCATTAGTAGGGAATGCATCGGCATTATCGCCAACCCCGTCGCCATCGGTATCTGCCGTTTCTGTCATATCATTAGGAAAGGCATCAGCGTTGTCGCCAACGCCATCTTTGTCGGTGTCAACGCTTTCTCCAGGATTACCTGGGAATGCGTCTGCATTATCTCCTACCAAGTCACCGTCGCTATCAGTGGTTTCTGTATTGTCGTTTGGAAGGGCATCGGCATTGTCGCCAACCCCGTCGCCATCTGAATCCAAGATTTCACCGGCGTCGTTAGGGAACGCGTCTGCATTATCGCCGACGCCATCGCCATCGCTATCTGTTGTTTCGGAAGCGTCATTTGGAAACGCATCAAAGCCATCGTTAACGCCATCGCCATCGGAGTCTTCGAAGCAGCCGGCGTTGTCACGATCTTGTAATGGTTGCTTGGTATCATCGCAGATCGTTTGTATCGAAGCGTCAAAGGGGGCAAAGTCACTATTGTCACCGACATTGTCGCCATCTGAGTCTACGGTCTCCTCCTTATTGGTAGGGAATGCATCGGCATTATCGCCAACCCCATCGCCATCAGTATCTTTAGATTCAAAACTGTTATCCGGATACTCATCTTCACTATCGCGAACCCCGTCATTGTCAGAGTCTACAGGGATGATCGCCAGAGACGCTTCCAAATGATTTCGGGCTGCTTTGGGGCTGATCAGTTCTGTTGTTTCAGAGCCACTACTAGCCACCAGGTTAATAACCTGCTCGTCAAAGTTATCGGCAGCAAAGTCCACAGGAGTCAGGGCGTTATCTTTGGCCTGCTCAGTAATTTCTATACCATTGTCAGGGTTACCATCCGCATCCAGACTTTGCAGTAATCTGGCGATATTGATGACCTCAATATTCTCGCTGTCTTCTGTTCCCACCAGATCCAAAGGGCTTATCTGTTCTTGCCCTTGGCTTCTTCCCACTTCAATTTCGCCAATGGAAAAGGTGACTACTTCCCCTTCCATATATTGGAAAGCGCCGTTGCTATCAGTGACACCTTTCAGTGTTTTGGTCTGGTAGTTGATATTACTTACCGGGCTATCGATAAACACACCGGACAGTGGAGCTTCAGGCTCGGCGGGGTCGACACTGCTGCCACCGCCACAGCCTGACAGCAGCAGGGGGATAAGGGTAGCTAAAAGTGTTTTTTGGCAGGGGGGCGATAAGGGGGTCATGACTTGTACTCCAATTTTCTCTATTATTTTTTTGCTTAAGCTTGTTCTATAAGTGTTTTAAGCTCAGCTTTGTGTTGATGTTAGTGTTTGTTAGTGGGTTCCTTCGGGGTTTTGAGTATGGCTGCTCCGGATATCCGAGGGCGCAATGCCAGTCCATTTTTTAAAAGCTCGCCGAAAATTCGAATCATCACTAAACCCGACTTTCTCGGCGACTTCGCAGATGGTCAGGTCAGTATTGTTAAGCAGGTCCATTGACATATCTCGGCGAAAATTATCAGTAATGGTCTGATAGCTGCTATCGTTATCGCGCAATTTACGGCTTAGTGTGCTGCGTGATTGATGGAGTTTTTCAGCCATACATTCCAGAGAGGGAATGATGGGCATGCAGGCGATTAACTGGTTGGTAATTTGTTCTTCAATAGATAATCCTGAATGCCATTTTTCCAGCAAGGTTTTACATTGGGTCTCTTTAATTTTTCGTACCGTTTCATTACTGGTTGGTATACGGCTCATCATATAATCGCGATCCAGGAAAATGGCTGTTGTTTTTGCACCAAATTCCACCTCGCAACCAAACATGCCCTGGTACATACGCCAATGGGGTGGGCGTTTATAGGTGACAGAAACACTGCCGAATTTCAGGTTTTTACCGGTTAAAAAACGCGCCTGGTGCAACCAGTTATAAAGAAAGGATTCAGTTAAAAACCACTTGACCGGGTTGGATGTTTCCCTTGGACACAAGCGATTGAATTCAATATGGTAGCCCTTTTCATCGGGGGAAATTTCAATAAGAACGGGCAATGATAATAATGAAAAATATTTAAGAAATAATTCCAGCGCCTGTTTAATATCGCGGCTGGACATCAAAAGTTGGCCCAGGGTGCCGGCGGCTGAAATATCGAGTAGTTTACCGTATTCAAAACCCAGGCCGGCTGCCACGGTTGGCTTTAAGGTTCTCTCCAGTACATTGATATATTCTTCGGAACTTATCCGCTTACGAAAATTTGTCAGGTCTTCGCTCAGTCCGCAGTTTTTTTCGGGCTCATAACCGGCTGATTTCAGTACGTCTTCCAGCAGTGAAACATAGACAATACTGACAATGTCATCGTTTAGTGAAAATCTGCCATTGGAAAAAATCATTAGCGCCGACTGCCTGATTTATTGTTGGTTTATGGTTCTTTTATTCAGGGTAAAAGGCCCCTGTGTCGTTACGAACATTTTTTAAACGATCGCAACAATACGCCTGGGCTGCTGGAAAACGGGAATCATTTTCGGTCAGTTATTATGTTTTTTTGTCACAGGAAAACAGTACTTTTTTGACCGAATATGATTCCCCTTTTGATATCAGGCAGTCTTATAGTCCGCGGATAAAACACAATAAAATTTTTGGGGTATAACGATGAGAACAATCAAACCACTGGTTGCTGCAGTACTTTTTTCACTGGGGGGATCGATTTCTGTTGCCCATGGGGCTCAGCTTGAAGAAGTGGTTGTTACGGCAACCAAGACCAGTGCCAGCCTGCAAGATGTGCCAGTGGCGGTGAATGCTTTTAACGCGGAAACCATTCAGGAGGCGGGCATAAATAATGCCAATGACCTGGCGATTATGACCCCAAGTCTTACGGTCACCAGTAATTCCAGCCCCTTTAATACCAAGCTTGCTATTCGGGGTATCGGCACCTCGCAAAACGATCCTGCGCTGGAACCTTCTGTTGGTTTGTTTGTTAACGGTGTATTTATGGGGCGTTCCGGGCTGGGGATGTCTGACCTGACTGATATAGAGCGTATCGAAGTGTTACAGGGGCCGCAGGGAACACTGTACGGTAAGAATACCAATGCTGGCCTGATTAGTGTGTTTACCAAGCGACCCAGCTTTGAAGGGGTTGAAGGCTATATTGAGGCCACTGCCGGTAATTACAATAAGACCCAGCTAACCGTGGCTGTGACCGGCCCCATCAGTGATACGGTAGCCTATCGTTTGTCGGGGAATACTCACCAGCACGATGGTTACTATGACAATGTGGGCGGCAATGACCAGAATGACGCTGATGACTGGAATATACAGGGAAAAATTATCTGGGAGCCCAGCGACCAACTCAGCATTCTGCTAAGTGGTTCTACTATGGGCAGGGATGTTACCTGTTGTGCCGCTGACGTAGTGCATGAAAATATTGTCCAGGACGAGCTGGAGAACCAGGGCTATCCACGGGACAAAAATGACCCCTATGACTACGAGATCGGCGTGAATCAGGACAGTAGCTTTGATATGGAGTCCAGCATGGTCTCCCTGAATATCGACTACGACCTGGGTTGGGGGACATTGACCTCGATTTCGGCCTGGAGTGACTACGATTATTACAGCAGTAGCGATGCCGACCGTTCCCAGCTGGATGTTATGTACACGCTTGAGGAGTACTCAGCCGGGGAGAGCCTGTCCCAGGAACTGCAACTGACTTCCAGCTATGGCGATATCGACTATATGTTGGGCCTGTTTTATTACGATCAGGAAATCCAGCGTGGTGACGGCGGCCCTACCACCGTTCTGGGTGAAGACTTTCTTACCATTGCCGGTCAGCAAGGCCTGCCGGGTGATGTTTCTACGGTAGCGCAGCCGGGCGATTATCTGTTTGGGCAAAATATCTGGGATAGCCAGACATTCGCCGTTTTCGGCCAGGCCACCTGGCATGTAGCTGACCGTTGGCACTTTACCGGCGGTATACGCTGGACAGAAGAAGACAGGGAAGCTGATTTATACGTTGATAATTTTTCTACGTCGCTTGCCGCCGGGGATGACAGTCTGGATACGCTGTTCGATTTATCTGCCGAACCCATAGATGCGGTTTTGGACCGCAACAGTGAGAATGTCGACTGGTTGCTGAAAGCGGCCTATGACGTGGGTGACGACAGTATGGTCTACGCCAGTGCTTCAACCGGCACCAAATCGGGCAATTTTAATGGTGTTAACGGTACTGTCGAAGAGCGTGAGTTTGACGATGAATTTACCACCAGCTATGAAGTGGGCCTGAAGTCCACCCTGTTTGATAGCAGTGTGCGCTTGAACGCGGCTATTTTCCTGACCGAAATTGAGGATTACCAAACTCAACGAGGGCGAGAAGATGGCCTGGGCACTATTGTTGTCAACGAGGGCGAGGCGGAAACTTCCGGTATCGATATACAACTTGAAGCACGGCCACTTAGCAATCTGACCCTGAGCGCTGGCGTTATCTATTTGCATAACTACGAGGTGACCGAGGGACCTTCTGAAGGGCGGCCTTTACTTCACGCCGCGGATTACAGCGGTAACCTGGGTGCGACGGTGGTTTTCCCGCTGGGTGACGGTATGCTGTTCCTGCGTGGCGACTATACCTACCAGGATGACCATATCACCACCGGTGTTCCCAACTATCAGGAAAAGGATGTCGATGACAGAACGCTGGTCAATATGAGAACCGGTTGGCGCAATGATCAGTGGAATATTTCGATCTGGGGTAAAAACCTGACCGATGATGAATACGCCAGTCTGACGCCGGGTCGCAATGCTTACGTGGGTCACACCGCTTACTTCCTGACGCCGCCGAAAACTTATGGTGCTACAGTACGCTATAATTTCGAACGCTAACTACCGGGTAGCCGCCAGCATTCGTGAGCGCGTATGGAGCAATCCTGTCTGGATTAATCCGCAGAGGAGTGTTTTACACTGTTATGATCACTAACGCTCACTCACAACAGCGCTTAACTATCCCGCTCATTGCGCTGTTAGCCTTTATTGTGGCGCTAACACCGCTGGCGATTGATATGTATCTGCCAGCGCTGCCCGCCATTGCCCAAACCTTTAATGCTTCCGCTGTGCAAGTACAGCAAACCCTGACGGTATTTACGTTGGGGTTTGCCTGTGGGCAGCTGTTGGTTGGCCCTATCTCTGACAGCGTTGGCCGCCGCAGGGTGATGCTGGCGGGCTCTGTGTTGTTCGCCATTGCCGGCTTGTTATGTGCCCGTGTTGAATCCGTCAATGAACTGCTGCTCTGGCGAACGCTACAGGGTATTGCCGGTGCGGCAGCGACTGTGATGATTTCTGCCAGTGTCAAAGACCGCTTTGAGCAAGATGACTATTCACGGGTGATGAGTTTTATTGTGCTGTCTATGACTATTGCGCCGCTGCTGGCGCCACTGGCAGGGGGGTATCTTGCCCTGTGGTTGGGGTGGCGCAGTATTTTTTGGGCGCTGGCCATTCTGGGTCTGTTAGCCTGTTTGCTAATAGCACTTTTTATTCCCGAAACCCATCCCAGAGAAAAACGCCAGCCCATGGCGCTGGGTAGTACGCTTCGTAACTATCGCAAAGTGTTAGCCGACCCTGTTAGTCTGACGTTAATGTTTAGCGGCGCTTTTAGCTATGCCTGCCTGTTTTCATTTTTGATTTCGGGGGCCTTTGTTTATATAGAAGGTTTTGGTATTGCGGTGGATAAAGTCGCTTACTGGTTTGCGTTAAATGTTATTGCCCTGATGTTATTAACCTTTCTCAATGGTCGTCATGTTCGACGAAAGGGGGCGCCTAATATGTTGCGGCGGGGGTTATATATTCAGCTGGCTGGGGCGCTGTTATTATTGCCATCGCTATTTGTCGATAGTATTTGGTGGGTGGTGGGCCCTTGTATGATGATGATTGGCGCCATCTCCATGGTGGCCTCTAATATTATGGCCACCTTATTACAGCGTCACGCCACTATTGCCGGTACGGCTTCATCGGTGGTGGGCAGTTTTCGTTTTGGGGTTGGCTCGTTGGTGGCGTCAGCTTCAACGGTATTGCCCTTTGGGGTACAAACCAATATGGCATTAACGATGGTGGTCAGTGCTGTTGCCGCGATGGTTTTCTTTCGTTTGTACCGAGGCGTTGTCAATAAGCCCCGTATTTCCGGGTAAGCATTTCCGGTCAAATTATTGATTTGGGTCAGGATTGGAGGAGTAGGCCTGTAATTGGCCGTTTATGATCCTGCTGTTAGAGGGCGAGCCCCTATAATGCGAGACATTGAAATAACGATCAAACTCAGCTGTAAAGCTGATACCCAGTCTGGTCGCTAAGAAGAGAAGTGTCTTATGATGATTCGCCTGACCCTGTTAATGGTGGTTGCCCTGACCGCAGCTTGCTCCGATAAGCAGGCAGAAAAGCGAGCAGAGGCCCAGCACTATTTTCGCAACACCAATACTGTGATTCCCCCCAGTGATAAAGTCATTAGCTTTCCAAAAGTGGTAGAGTCTAAAGATAATCGCCCGGCAGCAAACCCCGACCGCAATGCCTATTTTGGCGACCTGCATGTACATACCACCTTGTCCTTTGATGCTTCGGCCTTTGGTACCACTGCGACACCAGCGGATGCCTACCGCTATGCCCAGGGTGAGCCGATTGTTCACCCCAGTGGTTTTGAAGTGCAGTTGGTACAACCGCTGGATTTTTATGCGGTAACAGATCATGCGGTTATGCTTGGCATGATTAATCAAGCCTCTGATACCAGCACTGCATTTTCCCAGTACGAACTGGCAAAGCCCTACCACAATATTAATGCTTCCGTGGATGGTGGTCTGCTGGATCTGGCGAAAAGAAATAAAATTTTTAATAACTTTACCAGTGATATTGTGGTCAATCTGCTTGACGGTACCTTTGATAACGAGGTGATTAACAGCACATTGCGGTCGGCCTGGAAGCAAACCGTAGCAGCTGCGGATGCAGCCTATACTCCCGGCTTTTTTACCACCTTTGCGGGTTATGAATATACCTCTTTCACAGCGCAACGGGAGACCCTGCACCGCAATGTGATTTTCCGCGGTACCGAGCGCTTACCGGCACAGCCTTTCTCGCGCTTAAACAGTATAAACCCTGAAGGACTGTGGGACTGGATGGATACGATGCGGGCTCAAGGTGTTGAAAGCCTGTCTATTCCCCATAACAGTAACGGCTCCAACGGCCAGATGTTTAAGCTGACTGACTGGGACGGTAATCCCATTGACCAGGCCTATGCCGAACAGCGTTTACGCAATGAACCGCTGGTGGAAATCACCCAGGTTAAAGGGACTTCTGATACCCATCCTTTATTATCAAAAAATGATGAGTGGGCCGATTTTGAAATTTTTCCCTGGCGCACCGCCACCCGCATACCCGGTGAGCCCCGTGGCAGTTATGTAAGGAACGCCTGGCAGCGCGGTTTATCCCTGGCAGAAACTAACGGTGCCAACCCTTTTCAGCATGGAGTCGTCGCAGCCAGTGATACTCATACTGCTGCCGCCTCGATTTATGAAGATAATTACTTCGGAAAAATTGGTGCCTTCGACAGTACGCCGGAAAAACGCGGCTCTGTACCGGCCAGCTTTCTCTACGGCACCTTGATTAAAATAGCGGCCAGTGAAATGGTAGAAAAAGTCGACGGAAAAAATTATTTACACTTCGGCTATAAATACTGGGGCGCCTCTGGCATTACTGGTGTCTGGGCGGAAGAAAATACCCGTGAAGCAATTTATGGTGCACTGCGTCGCAAGGAAACGTTTGGCACCAGTGGTACCCGTATCAAAGTACGCTTTTTTGCCGGCTATGATCTTGCCAATGCCAGTCTGGATAACCCTGAATTGATTAAACAGGCCTACGAGCAGGGTGTTGCCATGGGTAGTACTCTGCAAGCCGATGAAAATCGCCAACCCACTTTTTTAACCTGGGCAATGGCCGATCCTAATACCGCACAATTACAAAGGGTTCAGATAATCAAAGGCTGGCTGGAAAACGGTGAGCATCAGGAACAAGTCTATGATGTGGCCTGTTCCGATGGCCTGAGTGTCGACCCCAAAACCCATCGCTGCCCGGATAACGGTGCAACGGTTAACCTCGAAGACTGTTCCCGCTCCGCCAATGTCGGTGCGGCCCAGTTAAAAACCCTCTGGCAGGACCCGAACTTTAAACCGGGACAGCAAGCCTTTTACTATGTGCGCGTACTGGAAAACCCGGTCTGCCGCTGGTCAACCTGGGATGCTATCCGTGCCGGTCAACCCCCTCGCTCTGATTTGGCAGCTACCATTCAGGAGCGCGCCTGGTCGTCGCCTATCTGGTATAGCGCGCCCAGCACTCAACTATAGATATAGCCTTATATGAAGAGTAAAAACAGTATGGAATCCGTAGATGTTTTAGTCCTTGGCGCTGGTCTTGCCGGTATCGGCACGGCCTGTCAGTTGCGCCGCCAGAGTCCCAACAAAAGTTTTATGGTATTGGAATCCCGTACAACCAGCGGTGGCACCTGGGATTTATTCCGCTATCCCGGCTTTCGCTCTGATAGTGATATGTACACCTATAGCTATGGCTTTAAGCCCTGGACTGATAAGTCGGTGATCGCCGACGGTTATAAAATACTTAACTATATCCGTGAAGCTGCTGCGGAATACGATGTTGAAAAACAGATTCGCTACCAGCATAAAGTGGTGGCGGCGGATTGGTCATCAACGGACAAGCGCTGGCTGATCACCGCGGAGCGCGGAGATACAGGTGAGCAAGTGACCATTAGCTGTAAGTTTATGGTGAATTGCTGCGGCTACTACGATTATGAACAGGGTTATATGCCGGATTTTGATGGCGTTGATCGTTTTAAGGGTGAGGTGTTTCATGCCCAGCATTGGCCTGAAGACCTGGATTATAAAGGCAAGCGTGTTGTGGTTATCGGCAGTGGCGCTACCGCAGTTACGCTGGTGCCAGCTATGGCTAAAGAGACCAGCAGCCTGGTGATGTTACAGCGCACACCCACCTATATTGCCAATGTGCCCTCGGAGGATCCGATGGCAAAAACACTGCGCAAGTTTTTGCCCGATAGCTGGGTCTTCCGCCTGACGCGCTGGAAAAAAGTCCTGTTCCAGATTTATGTCTACCATCTGTCCCGTACAAAACCGCGCCAGCTTAAAAAGTTTCTGCTGGGGGAAGTGAAAAAAGCGCTGGGTCCGGATTATGATATCCGCCCCCACTTTACGCCTGACTATAATCCCTGGGATCAGCGTTTATGTGCAGTGCCTGATGGCGATATGTTTGATGTAATCCGCAATGGGCAAGCTGAAGTGGTAACCGACCATATTGGCCAGTTTAATGAAGCGGGTATTGCGCTTAAATCTGGCAAACAGCTGGATGCTGATATTGTAGTACTGGCAACCGGTTTGAATTTGAAGTTTATTGGCGGTATCTCTCATAGTATCGATGGTAAGGCAATCGATATTACCGAGCACTATGTTTATCGAGGCATGATGTTCTCGGGTATACCCAATATGGCCTTTACCGTAGGCTATACCAACTCCTCCTGGACCCTGAAAACCGACCTGACCAGTAACTATGTTTGTCGCTTGCTGAATAAAATGGATCACAATGGCTACAGCAGTGTGACGCCTGAAGTTAAGGGTGATGTGGGTGAAGTACCGATGCTGGACTTTGATGCGGGCTATGTGTTGCGCGCGCGCGATATGATGCCGAAAAATGGCGATCGCCTGCCTTGGCGCAACTACCAGAATTATATTCGGGATTTTATTGGTTTGCGCCTTGGTCGACAAAATGATGATGAGCTGGAGTTCCGTTAAAAGAGATGATGACTACGTTGTTAATACTGCTATCGCTGTTGCTGGTTTTACACGCCTATCGGGAATACTGGCGCCTGCGCAGTTTGCCGCAGGTTTACCGTGCGGAATTTAGCGGTGAGCTGATGAAAGTGGGCAGTACCTATATAGCCCGGCGCCCGGCTATTAATCATTGTCCTAGTACCATTGTTTGCTTTCCCGGCTTTCTGGAAGATATGCGCTATTTTCAGGAGCTTTATAAAGACGAAGAAGCCGAATTAATTCTGGTCAATAATGCCAATTATCATTGTCCTTTCGTTAAAGGTGGAGAGATAAAGGAAGGGGAAAAGGATTATGCCTTTCCGCTGACCTGGCCGGATAATCCTTATAAACAAGGCACCATTGAACACGATGGTTTTTATTTGGGGTTGGTGGTTGAGCGTTTGGCCCGTGGCCGGGAAGTTTGTGTGCACGGTCATTCACGTGGTGGTGCGGTGGTGCTGGAAGCCGGGCGACAATATCCGCTATTAATGCGCTCCGATAAGCGTCCGGTGCGTGCGATTCTGGAGGGGCCGGTATTGCCCCAGGCCCGGATTGCCGGTATAGGCTCGGATCCCTTGCCCCATCGAATAATGACTTACTTCCTGCCGATTTTCTTTGGTTTTATGCGTAATGTCAGCGCCGAGCGACTGTTAAAAAACCCCATGATGCGACCAACGAATGAGCTGAAAACCCAGCTGTGTTTATCTATCTTTTGTACCAGTCGTCGCTATGCCACCTGTGTCACCAATGTCCAGTCGATTTACCAGTGGCAGCGCGACCGAGGCTATGAGGTTTATGATATTTATCCTGAGATCACTGTGGTTGTCGGTGAGCGGGATAGCTCCCTGAGCCGATCCAGTATGCTGGAAAGTGCGGCTAACGGGAAAAAGCGCAACGAAGGTGTGTCGATTCTTGAGACCACAGGGACCAATCATTTTATCAGTCTTGAGCAGCCTGAGACGATTAGGGCTATTCACTAAGCACGACTTTATTCCGTCATTCCCGCTTAGGCGCATTGCTGTCCGGAATAAATTAATTTGTTGGTTGTTTGGGCTAGTAGAGGGGGTAGGAACGAGCTGAGGTGGGTAGAGGTTTTCCGGGGACGCTTAAACCATCCATGGGCGCTCGAGAAAAATGCAAGGACGCATTTTTCTCGAGCGCCGAGCCTGCCCCGCGACCACAGGGAGTGCTTTGGGTACATGGACGGCCTGAGCGTCCCCTGACACATCAGCCCTTGCTCACTCCCTCCCTTTTGAGTCTACCGCCGGTGGTCTCGCTAAAGAGCAGCCACATCAAGCACTCTGGGCAAATACCCGATTTTTCCCCGGACAGCAGTGCGCTTAGGCGGGAATCTCCCGGCACTGGGTTCCCGCCTTCGCGGGAATGACTTGGGTGGGGAAAGCTAGTAGGGTGTGTGATGGTGGAATATATTCCACCCTACAAATATTACAGTGCGCTTTTAACTATTTTTCAACGGCACTCTCAATAGTCATTTCTTCTTGCTAACTGATCTTTCACCGGCTTGAAAACTTCGCCACCAGCATCAGCAGGATGCAGGAAAAAATTTCAGTCGTTCGGTATTAAGCGAGAGGGGAGGGATAAAAGCCCCGGAATCTGCGCAGTAATTCGGCGATTCCGGGGTGAGGCAAACAAATTGCCAGACAGCCACCCATCCCTGTGTGGCTGGCCCTGGCATTACCAGTTATAGCTGGCTGTCAGACCTATCCGGCGACCGGGAACCGGGAAGCGCATGCCATAGCCAGTCGGTAGTCGGCGGACAAGCTGTGTGGCTTCGGTACCGCCGGCACCGCGCAATGCTTCTTCGTCAAACAGGTTGGTGGCAAACACTTCAATATTCCATTGCTCTTCACGAATACCTACGTACAGGTTAACGATATGGTAGGGGTCGACATCAAGATTCTGGGGGCTAAAGCGATCACCAGTATAGGTGTAAAGTATACGGCCATAGCCTTCAAAACGGTCAAAGGGAACGCTGTATTCACTGTTGATACTGGCAGTCCAGTCCGCCGCGCTGCCGATGGGCTCGCCGCCTTCATCGCACAGTGCTACCGCTTCACCATCCGGGATCACCGGTGCGCCGCTGTCGTCAAACTCATTGCAGGGCAGCTCGGTGCCATCGGCATACTCGCCATCGCTATAGCTTAGCGTGCCGCCGATAAACCAGTTTTGACTCAGCAATGCAGTCACATCCAACTCTGCACCATAGACCTCGGCATCGCCATTGGTGGTAATACCTGAGGTTCCAATATCACCGCTGGGCTCGCGGACATTGATGGCGTTAACACGGGCGATATAGTCCTCATAGTCCTGGAAGTACAGGGAGCCGTTTAGCCTTACGGCACCATCCATTAACGTGCTCTTAAAGCCCAGTTCATAGGAGGTGCTGTCTTCCGGTTCAAATAGCAGAACGTCCTCAGGCAACACCTTGCCGGCAACGGTCACGCCGCCAGGGCGCCAGCCGGTAGCCACCAGACCGTAAAGGTTAACGTCAGTATTCAGTTGGTACTGCAAGGTGATCTGGCCAGTCACGGCATCATCTTCATAGCTTTGCTGTTCGTCGCTGAGTACCTGTACCAATAGGTCGCCCGGACCGGCGAAGGCGAAGCCATTATCGCCAGCCACCGTCGAAATATCCCGGTCAGCGTCATACTCCTGGTAACGAACACCTACCTGCAGGGTCCAGTCATCGTTGAGGTAGAACTGGTTATGGGTAAATAGACCCAGGCGCTCGGCCTCTCCCGGGAAGACTACTACGTTGCTGCCTGGTGCCAGTGGGCTGATAGGAATTTGATAATTTTCCTGGGAATAAAAGATATCCGCATTTTCGTAGTACAGACCCACGGTATATTCCCAGAATTCGCCTTCATCACTGGACAGGCGTAATTCCTGGGACCAGTCGGTGCGGTCGTCGATAGTCAGGACACGCCTGACATTCTCTGCGTTGGCGTTACCCATTGACTGGTCATAGTTACGCACTGAGTCAGTCTCATGGTAGCCGCTGACCCAGGTGATCGTGTGGGCATCCAGCTCCCAGTTGACCACCAGCGAGGTGTTCAGGAAGTCGGCATCGGTATTGTCTTCTGTGCTATCAAGGCCCACTAAAGCACCACGGCGGTCGAACTCACCCAGTTCTTTGAGCACAGCCTCCGGGTCCAGTCTGGGATCGCCAGTGGGTGTACCGGCCAGGGCATACACATCATCGTTTTCACGCTCAAGATATTGGGCGGTAAAATCAACAGTCAGGCTATCAGTAGGTAACCAGCTGACACTTAAGCGTCCAGCTGTGCTTTCCTCATGACTGACTTCGCCGGTGACAATATTTTCGATTTCATCCAGGTCGCTTTCATCATAAACCCCGGCCACACGCACCGCTAATTTGCCGGGTATCACCGGAAAACTGGCTGCCGCCTGGGTATTGATACCATCATTATCCATGACCGTCGCTTTAACCTGGCCCGTTTGCTCATAAAGATCCGGGCGCGCGGTATGGATATTAATGGAGCCGGCAGGGGAGGTGCGACCCTGCAAAGTACCCTGTGGGCCGCGAAGTACGACAACCCGCTCGACATCAAACATCTGCTGGAATATGGCGTTGGAATCCAGTATCGCTTCATTCCAATAGGTGGTTACTGAGGCTTCCGAGGCGGAATTCGGATTGTAATCAATCCCGCGCATAACGATACGACCACTGCGGCTAGTCTGGCTGTCAATGCGCAAACCTGCACTTAAAGCCCCCAAATCGTCAAAGGTGGTGACGTTAAAGTCCTTCAGGGCATCGCCATCGATCACATTCATAGTCGAAGGAATATCCTGGGCTAATTCAGTCCGTTTCTGGGCGGTGACAAGGATCTCTTCCAACCGCAGTTGTTGATCTGCCTGGGTGTGGTGACTACCGACTGTAAATGGCAGTGCGATAGCTGCTGCCAGCGCAGACAATCTCATGGTGTGATTCTGTGCAGATGCCATAAAGGCTCTCCCCCTTGGGTTTAATTATAATTTGTCAGTTCTGAGTATTAACCCGGAGGCAGACAGGGGGGGAATCTTTTTAGGCCATATTGAGTGTTTTTGATGGAAAAAGTCGCCGTAATTTACGCTGATATGGCCGGAGATGATTCCTTTGTTGTTTACGGCGACCACTACAATCCATCACTGTGCTGCCCTCATCAACTAAAATAACGTGGTGACTATGATAATCCCCCTGTTCAAAAGCACAATCTGGAATGTGATCAGCCTGGTATTGATCGCCAGCCTTGGCTATGCCACCTATCATTTTTTCCTGTACGAGAAACCGCATAACCCCAAGGTGTTTGGTCCCCCGGCGAAGACACAATGGAAGCCGGTGGGCGCCCGCTCAGTGGCGCAGCACAGCTACGATATTATTCCGGAACCTGTTACCTGGAGTGCCATCCATGTTGGTGTAAGAAATTCGGATGGAGTCTGGGGTGTTGCGGCCCCTATGTTTGAGCTGGACTGGGTGGCAGAGCCGGCATACTTTGTAGGCAATGGCCCGCTGCTGGATAATGAGGGCAATCTCTACTTTAGCGCCAACTTTTATCACGGGGAGCGAGTGCTGCTGGTATCGCTGGATGCAAAAACCGGTGAGCGGCGCTGGGTGATTCCCGGGGGCGATGATATTTCCCGAAGCAGCGCCGCCTTTATTTTGAATGATCCGGACAATCCCGGGCAACAGATTATTTACCAGATTGGCTATGACCGTCTGATGGCAGTGCGTCCGGACGGCTCGATAGTTTGGAGTAAAGCCACTGGCTTGATGCTTGACGATGAGCAGCGCAAGCGCAGAGATACGACCAAGTTTCACAGTTTTAATTATCACCCGGCCACCGATTCACTGGTATCGATTACTCAGGCCGGTGCCCTGTTGGCCTATAGCCGTAAGACGGGTGAACTGATTGCCCCTGTTGGCCAGGTACCCGGTGCCCCCGCCATCAGTGGCAAGGGCACTAAAATCCCCGGCTTTATACTGGATCGGGTTGATCCGTTAATGGATCAAGCCTTTGGTAAAACCGATGAGGGCAACAGTTTATTTTCCTCCGCGGTAAATTATATTTATGGCGGCGGCGGTGTGGTGACCAACTTTTTCAGTATTGATCCCGATAGCAGCATTATCTATATGGCCGCCACCGCAGCCGATGCCGAAGATGGCACCGTAGATGGCCGCTCAGAGCTGGGCGCCATTTACTCTATTAATCTGGTGGATGATGGCGAAGGTGGTCTGGAATTTAAGGTGCTCAACCGCAATATCTTCAAGGGCGGTACCGGTTCAACACCGGCCCTGAGTGGCGATGGCCGACGTTTATATGTATCTGATAACGAAGGTCATGTCATTGCGCTGGACAGCGAGCTGAGAGAACTATGGCGAGTCAATGTCGGTGAACCTCTGGTGGGTTCCATTACCGTGGCGACGGACAATAATGAACTTTATGCGGTAACGGCCAAGGATGTGATCCAGTTAATCGATAACGGTGACCACGGTACCCGGGGCTGGACCGGGGAGCTCAACGGCTTTGATGGCTATGCCAATGTGGATGTGCAATCCAATGCCCTGACGGCGACGGTAACCGCCAATGGTGTGGTGGTGATGATTGGTGGTGGCAAGTCTCTGGTGGGCAGAACCTTGATGCTGCATATGGGTATGGGTTTATTAGACCGGAAAACCGGCAAGCTGCGTTACTTTGCCGAGGGCCGTGAAGATTCCCTGGCGATGAGTGTGGTGGCGGCCGATGGCAGTCTGTATGTGGCGCACTCGCCGTTGCGGCGCGCAGTAGGTAAAGCCATTTATCCTGATTTAACGCCAGAAGTTACCGGCGGTATTGCACGCTTTAAGCCGATTCGTCTCGACTTGATGGCACGGGATGCTATTTGTGCAGCAACGGACCGGGTAATCAATGCCAGCTCCCTTGTCCTGACCACAGAGCGGCTGGCTATAGAGACGGATATTCTCCAGATTAAGCACTTGCTGGGTCAGGCTGACAATGCCATAAAGCAGGCTGTTAACGATGGTGATATGACTGCTGAAGTGGCTGGGAAGCTAACTGATCTATTGCAACAAAGTCAGCCCAGTCTTGCAGCCGCTGATTTGTCGCAAGCGGTGCCAGGTTTAAGCCAGGCCTGCGGGATGTTTAACTAACGAAACTGACCAAAGAGCAGTGTAGATACCTTGCTGGCAGGTACCCGCGTCGAGGCTATGCTTGCAAAGGCTTTATAAAATCTATTGCAGATTCGGGAATGATCAATAATGAAAAAAATTCTTATCGCTGTTGTTAGTCTATTAGTTGTAGTGGTCATAGGCCGCAGCTTGCTAAAAGTGCCCGCGGTACAGGACAGGCTACTTGAAGCCGGAACCACTCGTATTGCCGAGCGTGGGGCGGAGCCCTTTCCTGAATCAGAGAATTTGCGAGTTTATATCTGTGGTAGTGCATCTCCTTTAGGTCGTGGTCAGGCCCAGGCTTGTATTGCGGTAATTACGCCGGAGCATTTTTTCCTGATCGATTCCGGTGCCGGTTCCACGGATAATCTCGGTCTGATGGGACTGCCGTTGAATCGTCTGCAGGGTATTTTACTGACCCATTTTCATTCAGATCATATTGCAGAAATTTATGAGGTTAACCTTAGTTCCTGGGTACAGGGGCGGCCTAAACCGTTAACGGTCTATGGTCCTTATGGTGTGGATAAAGTCACCAATGCAATAAACTCTGGCTACAGCCACGACAGAGTTTATCGCACGGCACACCACGGCGAAGAATTACTACCGCCTGCGCTGGGTGTGCTGGAATACAAAACAATTTTCCCTGGTGTAATTTTTAACAACGGTGGACTAAAAATTACTGCCTATGTGGCAGAGCATCCACCTATTCATCCTGCCGTAGGTTATCGTTTTGACTACAAAGGACGCAGTGTGGTTATTTCAGGGGATAGCAATGTCACTGAAAATACCTTGAAGATAGTTGATGGCGCAGATTTATTGCTGCACGACGCACTGTCACTGCCCACGACCATGGCGTTAAAGGATGCCTTGGCTGAAGTGGGGCAGTCACGACAGGCCAAGATAGTTTTGGATGTCACCGACTACCATGCATCGACGGAGTCGCTTATTGAGCTTGGTAAAAAATCCAATGTAGGTATGGTGGGTTATTATCACCTGGTGCCCGTGCCACCAACCGCCTTATTAAAAGATGTGTTTTTGCGCGGGGCGCCAGATAACTTTTTTCTTACCGAAGATCTTATGTGGTTTGAATTTCCAGAGGATAGTAAAGAGATTATTATCAATCAGCCGTAATTTTCAGCGCTGTTTAGCGGGTTTCTATACAATCACGGTCATTTAAAAACTGTTGTAAATTAACCTTATGAAGATGCTTGATATAGCCCTTATTCTGATACTGGATGAGTAGCTGATCAATCGTATCCAATTTTGCAGCGATATCAGAATTTGCCAGTGCGGCTAGATAGACATCATTTTCTTTGGATATGGTCCGTTCTTCCTCGTTAAGGTCGATATCGAGCATTCCTAGTTGATCACCAATAGGGTACTTCATGGCAAAGGCAGACATTTGCAGGCGGGTTGCGACAATATAATCCAGTTCCTTATTATAGAGTTTAGTAAAGCCTTCCCTGAAGGTTTTCAGGGTTTCCAACTGATAACTATCAAATACTCTGGATCTTTTACTATCTCTTGGCGCACGGGATCCGCCGCGATAGTTTTTAAACTGCTCTTTCTTTGTAAAGTTACCCAACGCTTTGCGATAGACAATGACAATGTCTCTTGCAGTCAGGGGTACAGTGTTAAATTTCAAGGTTTCCGAAGGAAACTTCATGGTTGCCGCCGCATCGACTTCTCTGGCCCGAAGTTTTTGTTCGATCAAACGATGGTTTTCTTCCATGGTCTGTGGTGTGGTGACCGGTTTACGAATAATTTCAAGCTGGTACCCCAGGTCGGAGCTTAATTTCTGCACCAGTTGTACCATGCTGCCCTTGGCCTGTTTTTTACAGATGTCGTACCAGTAATAGGGTGGATAATTCATTGATTGGGTAGTGGGATAAGCGCCTAATTTCAAGGTGGTATGACTAGTAGCCTGGGCGGCGTAGGCCGGGCATATAATAATCAATAAGGACAAAGCGATATATTTTAAAGGGCTTAACATCATCATTGTTGAGCTTTTTTAGGGGCAATCCCCTTTGATTCTCAGGGGGTTATAGCCGTTTATAGTTGATAATAGACTAAATTATCGGTTGTTGCCTAAAGCAGCGATATGGCTGGGGGGGTTAACAGACGGCCTGTTGATGACTGATTTTAGGAATCAGTGTTTTTATAAAGATTAAATCGTTGTCCGAAAATGATTCCTGATTTATTGTTCTGGTATGACAAGGTTTTACCTATGCTGAGAAACTATCCCTACATCGCTGCCTTCTTATATCTTGCGCTTATCAGCCCAAAGGCTGCAGCCTGTGCAGCCCATGAGTATTTTAATCCCGATAACTTTGGTGTAATAACGGGGGCCGCTCTTAAGTTGGCAGGCCTGACTGCACCGGAGCCGGTATTTAAGCTTAAGCATGCACCAGTGGCAAAAGCGGTGCAGGGTGAGCCCTCAGAGCTCACGATTAACTTTGAGCGCCCCTGGCGTTCCAGTAATGTCACCATGCAATTTAAAAGTACCCCGGGTATTCAGTTAATCGATACGTCGATCGCTCTGGAGGATTTTGAGGGTGCTGTTAAGCTTCGCTACTTATTGGAAAAACCGGGCTTTAACAATATAACGATTAAGATTAGTGGCGAGTATAAAAACGAGAGTATTAGTAGTTCCAGAGTCGTTTATATACAGCCTAAAAAAACCTTAAGAAAACCCACCAACCAGCAAGTTGTTACTCGTTAGCTTGCCGTAGGGTGGATTGCAATCCACCAGCTTTTAATTTCGCATATAGGGTGGTGGAATATATTCCACCCTACTAAGATCTTTGACGCCCTGTCCGAATATGATTCCCTGATTTCTTTTACTCCACGGTATGGTTTGGTTTAATTCAATTTCCAGAAAATACCGCCGCATGCTACTGCTACCTTTCCCTACCATCGCTGCGATCAACGGCCATGCCCCTGCCGGTGGAGCCTTTCTGGCCCAGGCCCTTAAAGAGCCAGGAATATTTAAAGCACTTAAGCAAACTCTTTATGGCGACTTGGCAGAAAGGTTTGTATCGATGAAAGTATTTCTGTTACGCGCTTACCGGAAGCCCACATTCTTTTATGGAAAATAACCTGGCCACCGTGCCTCACCACTTTGTGGAAACGATGCTCGCTATGGCAGCCGAGCAGGATTGTGATACCGATAAATTGTTGCGCAATATCGGTATTGATCCCGTCGATATAGCGGCGAAAAAGCCGGTGTCGATACTGAGCTATGGTGAGTTATACCACCATATTATCAAACTGACCCAGGATGAGTGGTTTGGTTTGCTCAACGGTAGTCCAGTACCAAAGGGAACTATTCGGCAGCTGCTGTACTTGATTGTGTATTGCAAAACTCTGGCACAAGCCTTGACCAGGAGTAGTGAGTTCTTTGAAATCTGCCGGGGTTTTAAGGTCAAGCAGCAATTTAGCATTGAGGGTGACAATGCGACTATTAAAGTCGTTAGACTGGATTGTGTACAGCCGCAAGCCTTTGACGCAATAATTGCCGATAGTGACCCTGCGACGATTAAAGCCACACTGTCTGCCTGGCACGGTTTTAACAGTTGGTTAATTGGCCAGTATGTACCCCTGACCGATATCTACTACAGCTTTTCTGATGACAGCCAGCCCGCCAAAAAACTGTCTGGCAGGCCCAGATATCATTGTGGCCAGAGTTTTAACGGTTATCGCTTCCCTAAGAAATTTCTGGATTACCCTGTTGTACAGAGTGAAGACAGTATTGAGGACTTTATACGCAAGGCCCCTTACTATAGCCTGGTCAAGAAAGACCTGGAGGAGGGGGCTACCTCATTGGTTAAGGCGCTGCTGGTTAAGAGTATCGGCGATGAATTGCCCAATGCCAGCCAAGTGGCACAATCGTTGGGTATGTCAGTCAGCAGTCTGCACCGTAAACTGGCGGCTGAGGGCACGAGTTATCAGTACCTGAAAGATGAGTCACGTATGGAGGCGGCCATACACTACCTGAACCGGCCTGACCTTAGTATTAGTACGATTTCCGATCTGTTGGGTTTTGAATTGGCAAGCACCTTCTTTCGCGTATTCAAAAAATGGACTGGGCTGCCCCGGCTGAGTATCGTAAGCAAAAGTTGGTTAATCGCTAGTTAGGTTCTTCCTGTATTGATGAGTATTAGATAGTCAGTCGGTCTTGATGGAAGTAGTTCATATCTTTGATCAAATTGTGTATATAAAGGCTGGTTTTAGACAATCTCTTGGCCCACTTTTTGGCCCATTTTATCTGTTTATCAGTGCTCCTCTTTGATTCTATATGCTCTAAGTTGTTGATTTTATTGTTATCTAAGTGCACGCAGAAGCACAGAGAAACACCAAAAGCGAATTCGAGTCCCGTCCGGTTAGTCAATTATTGGTACCGTAAAACGTTTGTAAGTCATTGATTTATCGGCTGTAAAACATGCTGCTCTGTAAAACCACAAGTAATAACAGGTTGATATCATTTAGCTTTTGGGTTGGCTTATATCCATTGCAGAGTTCAACGGTTACTAGCTGACTTCAATATTTCTGAATCAGCTAATAAGGCAATGAAACTGTTAACGAATAAACCCTATCGGCAGCTTTCTCCTGTTTGGTGTAAAACTTTCAAAGTCATCGATTTCTAGTGTTATTTGTTCTTGTGCTAGATTTTCTGATATTTTTTTAACCGTTGCCAGTTGAATACTTTTCTTGATATTACGTATTGATTCTCCTCGAAATACTTCATGCGCTGCTCTATCTAATTTGATATCGATATGACCTTTCACTCCCAACGATACGGTAACAGTGTCTAATAGCTTATCAGTCATTATTGTTAATTGCTCATTGTTTGGTGGCTTAACATCAATTACATGAAAGCGGTTTAAAACTGCTTCAGGAATTGAATCCAAGTGATTGGCTGTGGCAATCCATGAGATATATTGGCAATTCATTTCAACCTGAAGTGATGTATCTAAAAAGTGCTTTGAAGTGTCCTCTTCTAGTAGTTGTAATAACGGCCCCGTAATGGACGCACGTTCCCTAGATATAAATACCGCCTTGTCACATTCATCCAGAATGATAATGGGATTGATAGCAGGGCTGCGCGCCATATGCATAGCAACATCACCAGGGGTGGAGTTTGAGTAGGTACGAGAGCTCCCGCTTAACGCCATGGCTTCTGGTGAGGTCGACAGTGAAACCTGAAAAGCATGCATGTCCAGAGCTTCGGCCAGCTGATTGACGATATAGGTCTTGCCAACACCTGGTGGTCCCACAAGTAGTGTGGGCTGGATTTTGAAAGGTGTTTTCGGCTTGAACCGTTGGTGGACTTGGTGAAAAGCACCACATACCTCCAGAAATGGTCTGAGGTTAGGGGCGTCTTGCTTTAGCTTTTCAAGTTGTTGAGAGGTCTGGTTTATTCGTAAGGCCTGTTTGGCGATTTTAAGTCTAGATAAATTGGTGAATAACGAGGCATGCTGGGCACCATTCTCGGTTTTAAACCATTGAGCCAGCCCTTTTGGATCGATTATTTGACTGATGGCAGAGTAATTTCCAGATAGGTCACGCCTTGATTTGGATTCTGTATTTTTGAGTTCTAGAGCTAGTTGATCTGTATTGTAGTGGTGATTTGACATGTTTTTCTCTGTTAATAAGCTAATGCTATTGTGGAATAGGGCGCTACCATCTCAGCTATTTCTATAATGAAAGGCTCAAATAAGGTCTCAATGACATTAAGGTTGTTCGTATTGATGATTCTTGGCAGTTT
This sequence comes from Oceanicoccus sagamiensis, assembly GCF_002117105.1. Lineage (GTDB taxonomy): Bacteria > Pseudomonadota > Gammaproteobacteria > Pseudomonadales > Dasaniaceae > Oceanicoccus > Oceanicoccus sagamiensis. The sequence goes on along the minus strand of NZ_CP019343.1, from coordinate 83,996 downwards.
ATTTGCGAGGTGCTGCCGGTTGATAATAGTGGCGTATGCTGTTGTTAAATAACCCTGCGTCATGTCGCTATCTCCTCTAATTAAGCGGATAGTTACACGCCGAATCAGCTTTGCCAGTCTTATTGCCACTCGGCGGAAGCTATTCAAATCAACGTTTATGCTACTAAGTGTTTTAAGGTTGGATGGTGACTTTAATAGCCAATATATGTCCGATGAGCTTATCCAGTTTTTAGTTATTCTCTTTATGGCACGCTCTTCACATGCATAGCTGATTGGAATTTCAGTTATGTATTTGGGGGTGATTTAAGCACGGACTCAATGAGGAATTAGGTGTGTTGGTTTTTTGCTAAACACCCGATTATAGGCTCGTACTTAGTGTGTTTTTTTCTATGAAATTGAATAGCGCTTTTGGGCGTTAGTCACTTAGTGACTAACGGGGGGAATGATGAAAAAACAAAATTAGCAAACGCTTTAATCTGAAGCTGCAAATAGTGTTTCTATTTAGCCAAGCAATTCACGATGAGTTTTGTACTTATCTAGGGGTATGGTGTTGTGAGTAGGTAGACTTAAGATCGGAGTAGGTCTTAATGAAGGACAGAGTTAAAGGCTTCCTTGTTGTGTTGGTCGTATGGTGTATTTAGGTAGTCTATAGGATTATGTAAGGAACCTGCGATAGCAGGTTACTGATTGTATGTTGAGGGCGATAGCCACTCAAAATTTTGCACAGAGTGTGATAACATCTCTGTGTCTCCGCTAGCGGCCTGGCCTGAATTTAGACGTTTTGAATCAGTGTAGGTAAAAGTGCATGTTGGACGATAACCCCGCTATAACCCGCATAAAATCAGACCTCAGGTGCCTCTGCATCATTGGGGTGTGAGCAGCCTTTTTAGACTCCGTACTTTTTGCGTTACTTTCCATTCTTAAAACTTAACTCATTGATATTTAAGAGGTTATCTTTATTTTTTGGTGGCGCGTTCAGCGCAGGCTGCCCAGCATATCAAATGGGCTGGAAAACCACTATCCGAGTTAGTAAATCTTATTATCAGGCATTCTGCTGGCATGTTTACCAGCGGGTTATATGGTCAGAGAGTAGGGTGGATTGTAATCCACCAGTTTTGATGATCAGTAACGATGGTGGAATGTATTCCACCCTACGGTTTATGGTCGGTCACCAGTATCAGGACTGATTAAAGCGCGGCTTGCGTTTCTCCTTCGCTGGAATACAACGGCACCAAGTAAATTCCGCGAGACAAACTATCCCGGCGGAATGTAGGCGCCGGGATTTAAAGGCATTCTGCAGCTATGTGACTAAATGCCCTTTCTTGTATGGAGTAACGTGGAGAGGCGAGTAAATATTCATTTTTACAATGCCTTTAAAAATGTTTCATGGGGGTATTCATTAAAAAATTCAAAATAGCGCCCAGAAAATCTACCCATATGATTAATACCTACTTCGCGTGCCAGTGCTTCGATGCTGGTAGTGTGTGGATGATTCTTCAATAAAGAGCACCGGATTAGTGAAAGGCGATAATATTCAATATATTGTCTGGGTGAGCAGTTATACACTGCCCTGAATGTTCTTTCCAAAGTACGCTGTGAGGTGCCTATGGCTCTGCATAGTTCAGGGATTCTAATAGGGTCTTTGATATTATTCTGAATATAGGTAGTGGCTCGGGCATAGGTTTTATTGATCTTATACTGTTGCCTACTTAATGCTGTCCTCTCTGAAATTTTATTGGTGTTTAATAAAGAGAGGATCTTACTGTCTAGAGCGTTTAATGCCATGTCATTGTTGGCAGTATCCAAGCCGTTGCTGCCACTGATATTCGTGATGGTATTGCTGATGGCGGAAAACCCGGCTTCACTGGTGGCGTACATCTTGTTGATATTTCTTAGGCTGTTTTCGCTTAACTCTTCCTTCTCCAGAATTTTGTGATAGGTGTCGACCGGTAGATAAAACTGATCAAGCTCGCAGCCGCCGACAGTAATCGCATGAAAGTCATGGTTTGGCGGCAGTATAATTTGCCCGTAATGAGTGGTCGGCTGCCCATTAATTCTAACGCTGCCATTGAGTGCATGAATATTTAGCAGGGTATAGGTATCTGGCGGTGTTAGGCCATTAACTTCCATGGAAGAGTTATGCGTTTCACTGGCGATAGCAAAGTCATCGCTAGCGTTGATGCTCATCGAGCCGTGATATCGTCCCTTAGCTATCTTGCGATAGTTAATCGACCAACCCAATTTTTTGTTTTCTTCATCAAGGTCGCTGGGGGACTTGAACTTGTTGAATATTACGGTACTACTCAAGCCTGACTCCATGTAGATTGTTGTTGGTTTTATAGGGCTACTGTTCTTAAGTCTAAAGCATTGATGCCCAGACGATACTAGTTCATCGTAGGCGAGTAAAGCGAAAGCCCCGATACAGCAGTCGAATTTGACAGGGTGCGCATAGATAACTGGCTAAATCCGGATAAAAACCTTTAAGTGTCGTTACTATGGCAAGGTGTTATTTTTCTACTTATCTATCAATCAGCTATGTCGGCGAGCAGCCAATATTGTGTTGATAGTTATGGATAAGCCATGCCGGGGAGAAATAAACCTCTGGCGGCGGTTTCCCTATTTGTCCATCACCAATCAAAATCAGGCTATAAAACTGAGGCAATTGAGAGGGTTAAGTCCATTTTGGCGCAAAACGGATAGTGCTATAACTATCTTGTGTTAAGCAATCAGATTATTATCGACGCTACAATAAAAAGCGTGTGTATTAATAGATGTGATCCATTTCATGATCTATCACGTACTAAGCGTCACACAACAGGGGTGTTAGGATTATGTCTATAGGGTTCAGGATTGCATTTTTACGCCGTATTGTTTTACTCCCATTACTTGTTTTTTCAACTCATAGCCTGATTGCCGAAGAGCCCATGTCACTGGCAAAGGCGGCTCAAAAAACCAATAACCCTGTATCTGATGCCTGGCTGTTGATCGTGCAAAACGATTACACCGTTATTGAAGGTGATGCGACCGGCGGCAGTTCCAAAATGCAAGAGCGCTTAAGCTTTCAGCCCGTTTTACCGGTGCCAATTTTTGATGGTGAGTGGAACCTGGTAAACAGGGTGGTTGCACAAGCCTTTAGCGCACCACGGGATGAAGATATTAACTCCGATGACCCCTTTGGTGATCGCACCAATGGCCTTGGCGATACCATTGTGTTTAGTTTGGCAGCGCCCAACCGTGATGATGGTTTTATCTGGGGAGTAGGGCCAACCTTTATACTTCCAACCGCAACTGAAGATGTACTGGGTCAGGAAAAATGGTCGGCAGGTCCGGCAGCCCTGGCTGTACGCCTGGGTAACTCATCGGGTGGCTTTAATCTTGAAAGTTTTAATATCGGCGTGCTGGCACAGCACTGGTGGGATGTTGAGGGCGATGACGATCGCGCCGATGTTAACCAAAGTGATATTCAATACTTTATTAACTGGAAACAAGATGCTGTTAATCTCATTGGCATGACACCAAATATTCAAATCGATTGGGAAAAAAGTGGCTCAGACCGGTTTAGTGTACCTATCGGTATAGGCAAAATTGGTTTTATGCGCTGGGGCAATACGCCAGTGCGTTGGGGTATAGAGCTACAGCATTATGTTATGCAGCCTGACCCGGTGGGTGCCGAGTGGAACTTAAAGTTCTTTCTTGCCCCGGTAGCGGCTAACCCTTTCAAGTAACTAAAACTGTAAGTGTCCATGGTTCCTGTTATGCTCGTTGAGCCGAGTTTATAGTGCAGCCTGATGGAGACATTCGTGTGATTGCGTGTACCCGGTGATATCTTATTTAGATTGGGTGTATTCGCCTGATGTATAACAATGTAGGTGTTTTCAATCATATAAGAAATAATAAGAACACCGCTTAGACCGTTTCATAATAACAACTCATAGCGTGTTGATTTTTCTACCACCAGTACCTGGACACCATTATGATCGATATAGCAAAGCTTGCACGACCAGCAACTTCTATGACCCGTTGTTTGGCCCTGCTTTTTACCGGCGCATTAATGACGGGTTGCGCTATGGTCGGGCCAGATTATGAAGCCCCGGATAGCGAGATCAATCAGGAGTGGGCCGAGGCTACAGGTGAAGGTGTCACCACAAATACGGATAACTATGAACAGTGGTGGCAAAACTTTAATGACCCGGTGCTTAATGATCTGATTGAACGTGCACACTCGCAAAATATCGGCCTGCAAATAGCAGGCCTTCGCGTTTATGAGGCCAGGGCCTTGTTAGGCTTTGCCGCCGGTACGTTATATCCTCAAAGTCAGGGCATCAATGCCAGCGCCAGTAAGACTCGGGTGAGTAGAAATGCTGACCCTGTTTCCACGCTGCCCGATGGCTTATTTGATCGAAGCTTTGAGCGTTATGGCACCAGCTTTGACGCTGCTTGGGAATTAGATTTTTGGGGCCGCTTTCGCCGCGGTGTTGAATCTGCCGATGCCAACTTTGCCTCCAGTATAGCCACCTATGATGATTTTCTGGTCACGGTGTCGGGGGATGTGGCCACCGCTTATATCTTATTACGCACACTGGAAGAACGTCTGGCCTACGCTGAGAGTAATTTAGCGATTCAATCACGTAGCCTCGAAATTGCTCAGGTGCGTTTTAAAAACGGCTTGGTGACTGAACTGGACGTACAGTTAGCCAAAGCCTTATTGGCCAATACCCAGTCCATTATCCCTGAATTAAATAAAGGCATCCGCCAAACCCGTTTAGCACTGAGTTTATTGTTGGGCATGCCGCCTAGTGATATGCAAGCTATTGTGGGTGGTCGCGGTGTTATACCGACTACACCTAACACTATTGCTCTGGGTGCCCCCGCAGACTTACTGCGCCGCCGTCCTGATATTCGACGCGCTGAATTAATAGCTGCTGCACAAAGCGCGCGCATTGGTATGGCCGAGGCCGCCAAGTATCCGTCTTTCCGTTTAATCGGTGGTGTGGGTTATGCCTCCGAATACGGTAGTGACCTAACCGATACTGGCAGTGATATGAACTTTGGTGCCTTTACCTTTAATTGGAACTTCCTTAACTATGGCCGCTTACGCAATAACGTCCGGGTTGAAGATGCACGCTTCCAACAAGCCGCTGCCGCTTATCAAAACACCGTACTGAATGCCGCCCGTGAAGTTGAGTCTAACCTAACAGCTTACTTGCGTTCCCGTGAGCGAGTCGTTGCCTTAACTGACAGTGTAACGGCGTCACGCCGAGCAGTTGAATTGGCGCAAACCCAATACCGCGATGGTGTGATCAGCTATACCTTAGTGTTAGATGCACAGCAGTTTTTATTGCTCAATGAAGACCAGCTAACAGCGGCCAGAGGGCAGGTTGCCCGTGGTCTGGTGGCTACCTATAAGGCGCTCGGCGGTGGTTGGCAAACCCATGGCGGTGATAGTTTTGTCGCTGAAGAGATTAAAGACGAAATGAGAGAGCGCACCAACTGGGGTGACCTAATGGAGGCTGAGTCCGTTAAACCGGTTGCTGCAGAAGATCGCGGCTCATGGCGGGCTCCGGATTTATAAGCAGCGCAGTACATACTCCACTAACCATTGATTTTTACATTATCAGGAAAACAGCATGAAGCCTTTACTAACGACAATAATCAGTAAGCGTAGTGGTTTGATAGCGCCAGTTTTAATCATCGGCTCATTGTTTTTTACGGCCTGTTCTGAGCCACCAAAAACCAAACCGCTGAGCGTGCTGCCAGCGATGAAAATTTCTGATGTGGGTGAGTTAACAACAACACCTTTCCCGGGGCGCGCCAGAGCTGGCAAGGAAGTGAACCTGTCTTTTCGTGTGACGGGCTCGTTAATCGACTTTCCTATTGCGGTGGGTGATCAGGTTGAGCAGGGGCAGTTGGTAGCCCAGCTAGACCCTAAAGATTATATTTCAGCCTTAGGTGCCGTTACCGGTCAGCTTAATCGAGCACAAGCTTCTGCCAAACGTGCTGAAGGGGATTATGTCCGTATCAATCGAGTCTATGCTGAAGATCCTGGAGCGACGAGTGAAACGGCGTTAGATCTTGCTAAAGCTGCTCGCGACTCTTCACGGGCATCCGTTATGTCGATGACCAATGCCGTGACGCAAGCAGAAGATCAGCTTAAATATACTTCCCTGTTAGCGCCATTCTCTGGTGTGATTGTATCGACTTATGTAGAAAACTTTGAAACGGTGATTGCCAAGCAACCCATTCTGCGTCTGTTAGACCCTAGCAGTATTGAATTTGTTATTAGTGTGCCGGAAAGTTTGATTGTCTATAGCGATTACGCTGACAGCGTTGAAGTCACCTTTGATGCTTTGCCTGACCTTAAAGTACCGGCCACCATCAAAGAAGTTGGCCGCGAAGCGTCACAGGCGACCAGAACCTATCCGGTCACCTTGGTGATGCAACAACCCAAAGGTGCGGAGATATTGCCCGGTATGGCAGGAACCGCCGTAGTCAGTGGTCGGCTCCCCGATAGCGCTCAGCGCAGTGGTATAGAAATTCCCGCCACGGCGATCTTTGCAGGTGAAGATACCTCCAAGTCCTATGTCTGGATTATTGACCCAGAGACCAAGGTGTTAAGTAAGCGTGAGGTAGAAGTTGGGCAGTTTGGTAAAACCGGCGTGTTAATTCGTTCCGGTATTAGTGTAGGCGAATGGATCGCCGTGCGAGGTGTTAATTCAGTCAGGGAAGGGCAGCAAGTTCGTATTGCAGACTACTCGGGCAAAGGTGCAGCTCTATGAATTTAACGCGCTTTGCTATTGAAAAAAGTATTCTCACTCAGTTTCTGGTCTTCCTGTTTGTGGTTGGCGGGGTACTGAGTTACAACAGCCTGGGTCGCCTTGAAGACCCTGATTTCACCGTAAAAATTGGTGTTATTATCACTCAATATCCCGGTGCTTCACCGGAAGAGGTTGAGCTGGAAGTCACTGACCGTATTGAACGGGCCATTCAGGAAATGCCCCAGTTAGATACCTCTTATTCGATGTCTCGCGCTGGTCTATCCATTATCAAAGTGGATATGAAACAAAAATACTCTGCCGATGTGCTGCCACAAGTCTGGGATGAGATGCGTAAAAAAATACGCGATGTCAGGCCGCAAATGCCACCCGGTGTTTTGCAGTCAGAAATTATTGATGATTTTAGTTTTGTATTTGGTTTTGTATTGGCTGTGACCGGAGATGGTTACACCTATTCAGAGCTGGAAGATTACGTAAAAATTATTAAGAAAGAGCTTAATTTGGTTCAGGGTGTTTCCCGTGTCGATCTTTGGGGCGTACAGCCAAAAGTTATCTACCTGGATATTTCCGAATCACAGTTGGCCGCCTTAAAAGTCACCCAAGAAGATGTACTGGCCACACTCGCGCTGCAAAATATGGTGGTGAGCAGTGGCTATGTCGAAGTGCCTGGTAAGCGCTATCGGGTTGAGACCAAAGGTCAATTTCAATCGCCAGAGGATATTGGCAATTTGGTTATTCGTCGCAGCTCAGGTGACCTGTTAGCCAATATAACCAGTCAGCTTAGTAGCAAAGGTAAAGCGATTGTTGATTCTATGCCACTGGGTACAGCTGGCTCAGGTAGTGATTCAGCGTTTCAAGCCGGTGAGTTAATTCGTTTGCGGGATGTAGCTACCGTACGTCGTGGTTATTTGGAACCCGCGATCACACAAATGCGCTATCAGGGTGAACCTGCGCTGGCTATTCAACTAGCCAATGTCACCGGCGGTAACCTATTGGAAACCGGTGCCGCATTGGATAAGCGTCTGGAAGAAATTCTCGCCGAACTACCCGCAGGTATCAATGTTGAGAAATTTACCTGGCAGTCCGATTTAGTTAAAGAATCCATCGATGGCTTTGTTATTAATTTGGTAGAAGCGGTCTTGATTGTACTCGTAGTGTTAACCGTGGCTATGGGTTGGCGTATGGGGGTGGTCATCGGCTGGGCTTTGATAGTGACTATCCTGGGCACTTTCGTAGTGATGAAGCTAATGAATATTGATCTTCAACGAGTGTCTTTAGGTGCCTTAGTAGTGGCGTTAGGGATGATGGTTGATAACGCCATAGTAGTGGCTGATAACTACTCGGTGCGGCTGGCCAAAGGGATGAAACCCAGAGACGCGGCGATTGATAGTGCCGCTGGGCCCAGCATTGCATTACTGGGCGCAACCGTGGTCGCCATTATGGCCTTTTACCCGGTGTTTGCTGCTGAAGCCGATGCGGGCGAGTACGGCGCATCACTGTTTGTAGTGGTGGGTATTTCATTATTGTTAAGTTGGTTTTTGTCGATGACGATGACGCCATTGAACTGTATGTTGATGTTAAGGCCGCCTGAAGATTCTGGCGCTGATACTGATCCTTATGACACCAGCTTTTTCCGTCGCTATCGCGCCATTTTGGAAGGGGCGATACGCAATCGCTATATGACCATCGGCCTAATGGTGGTGCTATTGGTGGTTGCCGTGGCAGGTTTTGCCAAATTTGTACCGCAGCAGTTTTTCCCTGACTCAACCCGTTCACAGTTTATGGTGGATTACTGGGCGCCGATGGGAACACCGGTGCAAGATGTATCCAACGATCTAAAAATTATTGAGCAACGGCTAATCAATGACCCCAGAGTAAAAGATGTTGGGACGTTTGTCGGTGCGGGTGGCCCACGTTTTTACCTGCCTGTTGATCCCGAGTTCCCCTGGGCTGAATTTGGGCAGCTGGTGGTGAATACTCCGTCCTTTGCTGAGGTAGACCCCTTAGTTAACGAATTACGCGCGACGATTAAAGATGATTTCCCTAACGCTATGATCAGGGTGCGTAAATATACGGTAGGCCCCGGTGATACCTGGCCCTTTGAATTACGCATCAGCGGACCGGCTGAAGCTGACCTTGGCGTGTTGCGACGCTTGGGTGAAGAGGGTATGGCCATTCTGGAAGAATCCGGTACCGCTAAACATATCCGTATGGATATGCGTGAGCGAGTACAAAAAGTGGTGGCGGATTATAGTCAGGAACGTGGCCGCTGGTCAGCGGCTACCCGTTCAGATATTGGCCTGGCAACCAGCCGTGCTTTTGACGGTGCCCCTGTGGGGCTGTTCCGCGAGGGTGATAGCGTACTGCCGATTATCGCTCGCAATAATGACGATGAGCGACAACAAGCGGCCGCCAATTTAGATACCTTGCAAGTGCAAACCGCCTTGAGCTTAAAGAGCACGCCCTTGGGCCAGCTAACCGATGATATTTATCTGGAATGGGAAGACCCGATTATCACGCGCTTTAATCGACGTCGGCAAGTCGCTGTGCAGGCAGCTCCAGATGGTATGACTTACCCCGCGATGCGCTCACTGGTAAAAGAAAAGTTTGAAGCCATGGATTTACCGCCCGGCTATGAACTCTTTTGGGATGGAGAGTATGACAGCACCTTAAGAGCGCAGCTGTCGTTGCTACCGGGCATGGTGCCGGGCACCATTGTGATGATCTTAATTATCGTGGCATTGTTTAATGCTATTCGACCGCCATTGATTATGTTGCTTACCGTGCCCTTTGCCTTGATTGGTATTACCGGTATTCTGGCGCCGACCCAAACAGCGTTTGGTTTTATGGCGCTGTTAGGTGCGATGAGCCTGGTGGGATTAATGATTAAAAACTCCATTGTCCTGCTGGATGAAATTGACGTTAACAAAGCGGCGGGTATGTCAGATTATGACAGCATGATTAATGCCGGTGTGTCTCGTTTACGGCCTGTAGTATTAGGCGCAGCAACAACTATTCTTGGTGTTATCCCGCTGATTCAGGATGCCTTCTGGATATCTATGGCTTTGACCATGATGTTTGGTCTGTTATTTGGCACGGTGTTAACCATGGTATTGGTGCCGACATTTTATGCAACGCTTTACCGGGTAAAATCCCCCGAGTAAGGGAGAATGCCTAACTTGAGAATATTATGACTGAATCCAGTTCGTTTTTAGATGTTATCTCCGTGCTGCATGAGCAGCCGGTATTGGCGTTATTTTTAATTATAGGTATTGGTTATCTTATCGGTGCAATCCGTATAGGCACCTTTTCCTTAGGACCAGTAGCCGGTGTTTTATTTGCCGGTATTTTTTTGGGAAATTTCGATTTTAAAATGGACCCCGGTGCTCAATCGGTAGGCTTTGCCTTATTTATATTTTCTGTTGGTTATCAAGCGGGCCCCCGCTTTTTTGATGTGCTGCGCACCGATGGCTTAAGGTATTTTTTACTGGCGCTGGTTGTTGCATCAACCGGTTTTGGTGTGGCTGTGGCCTTAACCAAGGTGATGGACTTTGCTCCGGGCACCTCTGCGGGCCTGTTAGCCGGTGGTTTAACCAGTTCGCCGACACTGGCTGCGGCGCAGGAAGCCCTGCGTAGCGGTCAAGTCGCAGCCCCTGATGGGATTAGCACAGACGCGATGATGGATAACGTTGCCACCGGTTATGCGATTACTTATATTTTTGGCTTGGCCGGTTTAATTGCCATTATTAAATTGCTGCCCAATATTTTGGGTATTGATTTAAAAGCCGAAGCCAAAAAACTGGAGTCGGCGGATGCCAGTTCCAACTCTTCCCAAATGGGCACTGTATCCTCACGAGTTTATCGTTTAACCAATGAGGCTTTAACGCAGCTATCTATCAAAGAACTAAAAGAAAAATACTGGGATAAAACTTCTGTCGTTAGAGTCAGGCGTGACGGTAATATTTTGCCCATAGACGCCGACGACGATGGTGATATTGATATAGCCTCCGGCAAACTAAAACTGAATGATGAGCTGCTAGTCCTTGCCCCCATTGAGTATTACACCCACGCCTTAGCCGATGTAGGTGAAGAAATTGACCCTAAACAAGACTTTGATCAATTTAATACCGGCAGCGCGAAAGTGGTGGTCACCAAAAAAATGGCTATTGGCAAAACACTGGCCGAGTTAGACCTGCCTCAATACTATGGCGTATTGCTGATGGGAATTACTCGTATGGGCACCGTTGTACCCTGTAACCAGGACACGGTAGTCAATCGTGGTGATGTACTAACCGTTATGGGCGGACAGGATTACGTCAATGTATTAGGCGTTGATGTCGGTCATGTTGAGCGTGACATTGCAGAAACTGATATGGTCACTTTTGCCTTTGGTATTGCCTTTGGTGTAATGATTGGCATGTTAGGTATCACGGTAGGGCAGCTATCGATCGGTTTGGGCTCAGCCGGGGCTTGTTGGCTTCTGGGTTAATGATTGGCTATTTGCGTAATATCTATCCCACTTTTGGTCGTATGCCAGAAGCGGCGCGTTGGATATTAATGGAATTTGGTTTGTTGATTTTTATGGCCGGTGTAGGGCTGCGTGCTGGCGGAGGCATTGTAGATACCTTACAAAATGCCGGCCCCAGCTTGCTGTTGGCGGGTATTACAGTGACCTGTATTCCAGTGTTTGTGGGTTACTTTTTTGGCCGTGTCGTTTTGGGCATCAACCCGGTGCTATTACTGGGCGGCATCACCGGTTCAATGACCAGCGGCGCCTCTCTTAGCGTGGTGACTAAAGCGGCGGATAGCTCAGTTCCTTCTCTGGGTTATACCGGCGCCTATGCCTTTTCCAATGTGTTATTAACCATAGCTGGCAGTATTATTTTACTGTTCTGACCGCGACGGGAGTTCGTTATTCAACTCGACCCATTGATGATGACCTTGAACGCTAACAGTCTCCGCGCCAAACTACTCAGCTTGCTTATTGTGATTCAGGCGCCTCAGGTGCTGGCCAATACCGGGCCTGAGTATCTTGAATTTGAATCAGAGCAGTCCCCCATTAGCGCTGCTTTTTTTCAATATAAACTGCCCTTTGCCGAGGAGCGCCATAATAAGCTCCACTTGCGCAGCTATTATTTTGAGCGAGACAGAGATTTGGCTCCCGACTCACAGGACTGGGCTGGGGGAGGCTGGTTTAGTGTGGTTACCGACTACTGGGACGATAGAATAAAACTGGGGGGCACGGCTTATACCTCGCAGAAAATTTATGCAGATGACGATAAGTTAGATACTGGCTTGCTTGAGCGTGGCCACAACAGCTTCAGTGGCTTGTCAGAGTTATATGCCAGTTTGATTCTAGGGTCTACCGCCTTGCAGCTTGGCCGCTACGAAATCAATATGCCTTATATTAATAAGTCAGATACGCGTATGATTCCGCAAACCTTTGAGGGGGCCTCTGTAACATTCAATATCACGCCCGCGTGGACGGTGGTAAGCGGTGTTGTCTCAAAAATAAAACCCAAGAACGATAGCGAATTTATCTCACTGTATGAAGATGCCAACGTAGACGGTGATAAAAATGTGAAAGGCATAGGCTCTATTTATACAGGTCAGAACGGATCGTTTGCGGGCTTATATTATTTTGATGCGCCAGAATTTTTTGATAATACCTACCTGGAAGTTAGCAAACAGTATGCCTTAGGTGATAGCCGTTCTATTCAATGGGGTGGTCAATATACCCATCAACAAGCTAAAGGTAAAAAGCTCGGTGGCGACTTTTCTGTTGATCACTTTGGTACTAAGGTCACCTGGAAGTCACCCGCTTATAGCGTGTCCGCGGCCTATACTTATTACTCAGAAACAGAACTGTTGCGCAGCCCTTGGGGCAGTGTTCCCGGTTATACCTCCGTTATGGTTAAGGATTTTTCAAGGCCAGGTGAACATGCCGGTTTAATTGCAATGACCTGGTACCTTAAAGCGATGGGTGCGCCAGATATTGAAGCGAATATTAAATATGTGGATGGAGATACCCCGGATTGTGGCAGTCAGGCTTCTCCAGACCAGCAGGAAACCGATATCACTATTCAATACAAACCTGCGCCAGAGTATTTGCGCGGTTTATCCTTTCGGGTGCGTAAAGCCTGGGTAGAGCAGCAGCACAGTTGCCGGGGTAATGATGCGCGCGACCTTGAAGATATTAGATTAATGCTTAATTACCAGCTTAGCTTTTAGCGCTCTTATTAAAGCTCTGTCGCATGGTGTAAAAAATCCGTAGGTGTTTCGCCTGTCCAACCTTTAAAGGCCTTGGTAAAGGATGTTTCATCCATATAGCCCAGTAAAAAACCTGTTTTTTTAACCGAATACTGGTGATCCTGTAGATAGGTTTTAGCCAGCTTTTCTCGTGCCTGTTGTAGCAACGAGGAAAAATTAGTCTGCTCTTTAGCCAGTTTTCTTTGCAGCTTCTTGGGTGTCATCAGCATAGCGTTAGCCACCTGCTGTTGTCTGACCGTACCTGAACCGATAATACTTAAAATAATTTTGATTGCCTTGCTGCTATAAGGGGTTGAGTGATAACTGTTGAGCTGTTTGATCATCGTCTTATCAAGCTCGTTAGTCATTTCAGGGCAGTGGGAGAGTAATGGCTTAACTAATTCCTCGTTATTAAAATCAATTTGATAGCAGTCAGCATTAAATGCGATCTCACAGTTGACCAGCTTTTTGATAAAGCTGAGATCCTTGCTTGGAAACGAGTCATTAATAGTATGAGCTTTAATGGGCGCTATTTCTTTATTGGCGGTCAGCTTGCACATTTTTAGAATAATAGCCGTAGCAATCTGAATAGACTCATTGGTGGGGGCAGGGCTATGCCCACGAATAATCACACTGAAAACGTTTTGATCTAATACCGTTTCGAAGGAGAGGCGGTCTGTGATTAAAGCACTGAAATGAGCCAGCCGCTCAATGCCATCCTTTAGCGTTTCGCTAGCCAGCCATGAGAACCCAAAGACTTAAGCATTGCTGGTTGCAGGCCTTCCATGGCAATAAACCCCAATACCCCGGTATTACATAGCAGGCGGGACTCGATCAGTAGTTTATCGATAGCATGGTTATCTATGCGCAGGCTTTCGTCCTGGCTATAGGCCGTTGTTAGCGTATCCAGTGTCCAGGCTTTGTCTTTGGACGTCGCCACACTGGGAGGGGTAAAGCCCAGTGATTCTACCGCTTTCATAATAAGAATTGCGATGATGGCAGAGGTTGAGTTTTTGTCCATTAATGCCGCCAAGGTGTCTTGTTTCACCAGTGTCTATTTTTTCTTATTAGACATAATAGCAGGGATTTAAAGACATTAACTAGCAGGAGGTGATGATGAAAAAAGTTATCTATCCACATCATTTGGATATCAGCAATATACTGGCATTCAGGCGGCGCTATGAAGCGATAGAACCCACGGAAAAAGTTATCCTGGATTTTAATGCGGTAAAAAATGTCAGCCCTTTAAGTGCCGGTATTTATTTGAATTGCATTCGTCATTTTGAAGAAGGTCATGTCTATCTGATCAATAGCTCAGCGATGGTGGAGTCCAATTTACAGACAATGAAAATTCCCTATAGGAGGTATTAATTTATGTATATTGTTAGAGAGCAAGAGAAATTTATTCGTATTGCTTATACCGGAAATATTTCTCTGGATGAACGACGTTCAGCCTTTAGAGATGCGATTGCGATAAATAATCAGTATGAGGGGCTTAATAAGCCTTATATTGTGGATATGCGACGCTGTGGGCTGGCCAACGATACGCCGTCGAAAGAAGGCGACTTTAGCCGGGATATGTTAAAGCACTCTCCGGGCGCCCCCATCGCCTATTTGGTGCCTTATCTTTATGGGCCTAATGACTTTGTTGTTCAACTACTGTCAGACTACGGCATCAAGGCGAGAAATTTTATCAATGAGGAGTATGCCCACCGTTGGCTGGGTATTGGTGGTTTGGTGCCTGACGTAGAGTCTGGTAGCGGGCAAGCCACGGTCAGACTGTTTAATCAAACGGCGTAAGTACAGCCGGTGCGGCCGGCTGTTTTATGTCCTAAGCAAAGCCTGCCGCAACCACACGGTCACTCATTTCTTCAAACAGTGCCTGCAAACCATTTAAGGGGCGCACCAGCACTTCAAAGTGAATAATTTTGCCTTCATCGTTCCAGCGGATCAGGTCAACGCCTTTGACATTTTTACCGCGTACAGCAGCGGAAAACTCAAGCGCCATCTCATTGCCATCGGTCCATTCCCGGTGGTATTGAAAATCTTCAAACAGATCGATCACATTGCTAAGGATAAAAGCGGTGACATCTCGGCCCAGCTTGGGTTTCCAAACAGTAGGGGAGTGGAACTCCACATTGTCGTCTAATAGCTCTTGCAGCAACACCATATCCTGCTCAAATACCACTTTATGCCAGCGTTGCAAATTGTTGTCACTCATCGAAATATTCCTCGTTTAAAGTTCAGCTGCCAGTCGCATACCTTGATCGATAGCGCGCTTGGCATCCAGTTCGGCAGCGATATCAGCACCGCCAATCAGGTGGACAGGCTTATTATCAATACTGTCGGCCAGTTCCCGCAGTGGGTCCTGCCCCGCGCAGATAATAATATTGTCTACCGCAAATAATTTTTCCTGGTCACCGATTTTTACATGCAAACCCTGATCATCAATTTTTTGATACTCACAACCGGGGACCATATCAACGCCGCGGTTGATCAGGCCGGTGCGGTGAATCCAGCCGGTCGTTTTACCAAGGCCACCACCGACTTTGCTGTTTTTACGTTGCAGCAGAGTGAGTTTGCGCTTGGGTGGGGTAGGCTGTGCATCAATACCTTCAACACCGCCACGGGCAGCAAGAGTCATATCCACCCCCCATTCCTGCATAAAGGCTGGAATATTTTGGCTGGTGGACTCACCTTCGTGGCCCAGATATTCCGCCACATCAAAACCAATACCACCGGCACCGATAATGGCTACCTTTTCACCGACATTGGCCTTGTCTTTTAAAACATCCAGATAGCTCAGTACCATGGGGTGATCGACACCTTCAATCTCCGGGGTTCTTGCTTGAATGCCCGTGGCAATAATGACTTCATCAAAGTTACTATCACGTAATTGTTCGGCATTGACTCGGGTATTGAGTTTGAGTGTAACGCCGGTTAATTCTATCTGCCGAGCAAAGTAGCGCAGGGTTTCATAAAACTCTTCTTTACCGGGAATTTGCTTGGCAATATTAAACTGCCCGCCAATTTCATCCGCCGCATCAAATAGCGTTACCTCATGGCCGCGACTGGCTGCTGCCGTGGCAAAGGCAAGGCCCGCAGGCCCGGCACCAACAACAGCTAATTGCTTAACGGCGGTGGTGGGAATTAAATTTAATTCGGTTTCATGGCAGGCTCTTGGGTTAACCAGACAGCTGGTCATTTTGCCGACAAAGACATGGTCAAGGCAGGCTTGGTTGCAGCCAATGCAGGTATTTATTTCGTCACTTTTCCCCGCCGCCGCTTTATTAACAAACTCCGGGTCCGCGAGAAAAGGGCGGGCCAGAGACACCATATCCGCATCACCTCGTGCTAATACTTGCTCGGCTATCTCCGGGGTATTGATGCGGTTGGAGGTAATCAGGGGGACGTTAAGCACTTCTTTAAACTTTGCGGTCACCCAGGTAAAAGCCGCGCGCGGTACTTTGGTAGCAATAGTGGGAATACGCGCTTCATGCCAGCCAATACCGGTATTAATAATCGTGGCACCTGCTTCTTCAATGGCTTTACCCAGAGTCACAATCTCATCAAAGCTGCTACCACCTTCGACCAAATCCAGCATCGACAGACGGTAGATAATAATAAAATTCTCACCCGTCGCTTCGCGCACACGGCGAACGACTTCTACCGGCAGGCGCATACGGTTTTCATAACTGCCACCCCATTGGTCGTCACGCTGGTTGGTGCGCTGGGCTAAAAACTGATTCAGGAAGTAGCCTTCAGAGCCCATAATTTCCACGCCGTCATAACCTGACTTTTGCGCGAGAATAGAGGTGCGAACAAAATCTTCGATTTGTTCTTCAACTTCTTCCGCTGTTGCAGCTTTGGGTTTAAAGGGATTAATCGGTGCCTGAATGGCAGAGGGGGCAATCGGATTTTCATTAAAGGCATAGCGGCCGGTATGCAAAATCTGCATGCAAATTTTACCGCCCTCGGCATGTACCGCCTCAGTAATCAAACGGTGGTCAGCGCAGTCTTCGTCACTCCATAGCATCTTGGTATGCTCATGGGTGGCTGCTCTTTTATTGGGGCCAAAGCCGCCGGTCACAATCAGGCCAACACCGCCCCGGGCGCGCTCGGCAAAAAAGGCTGCCATCCGCTTATGGCCATCGGGGGCCTCTTCCAGACCGGTATGCATGGAGCCCATCAGCACACGATTGGCTAGCTGGGTAAATCCCAAATCCAGGGGTTTTAGCATATTGGGGTAGTTGCTCATGGGGCGGCCTCATCTAGACGTTGTCAAGTTTGGAGTGGTGAAGATACGATCTAATTTTGACAGTGTCAAGTTTCATTGCTAGATTGATGGCCATGAGCGAAAAATCACCCTCCAGTAAAAAGAACTATCACCACGGCAATCTGCGCAAGACGCTGTTGGATGAAGCGGCTATCTTGCTCCGAGAGCAGGGAGAAGCGGGCCTTTCCATGCGTAAATTGGCGGATCGTGTTGGAGTGTCCCGCACCGCCCCCTATCACCACTTTAAAGATAAGCGGGAATTACTCTGCGCTATCGCCGAAGAGGGCTTTCGGCAATTCCGGCTGGCGATACACCCGCCAGAGCTTGCGGGCAGTTTTAGTATTGACCAGCAGCGGATCAGGCAGTTGGTTAAAGATTATGTCGATTTTGCCATCGGCCATAGCGAATACTACGACTTGATGTTTGGTAGCCATTTATGGAAAACCGAAGGCCTGACCGAGACGCTAAAGGAAGAGGCCTATGGCGCCTTCCGCAGCTACCTCGATGGCTTTAGTGCCTGGCAGGGCCAGCCTGCGGTGACAGCAGACCTTGACCCATTGCGCTTTGCTCAGGTGTCCTGGGGAACTCTGCACGGCATGAGCCGTCTGTTATTGGACGGTATTTATGTTGATGATAAGGCCAGAGAGGCAATGTGTGAGGCAACGGCACAGATGTTTTGGCGGGCCTTAAGGGCCTGACCGGGGTTACAGACTCCGCAGTTCGAGTGGCTTGAGTATAATTTTTTAAACTAATGCTGAGTGATTTTTAAAATCCGCAGGCCATTATGGGGCGATTGACTAAAATAGTCTCACTCAGCGGGTCGGTAGGCAGAAATACTTATTTAGTATTGCTGTTATATTGCTTACTGTTGCGGCCCCGCATTCCCGTATTGATCTAAGTTTGGATATGGTGTGACAACTCAAAAAGTGACAAAGACAGCCCTCTGCGGATGCTTGCTCTTAGCTTGCCAATCCCTGCTTGCTTATGAAACCTTTAACTTCGGTCAGTATGCCCTGCAAGCCAAATCTCTGGATACCGAAGTGGTGGGCACAGAGAAAGACGAATTAGCCAAAGCCCAGTTTAACTCCGGTTTGGGGCTGGCTATGAGTAACTCCCTGTTTGATATCAATGTGGACTATCTCTTTAAAGGCCATGTGGAGGACGCTGGAGACAATGATAAGGGCGACCTGTCCCAAGCCTTAAGTGCCTCGATGCGCAGCGCGCTGCTAAATGACTTATTGGCCGTCGATGCCAACATTCAGGCTGACAGTTTAATTGATGTGGCCGGTAATGCTTACCACTATGCCGTAACGCCAGGTTTCTCCCGTTCCTTTTATAATCTGTTCGATATGGATATGGCCTATAACTACCGCTTGGTAAAACCGTCTGATATTCATTTGCTGGAAGAGACCAAAGGCTACTCGGTGGGCTTAAATGGGTCGATGGATCAGGGCAGGCTGGTATGGCAGGGCAAATACTCCGACTCCGATATGTTTCGGGATCAGGCCCTCGATGTTGAAACAACCCGCCTGTTTGATTTTACCTCCAGTTATCGGCTGATTGAGGACCTTTCGTTGGAGCTAAAGGGCTTAATAAAAAACCTGACCCAGTTTGATAACGGCTCTAACCAAACGGAAAATGAAAAACACTTTGGCGCCGGTTTTTTATGGTCCCCCAGCGAAAAATACTCCTTCTCCCTAAATCTAAATCAGGTGAATAAGTCCACTGATGGCAATCAGGATATTTTTGGGGGCGGTAAAATTACCTGGTCACCCAAGCCGGATTTGGATTTATCACTGGGCTATGGTGACGACCTGCAAGACGGTAGCCGCGGCCTGATGTTTAGTACCAAGCTGGATTTGGATAAAATCTAGAGACCGTGCTTGTTAATAAACAGGGTCTATCAATAAACGTGTCTATCAATAACCGCCCCTATCAATAACCGCCCCTATCAATAACAGTATCTTTCATTAAATAGCCCCCTATCATTAAACAGCGCCTGCCAATAAGCCGGGGCGGACTTCTCCCTGTAGCTACTGTATTATTTGACGCTTTAAGCAATCAGAGTATTTATCGATGGTCAGCCGTAACATTGTTGTTATCTTCACCGTCCTCGCACTGCTGATGGGCTGTGGTGCGGTAGAGCCACAAGGCACCAGCTCACAAGCTGAGGCCTCGGAGGCGAAGCAGAGCCTAAAGATCGCCACCGGTAAACTGATTTTTAACGATAGCAATTTGTCAGAGCCCGCGGGCCAGTCTTGTAACTCCTGTCACCAAGCCGATAACTTCTATGCCGACCCGGGTAAAATGGTTAGCCCGGGGGCCAATCCTGAATTGTTTGGCAACCGTAATGCGCCCTCCATTAGCTATGTAAGCTTTACGCCCTCTATTTATTGGGATCAAGATGAACAACATTGGGTCGGCGGTTTTTTTCTCGATGGCCGCGCCAATACCTTACAAGACCAAGCGCAGGGGCCATTTATAAACCCTCTGGAAATGGCTAACCCCGACGTAGCAAGCTTAATTGCCAAAGTTAAACAGGCCGCTTATGCCCCAGCACTGGAGCAGCTCTATGGTCAGGCTATCTGGTCTGATAATAACAAGGCCTTAAAGGCGGTTACCGATGCGCTAGTGGCCTATGAAAACGGCCCGGAGTTCGCCACCTTTAGTTCTAAATATGATTATTATTTGCAGGGCAAAGTAGATTTAACGGCCTTGGAGAAAAAAGGCCTGCAATTATTTGAAGCAGAAGACAAAGGCAACTGTGCTGCCTGCCACCCCAATAGCCTTCAGGACAATGGCGCCTTGCCTCTATTTACGGATTATACCTATGACAACCTGGGTTTGGCCCGCCCCGACCAATTACCGTTTTACACCATGGGTGCTGAGCATAATCCGCAGGGGGCTGACTATATTGACTATGGTCTGGCGGAAAACCCGTTAATTAATAATGGCCCTGATGAAAAAGGAAAATTTAAAGTTTCTACGCTGCGTAATATCGCCAATACCGCGCCCTATATGCATAACGGTATTTTCAATACTCTGGAAGAGGTGGTCGATTTCTATAACTCCCGGGATATCAAAGAGAAATGGGGTAAACCCGAACTACAAGACAACCTGAACACAGAGGAACTGGGTGATTTAAATATGACCGACGCTGAAATGCAGGCCATTGTGGCGTTTATGCAAACCTTATCCGATGGCTATCAACTGGCAGAATAAGAAATTGGTATTTTCTTACTTCCTTTCATTAAGCATTTACTTTAGCCTTGCGCTATTACTACATACAATAAGACAGTTACTACCGTGAACTTATCCCAGTCATTGATCGCCAGAGTGTTATTGGCTTTGCTATTGCTACAGACCGTTGCTGTTGATGCCGGCCTGCCTTTGTTTGAGCTTAGCGAAGCTGACCATCAACACAGCGAACATGCGGCGGATCACGAACATCAATTAGCTGCGCAAGATCACTCTGATCAGAGCTGTAACGACAACTGCCACTGCCTTTGCTCACATTTGGGTACCACCTCGGATATTACCTCCTATCCGCTGCAAGGCTATCGCTCGGTGCAGTTGTTTTATTATCAGCAATACCGTTCCACTATCACCAGTAATCTGCTGCGCCCTCCTATTGCCTTGTTAGTTATCTAATTTCTTTTAACTAACACACAGGTATATCCATGAAGTACGCAAACGTTTTGTGGGCGCTGGCTTGTTTGGCTGCGTCATCATTCGCCCTGGGCGAAACCCATAATTTTATCCAACTTA
The DNA here is from genome assembly GCF_002117105.1 of Oceanicoccus sagamiensis. Lineage (GTDB taxonomy): Bacteria > Pseudomonadota > Gammaproteobacteria > Pseudomonadales > Dasaniaceae > Oceanicoccus > Oceanicoccus sagamiensis. Next base: position 62,930 of record NZ_CP019343.1, on the reverse strand, counting down.
GCTATGTTGAAGAGCGGCCCGATGCTGAAGATGCCAGGCCCAGTGGCTTAGGTATTTTGGCCCGCTATGATATTGGCGAACATATTTTTATTCGCGGTGAGATTGAAGACCTTGAGGACAAGGGCGTCGATGTTAGCGGCCATGCTCTGGCGCTGGCTTATAGGCTAAACCCCCATGACCCCATTGTGATCCATGCCGCCGCAATTGTTGAGCATGAAGATGAAGAAGAGGACGGCAACCAAGACCACAGCTTGGCCAAAGGTGGAGAAATCGGTTTCCATGCCGAGCTGGGCCAGCGCTTTGTGTTCCACGGCGAGGCCTCAGCAGTCTATGAAAAGGGCGATGAAACCCTGGGATTAGCCCTTGGCATGCTGTTCAAGCTTAGCGAACATCTAGGGGCCAATATTGAGCTCTCCCGAGATAATGATCGCAATGAAGGTATGGAGCTTGGGTTGCGCTATTCTTTTTAGCTGGCCCGCCCTAACGCACCTTAACCGGGGTGTCAGCCGTTGGGGACACCATTTCCCCAAACGGTTTTTGAAACCCCTCCGGCAGCTCTTCGGTCATATCCAGCAGGGCTGCCATTCTTCCCATACCCACATAAAGCGCACAGTGCAGCATGAGTTCGATAATTTCCGCTTCGGTAAATTCGGCTTTTAGTGTGTCAAAGTAAGCGTCATCAATGGATAGGTGATTGGTAGCAAAGCGCTCGCCCAAATCAATCGCCAGCTTTTCTCTGGCATCCAGATTGTCAGCTTCTTGCGGCTGTTCCAGACTACAAACATCGTCTTCAGTAAAGCTATCTGCGGCGGAAGAGTAGCGGATTGCCATACAACTGCGGCACTGGTTATGAAAGGCAATACGCAGACGCATCAACTCAAATAGTCGCTCCGGCAAGGTGCGGTTAAAGACCAGAGCAGCCCCAAACTGCAGCGGCCCCATAGCGGCTTTAGGGGCATGGGCTAACATGCGAGTAATACCTTGCTCAATCAACGTGGCACTGTCGGCAGCCGCGAAAGTACGCAACTCCTCTGACCACTGTTCAGGTGGTAACTTACTAATTCTGCTCATACTTTATCTCCTGCTTATACAATTAATTATCCCCCACCCATCAACACGTAGGGTGGATTACAATCCACCCCACCAGCCGATCAACACGTAGGGTGGATTACAATCCACCAAATCCACCCCACCAGACATTTGCCCCAAGCAACAAGCCACCCAATGAAATAACAAACTAAGCCTTTCTGGCCAGCGCTCGTTTAACCTGTGCATTAATCTTATTCATCGGCAGGTCTTTTTTACCTTGGTGTAATACGTGGTCCAGAAACTTTTGGGCCACTATCGATAATTTCTTCTGACTGCGGTGCACCACAAACCAGTGGGAGAGAATAGGGAAGGTGGCTACCGGCAACTGGGTCAGACCTTCTTCTTCCTCTTTAGCCAAAGTATAGGCAGATAACATCGCTATACCCAAATTAGCAATCACCGAGTACTTAATCGCCTCATTACTTTCAATAATCATCCGTTTTTTAATCTGTAGCTTTTCCTGATCCAGATGTTTTTGAATGGCATTATGGGTGCCTGAGCCTTCTTCCCGCATCAGAAACGTTTCATTTTCAATATCGCTCCAACTTAACTTTCTCTTTTTTGCCAGCGGGTGTTTGTCAGAGGCGATAATCGCAATCGGGTTGGGCAAAAACTCAAACTGCTTGATATCCAGATCTTCCGGCGGGTCACTAAAAAAATACAAATCATCCAGGTTACTGTTTAAGCGGTCCAGAATCTGGGCGCGGTTACCGACTTTAAATTCAATATCAATACCGGGGAACTGCTCATAAAAAGGCCCCAACAAATGCGGTAAAAAATACTTGGCGGTACTGACTACCGCAATTTTCAGGGTGCCGGACTCCAGCCCTTTTAAATTATTTAATTCATCATCCAGTCGCTCAATCGATTCAAACACCTCCTGGCCGGTGCGTACCACTTTATGGCCGGCTTCGGTCAGGTAAATCTTTTTGCCAATAACCTCATAGAGGGTGATATCCAGCGCATCGGTCAGCTTTTTAATCTGGATAGATACAGCGGGCTGGGTCATAAACAGCTCTTCAGCCGCGCGGGCAATACTGCCAGCCTCGGCCACCTTCATAAAGGTTTCCAGCTGCCTGAGCGTCCCCAGTTTGGTTAACAGGCGGGTATCCATAGTTTTATCCATAAGTAATTGCTTATTAATATCATTAAAATAATTAACTTTTCATTATTCGTCAATAGCTTACTATTATCTCCATCGTAATCATGAGTTATCCGGAGTTAGAGATATGCGTCCCCATGTTGAATTAGTCGATGAAAAAGACCTAATGTGGCACCAGGCGGAGTTTGAACACGCCATTGGTCAAGCCCGCCAAAAAAACCTTAGCTATGACGAAGAAGATGGTTCTGCCTCATTGGAAGTAGAATTTACCAGTGATTGGTTCCGCCCTGCCGGTATCCACGATGCTCAGACAGAGTGGTATGTATTAAGCGGCGAAGTGAAAGTCGGCGAAGAAGTATTAGGCGAAAACGGCTACTGGTGTGCACCACAAGAGGTGCAGACACCTGCTATTAGCGTTAAAAAAGGGACCAAGGTACTTATTTTCCGTGAATATGCTGGCTGGGGTTTTACCCTGACCCATGAAAATGCTTTTGATGCGAAAAGCTGTGAAGGTTTTATTATCAAACGTGCCGATGATATGGACTGGTTTGATGTGATTGACCCTGAGAATGGCAGCCCTATGGATTTTGAGCGGGGTGGTACTCCGGTGCCGGGTTTATTTATCAAGCTGCTTTACCGCGACCCCAAGACCGGCTTTTACACCCGCTTAATCAAAGCCAAGCCGGGTTGGAGAGAGCACCCCCTGGCTCACCACCCTGTTTATGAAGAAGCCTACTGTCTGGACGGTTACTTTGATTACAACTATGGCCAGATGCAGCCCGGTCAGTACTTCTTTAGACCGGCGGGTATTCGCCACGGAGACTTTACCGCCGGGGACGATACCGGCTGTACCTGGATTCTGCGCTGTGATGGTGACCTGGTCGATTGGTATACCGATGACGCCAGTGTTGAAATGAAGGGCACACCAGTGAATTGGGGTGAAGGTTTCCCGGGCAGTGAGCCGCCGGTTTTATTGCAGCCGGTTCGCTCTCGCTCTGTCGGCGAATGGAAAGATCCCAGCTACCAGTAATAGGCGCTGAGAGTAATAGAAAAACAGCCATATTCTGGCTGTTTTTTTTTGCCGCACTGTTTACTATAGAAGGATAAAAGCGGAGCGCTCTTCATGAAGCCAATAAACCTGTTAGTCGTTCTCTTGGTGTTAGGCCTTGGTGTATTACTACAGTCTTGTAATAGTGATAAGCCCAGCGATATTAAGGCAAAAGCCGATCATCTCTATACCGGTGCAACCATCTTTACCTCTAATCCAGAGGCCCCTTGGGCACAAGCCATGGCGGTTAAGGGAGATCGTATACTCTTTACAGGAGCCAGAGAGGAGGCGGATGATTTTATTCATGCCAATACCACCATCCACAACCTTAACAATCAGTTGATATTGCCGGGCTTTATTGATGCCCATGCCCATCCGGGGTCTATCGCCCTGAATAATCAATTAATATCCCTGCCAGAGGCAGAAAGCCTTACAGCCCAAATGGCTGATATAGCCGAGCTATTAGAAACGCATGCCGACCTGCCGGTGATTTACGCCATAGGCTGGGAAAACAATTTCTTTGGTATTGAAGGCCCTGATCGCAAAGTGCTGGACCAGCTGGATGCCAGCCGACCGATATTAATTTTTGATAGCACCATGCATAGCCTTTGGGTAAATAGCAAAGCACTGGACATGTCAGGTATCGGCGATAACCCAGAAGACCCGGTCCCCAATTTCTCTTATTACCAACGGGATAAAAATGGCCAGTTAACCGGTTATATCACCGAGTCCGCCGCGTCATTATTCCTGACCCGATTTTTTACCATGGGCAATAAAGAAACTGCGGTATTACAGTCATTTCTTAATTACCTTAGCGAAAGAGGGGTGACCACCTTATTTGATGCGGGTAACTTTGGATTGGATGACGAGGTTTATCAAGCGGTTAGCCAATTAGAGCAGCAAGGTCTTTTACCCCTGCGCTACCACGGCAGCTATACACTCTATCTACCCCAGCAACTACCGACCGCCATTGCCGAGCTGAAACGTTTAGGTGAACGCTATAACAGTGAAAAAATTCGTATTGATACACTAAAAATATTTTACGACGGTGTTATAGAAACCCGCACAGCCCATCTGTTAGAAGACTATATCGATACACCGGGCAACCGTGGCGAAAGTTTATTTAGCGAACAGGCCTTATACCAGCTATTGCTTGAGCTGGATCAGGAACGGATTAATGTCCATATCCATGCACTGGGTGACCAATCTTCTAACACCGTACTTAATGCCGTAGAGCAAGCCCGTAACACTCTGGGCCGTCCACTGGCGATACAAGTGACCATCACCCACTTACATATCGTCGATCCCGCGGACTTTAAACGCTATCAGGCCCTTGAGGTTATCGCCAACTTCACCCCGGCCTGGCATGGCTATGATGATGCCTATTACGCTGAGGCACTGGGAGAGCGTGCATATCACCCTTACCCAGCCGGCGCCTTATTGGAGCAGGGCGCAACCATTAACTTCTCCAGTGATGTTTATTTCCCCAGTGAGTGGGAAGATGGTTCAGCCAGCCCTTTTATGGGTATTCAAGTGGGGCATACTCGGCAATATTCCTGGGATAAGCCCGATAGCAAGCCCAGTGGCCCGGTGACGGAGCAACTGAGTTTAGAGACAATGGTACAGGGCTATACCTTAAATGGCGCTAAGCAATTGTCGCGGCAAAACAGTCTGGGTTCATTGCAAGCAGGCAAGAAAGCAGACTTTATTGTATTGGAGAAAAACCTGTTTACCATGGATAAATACGCCATTCATCAAGTGCTCCCCAAGGCTGTAGTCGTTGATGGCCAGTTAATACATGGGACGCTTTAGTCCCTTGCAAAATACCGCTATAGCTGTCATTTTTAGCAGCCAGCCCCTTTAAAGGTAGTATCGATTGAATAACCACAGCCCTGAACTCTTAGCCCAACTGTTAGAACACCTGCAAATCGAACAGCTAGATGCCTATCTCTTTCGTGGCGCTAGCCCCAAACAGGATTGGCCAAGAGTGTTTGGCGGGCAAGTGCTTGCCCAGGCGATGTACGCTGCTTCAACCACGGTCTCGGAAGAGCGTCAGGTGCATTCACTGCACGGTTATTTTTTGCGGGCTGGCAAACCGGATATCCCCATTATTTATGAAGTAGACCCCATTCGCGATGGCGGCTCTTTTACTACTCGCCGAGTAGTCGCTATCCAGGAAGGCAAAGCGATTTTTAATTCCTCAATGTCCTTCCAAAAGCCGGAGCAGGGTTTAGAGCATCAATTCGATATGCCCGATGTGGTTGGCCCCGAAGGTTTGCAAAGCGACGCCGATTACTGGGAGGAAGTGAATAAAGCTCACCCCGGTAAATTCTTTAGCCGCCCGCCGCTATTTCGCGCCATTGATTTTCGCTTAATCCAACGCCGGGATTTATTTAAACCGGAAGCCATGGCACCGGAGCAGGGCGTCTGGTTTAAAACCAATGCCACAATGCCCGATGACCCCGCGGCCCACCATGTGATGTTATCGTATATTTCCGATATGCATTTTATGTCCACCAGCCTAATGCCCCATACCATTGCCTTACCTGGCGGCAAAGTCCAGGGCGCCAGCCTGGATCATGCGATGTGGTTTCATGACGACTTTAGAGTCGATGAATGGATGTATTACCATATGGATAGCCCTCGCAGTTCCGGTGGCAGAGGGATTAACCGCGGCAGTATTTATACTCAGGATGGCAGGTTGGTTGTTTCTACGGCGCAGGAAGGCTTGATTCGGGTTCGTAAGTAACAGGCTTTTCAGCCTAAGCATAAAGCTAAGCGCGCGCTTTTGCCTATTCACGATTCCTATACCCCTGGCAGTGATTCTTAGGATGAAATTGTTAGCTCCTTCGCTGTTCTCAAGAGCTCTATATGATCCTGCCACGGAACGTATTACAGTACGGGCTTAGGCGTTGAGACCTTAAGCAGCTAAGAGGCTTTAGCATGAACCCAATTGTAGCCAGTTCGATAGAAAAACCAGCCGTCTGCCCATTGGATTGCGCGGATACCTGCAGCCTGACGGTTGAGGTGAAGCAAGGGCGGCTGGAAAAAGTCCGGGGCAGCAATGCCAATCCGTTTACCCGTGGCAAGCTCTGTTCAAAAGTGGTTAACGGCTTAGTTGATCAGGTTCATGGTACAGACAGGCTCAGCCACCCGCTACAGCGAACAGGTCCCAAAGGTCCGGGCGCTACGTTTGAAGTGATCAGCTGGCAGCAGGCACTGGACAGCATTTACGAGCAATTCCAAAAAAACATCCTTGAGCATGGCGCGGAGTCCATCGTGCCTATGAGCTATGGCGGGCCGATGGGTTTACTGGCCGGTGGTTCTATGGATAAGCGGTTTTTTAATCGATTGGGTGCTCGTAGGGTCAATAGCTCGCCACTGTGTGCTGGTGTTAGTGATGCGGCCTATGACAGTGTCTTTGGGGATGCTGGCGGTATCGCCTATACCGAGTTGGCTCAGTCCAAACTGATTGTTATCTGGGGCAATAATATTACCGCCTGCAATTTGCACCTAACTACCATTATCCGTGATGCCCAAAAAAACGGTGCCAAGCTGGTGGTGGTTGACCCCAAGCGAATTCGTATTGCCGAGCAGGCTGATCTGCATTTACAGCTGATGCCTGGTACAGATGTGGTGCTGGCCTATGCGATTGCCGCTGAACTGGATCGTCAGGGGGCATTAGATGACGCGTTTATTCAGCAGCATGTTAAAGGCAGTGAGGCCTATTTGGCCGAGGCTAAAAAATACAGCTTAGCCATGGCAGCCGAAATTTGCGGCCTCCCTCTGGAGCAGATTCAACAATGTGTGGATTACTGGAGTGAGATAAAACCTGTCGGTCTTAGTATGGGGGTTGGGCCTGAACGTAATAAAAATGGTGGCGCAGGGATACGGGCAGCTTTTGCTTTGCCGGTGTTAACCGGCAATATTGGTGCACTGGGGGCGGGGTGTGTAATGTTTCCGGTTTTTTTCCTACCGATAGTGATGTGCTGAGCTGTGATGATCTTTATAGCGGTGAAGATAATGAAATCAATATTTTGGACCTGCCAGACTTAGTGTTGGCCGGAGATAGTCCACCGGAAGGCGCACCGGTTAAAAGCTTGTTTATTTATAATCATAACCCGGTCGCTGTTCATCCCCGGCAAGGCACAATGCAAGCCGCATTGCAGCGTGAGGATGTATTTATTGTCGGCAGTGATATAACAATGACAGATAGTATGCAGTATGCGGATATTATTTTACCGGCGGCTTCGCATCTGGAGTACAGTGACCTATATCAATCTTATGGCCATGCGTATTTACAACAGTCAGAACCGGCGATCGACCCTGTGGGTGAAGCCTTGCCTAATACAGATATCTTTCGTCGCCTGGCGGCCCGGTTTAATTTTACCGATAAGGTTTTTCAGGCATCGGACCAGGAGTTAATCGATCAGGCTTTGGATTTTGATCACCCTGCATTGCAGGGACGAGAACGTTCTGCCTTATCGCCGGTATCGGCTGTCGATTGTTTGCTAGACCACAATGGCCAGCCAACACCGACCCTGCTTCGCGGTGAGTCAGCTGATACCCCTAGTGGTAAAATCGAATTATTTTGCGCAGCGTTGGAGCAAGAGTGCGGCGAAGGTTTACCGCAGTGGAAACCCCAACAAAAAGAGTATCCCTTTATTTTGGTTAGCCCAAGCTCAGAAAAAAGAACCAATTCCACCTTTGGTCATATCGAAGGCCATGATAGTGATGTGGTACTTGAGATGCATGCACGGGATGCTAAAGCCTTGCAATTAAGCGATGGTCAAACCGTGCAAGTATATAATCAGCAGGCGTCCGTGACGCTGGCCCTAAAAGTCTCAGACCGTATTAAACCCGGTACACTCTATACTCCCAAAGGTGCCTGGCTAAAATCAGCCCGTCATACTATTAATGCCTTAATTCCGGGGCATAAAGCGGATTTGGCCGGTGGTGCCTGTTATAACGATACCCAAGTGAACGTTAAGGCGGCCAGCGAACTGCCGAATAGGTTGTAGACCATTGGCGAGCGCGTATCCTCTGTTCACGATAAATATAGGCTGGGGCTATAGCACGCAATCTTAGAGGAGTCCTTATGAAGGCGACAGATCAACGACAGGAACATACCGGTTCCTATTATGCGGCCAGCGTTAATGAAAAGATTGAGTATCCCTCGCTAGAGGGTGCGGTAACCGTGGATGTCTGTGTGGTGGGTGGCGGTTTTACTGGTGTCTCCACCGCATTAAGTTTGGCAGAGCGGGGTTATTCTGTAGCGATTGTAGAAGCTAACCGCATTGGTTGGGGAGCTTCCGGCCGCAATGGTGGCCAGCTGATTAATGGCATTACTGGTCTGGATAAAGTGCAAAAGCAACACGGTGATGGTGTGGCGGATATGATCGAAGCTATCCGCTGGCGCGGTAATGACCTGATTCGTGAGCGGGTTGCTAAATATAATATCGACTGTGACCTTAAAAACGGTTTTGTTGAGGTGGCCAACAAGCCCAGCCAGGTGCGCTGGCTTGAAGCGTATGCGGAAGAAAGAGAAAGGCTGAACACTGGCCATAAGTGGGAGCTTTGGGACCGGGATCAAACCTGCGAGAATTTGGGCACCGAGGCTTTCCATGGTGGTTTTGCCTGTTATCGAGATGGTCATGTCCACCCCTTAAATCTTTGTATTGGTGAAGCCAAAGCGGCCGCGGGCCTGGGGGTAAAGATCTTTGAGCAGTCACCGGTGACCGATATCAAACACGGTGCCAAGCCCATCGTAAAAACAGCTAACGGGAGTGTTGAGGCCGACTCAGTGGTATTGGCGGGCAATGCCTATAGCCAGTTTGAACCCAAGCATCTTTCTAATCTGGTGTTTCCTGCCGGCAGTTATATTGTTGCCACCGAGCCCTTATCAGAAGAGGTCGTCAATACAATTAACCCTCTTGATGTCGCGGTCTGTGATCTTAACGAGGTCGTAGATTATTATCGTTTATCCGCCGATAACCGTCTGCTTTATGGTGGCGCCTGCAACTACTCCGGCCGTGACCCTGCCAGTATTAAATCGTATATTTTTCCACGCATGAAAAAAGTCTATCCGCAGTTAAAAGATATCACTATCGAATATGAGTGGGGCGGTAAAATCGGTATTGTATTGCGCCGTATACCGACCGTAGGTCGTATCGAGAATAATATTTACTATTGTCAGGGGTATTCCGGCCACGGTGTTTGCGCCAGTCATGTTATGGGTGAAGTGATGGCCGATGCAGTCACCGGCACTATGGAGCGCTTTGACCTGTTTGCCGAGATGAAACATTTTCGTATGCCCGGTAGCCAATGGATGGGTAACCAGATTATTGCTTTAGGGATGTTGTACTACAAGCTTATGGATCGGCTATGACCGTTACCTGTTATAAAGGTCTATACGCGGTACAGCCACTATGAATCAAGCAGGGCCTTCTAACGAACCAGCTAAGCTAAATACCCTGCAACTGATTAAGTTGCTGGTCTATGGCTTATTGCTGATTAATTTTGTGTTATATATTTATGACGATTGGTCTATTGCCCAGCATACCCTGGGCCCCGGCAGTAGCTTTTTTGACTGGACCAGTGCCTATGCGGTAAGTATTGATGAAAGTGCCTGGTTTATTCTGCTATTTCTTTTTGAGCTAGAAACCTATGTGATGTCGGATGCCGCTTTTACCCGGGGCAGGGTATTGCTGATGCATGGTGTGCGCTTTATTTGCTATGGGTTTTTAATGCATACCTTATGGGCCTACGGCAATAGCGCGCTGGATTTACAGCAAGTGGAGGCGATCCCGGCGGTCACAGATCTCTGTGAACTATCTGACCGAGAGTTGTCCTTTGCTTATAATCTGGAATATACCGAACTGGATGCCAGCAACTGTGCCAGCTTATCTAATGGCTCAGCCTTATTTTTAATCGAACCCCCAGACTTTTTAGTGGTGACCAATAGCGCAGGGCTGGTAATTGAAAAGCAGCTAATCTGGATCGACCTCTTTGAAGCAATGACCTGGTTGCTGATTCTATTTACTATCGAATTAAACGTCCGTATACAGGATAAAGGCATTGCCTCCGGGCGCTGGATTAGCAGCCTGGCCTATAGCAAGATGCTGCTCTATGGCCTGCTCTGGGGCGCTGCGGGTTATTGGATTTACCGCGGTCATTATATGTATGCCTGGGATGAATTTGTCTGGATTGCCGGTTTCTCTGCAATTGAAGTCAATATGGCAAAATGGCGTAAAGAGATTAAGGAAGCCGGCGCGGCAACTTAGCCGCTATAGCACCCATATACCGGTTCTCGCGTATAGGACCGGAAGCTAAATCCAATAGCCCTTAATAAGCTGCCTATAAGAAAAACACAGACCTGACATAGCGAGCCTGTTTTGCAGAACTACGATACGATTATTATCGGCGCGGGCCATAACGGCCTGATCTGCGCCGCCTACTTGGCGAAAAGCGGCCAGCGTGTGCTAGTGCTTGAAGCGTCAGGCCAGCTCGGTGGCCTTGCCGCCAGCCGTGAATTCCACCCCGGATTTAAAGCCTCGGTTGCCCACTCCGTTAGCCACTTTTCCGCCAAGGTTGCTCAGGACCTTAATCTGGCCAGCCACGGTTTTGATGTGGCGGCCAAACCGATGCCGACCATTGGTTTAAATAGCACTGGTGACCATGTTGTGATTAAGGGCCATCAAGTCACTGGTGTTAGTGCTAAGGATGCCCAACAATTTGGCGACTACCGCCGCTTTATCCAGCGCTTTGTTGAGCTGCTAAAACCCTTCTGGTTAAAGACCATGCCCCGGATAGGTAATAACTCCCTGCCTGAATTAATGACCTTTGCCCAACTGGGCTTAAAAATGCGTTTACTGGGCAAGGAAGATATGGGGGAGTTTATGCGTATTGCCACGCTACCTGCCCGCGACCTGATGGATGAGAATTTTGATAACGATATTTTAAAGGCGGCGTTAAGTTGGGATGGTTTAATCGGTTCTAAAATGGCACCCCGTTCACCTAACGCCACCATTCTGGCTTTGCTCTATCAAATGAGCGGTGAGCATGCTGGCGCCCATGCGATTCCTCCCGGTGGTATTGAGGCCTTGGTCAATGCGATTGCTTCAGCAGCTACAGCGGCCGGAGCAGAGATTAAAACCCATAGCCCGGTAGCCAGAATTACTACCGTTGTTGATAAAACCCTCTGTGATGGCTTTGGTGCTTTAGCCGCCAATGGGGTGGAGCTAGAGAGTGGTGAAACCATTACGGCCACGCGGGTTATTTCGGCAACCGATCCCAAGCGCACCTTTATTGATTTGTTAGGTGTGGAAAATCTTGAGATCGAATTTACCAACCGGATAAAGCGCTTGCGCACTGATGGCTATGTGGCCAAGCTGCATTTAGCGTTAAGCGGTGAGCCAACGTTTACCGGTTTGGAACAGGCCAATGGTCGGATGATTATTGCGCCCAAGCTGGATGCTATCGAGTTTGCCTATGACGATGCCAAATACGGTGGCCTGCCAGAAAACCCGGTCATGGAAATTGTGGTACCCAGTTTACATAACGGTTCGCAGGCACCGGCAGGGCAGCATGTGCTGTCTGCCCATGTGATGTATGTGCCTAATCAATTAAAAGGTGGCTGGAATGACGAAGCCAAAGCGGTCTTAACAGAGCGAGTGATTAATACACTGGCCAGTTATGCGCCTGATATCCGTCAACAAATTATCCATAGTGAATTACTCACTCCGGCCGACCTGGAAAAAACACATTTAGTCAGCGGTGGTCATTGGCACCATAGCGAATTTTCCGCCGACCAATTGCTAATGATGCGGCCCACTTACCAGGCTGCTCAGTACAGCACACCCATGGCCGGTTTATATCTCTGTAGTGCCGGCAGTCATCCGGGAGGGGGGCTAATGGGGGCCGCAGGCCATAATGCGGCCAAGGAGGTGCTGAAATGAAAACCTACGATGCGATTATTATCGGTGCTGGCCACAATGGCTTAACCAATGGTGCTTATCTTGCCAAAGCCGGGCTGGATGTACTGATTGTAGAAAAAAATGATTATATCGGTGGCGCGGCAGTTTCCCGTGAAATGACTGAAGGCTGGTGGTATTCCAGTTGCTCCTACGTTTGCAGCATGATGCGTCAGGCCATTCATCGTGACCTTGATCTTACCCGTCACGGTTTGGTGTTAGTGCCTTATCTGGGCACCGTTAACTTTGGTGACAAGGGTGAAACACTGATTGACTACCCCAGTGAAGAAGCCAACTACAATGCCCTGCGCAAGCATAATGCCCATGACGCCGATGCTATGTTCCGCTTTCAAACGGACCTGGCGCGCTATGCCCAGTTAATTCGTAAAACGCTATTGCGTACGCCTCCTGACCCAAGCTCATTCCGGCCAAGGGATATTAAAGAGTTGCTGTGGTTGGCCAAAGAGTTTTGGAAGCTGGGTGAAAAAGAACTTTATGAATACGTGCGCTTTTTTACCATGAGTGCGGCAGATTTCCTCGACGATTATTTTGAAGATGATTTGATCAAAGCGGCCATGGCCAGCCCCGGTATTATTGGTACGGCGCTGGGGGTTTATTCGCCTGGCTCTGCTTATATTTTACTGCACCATGTGATGGGGGATGTGGATGGCAATATCGGTGCCTGGGGACTTGCCCGTGGCGGAATGGGAGCTATCTCCAATGCCATTGCCGGTGCCTTTAAAGAAAACGGTGGTGAGATTCGCACCAATGCCGGTGTACAACAGATTTTGGTTAAAGACGGCCAAGCCTCAGGCATAGTGTTAGAAAACGGCGATGAAATTTATGGCGACATTGTAGTCTCCAATCTCGATGCCAAGCGCACCTTTACCCAATGTATGGATAAAAACGATTTACCGCCGGGGATTTACGATAAAGCGAAAAACTTTAAAATCCGTGGCTCCTCCGGCAAGGTTAATATCGCCTTATCGGGTTTGCCTAAATTTAATGGCGTTCCCGATAATCGCTATATCAATCGAGGTGGACAGGGTTTCTGTGGTTCATTAGAAACCATGGAGCGGGCCTATGATTGCTGGAAGCGAGGGCGCTGGTCGGATGATCCGTTTGTTGAATCGGTTATTCCGTCGGCATGGGACCCCACCGTGGCACCGGCAGGGCAGCACTGGATGTCTAACTTTATCCAATACTGTCCTTCTGAATTAGCCGACGGCCCATGGACAGCAGAAAAACGCGATGCCTTTGGCCAAACGGTTATCGATAAAATCGAACGTTATAGTCCCGGTTTTAAAGATCTGATTGTGCATATGGAAGTACGTACGCCCTTTGAAATTGAAAACGAAGTGGGTTTGACGGAAGGCAATATTTTCCAGGGCGAACTGACTATCGACCAATTATTATTTAACCGTCCATTCCCCGGCTATGCGCAATACCGTATGCCAATTAAAAAACTGTATATGTGTGGTTCCTCAACGCATCCCGGTGGTGGGGTGTCCTCTGCCTGTGGTGCCAATGCCGCCCGTGAAATATTAATGGACTTAAAACGTCCAAATACGGTGCCTGAAGATGACTGTTATGACGAATGATATTGCACCAGATCCCTTTGCTGGTGAGCGATTAAAACAATCGCACTTTCACCCACGGCAGGCGGCGTTAAATATTCGCGAAGCCTGGTCGAGCTGGAACGGCTATAAATTTGCGGACTATTATTACGATGCAGAGTACGAATATTTTTGCGTGCGCAACACCTGCGGCACCTATGATATTTGTCCGATGCAAAAATATAGGATTAGCGGTAGCGATGCCGAAGCTATGTTAAATCGTATGGTGACTCGCGATATCAGTAAATTGAAACAAGACCGCGTGACCTATGTTTGTTGGTGTACCGACGAAGGCCGTATGGTGGATGATGGCACTATCTTCCGCCTCGGTGAGGATACCTTTATGTTGACCTGCGGCAGCCCCAGTATTGCCTGGTTGCGCAAAAGTGCCTTTGGTTTTAAGGATATCAAGATCGTTGATCAGTCCGATGATATAGCGGCCTTATCCTTTCAGGGGCCTACCAGTTGTGAAGTCTTGAAAAAAATGGGCCTGAACGGTATTGAACAGCTGCGCCCCTTTGGTATCCAGAAGTTTGCCTTTAAGGATGGCGAGATTATGGTGTCCCGCACCGGCTTTACCGGTGATCTGGGTTATGAATTATGGGTAGAACCAAATCTGGCGCTGGATATGTGGGATAGCCTCTATGCCGCCGGTGAAGATTACGGTATCCAGCCCTATGGTGAAGCCGCCACCAATATGGCACGGCTGGAAGCGGGTTTTATTATGCCCGATATGGAATTTAGTGAAGCTTTAAAAACGATTCACTTTGAGCATGACCAAACGCCCTTTGAATTAAATCTGGGTTGGTTAGTGGATTTTAACAAGCCCCACTTTAATGGCCGTCAGGCACTGCTAAAAGAAAAACAGCATGGCCCCGAATATACCTTGGTTAAACTGGATATCGACGGCAATAAACCCGCTGAGGAATCTCACCTCTATAGCGATAAAGCTTGTGAGCATGAAATTGGCTATGTGACTTCAGCGATGTGGTCACCGGTGGTCAAGGCCAATATTGCTTTGGCCATGGTAAAAACTTCCGCCCTTAAGGGGGATATCTGGGCTGAAATTTATTACACCAAAGAATTGCGTCATAACCATAAAGTTGAGCGTTGCCGGGTACAGGACCAACCCTTTTGGGCGCCTGATCGCGCCAAGGCAACACCGCCACCCACGTTTTAATGGAAAGGTGCAAGCCCGCTAGCCAAACCATCCATAGCCTCTATTGCCGCGTATACAACACCGGACCTGCGCTTAACATATGAACTATGTATGCTTAACCCTTAATAGAGTCAATGGAGCAATGATGTGAAACCAGCCAACCCTCAGGGTAAAGGCTTGGTTCCGGTGTTAGAAGCTCTGGAACCATTAAGCCAATTACCCGCACAGCAACGCAGCAGCCAGGATTGGCTGCGTGACTATCTGGCGGGCGCGCTGATAGTGTCTGCCCGGTTTTCTTTTAAACCGGTACTTAGGCAAAGCTATTATCTGTATTGGCAAACAGGCCAATGGCAGTTATCCATGATTTCACCGTCTGAGTGGGGTAGCAGATTGCAAACTACGCCAGTGGCAAGCTGTCAGTTGCGGGAAGATTATAGCTGGGATATCTCACCCTATGATTCTGTCGCAGAAACCCCGGAGCTATTAGCCTCACTGGCGAGTTTTCAAAGCGGGTTTCTGGATTTTATTGATAACGAAATGCCCTTGGTCGATCAGCTGCCTTTCTATCAGGCTGAGCTGCCCTGGTATCCAAGGCTAATGGCATTGGGTTTGGCAAAAACGCTACAAAGGTCGTTGGATTCGGCTGGTCTTTCCTCACAAAGTGGCCAAGGCCTGCTGGCCGATATGGCCGTTTCATCGCAGCTATTACTTAAGTAAGATAAGTCATCTGTTTTAAAGCAATGTTCAGTGAGACCTATCAATACGATGACGACAGAAACCGATATCCCTGATTATATTATCGTTGGCGGTGGCACCGCCGGTTGCGTTTTGGCTAACCGCTTAGCGTCCAACCCAACGCTGTCGGTTTGTTTAATCGAGGCGGGCCCCGACTATCAGTCCAGCTTACTAAGTACTCCGGGGGCATTTGGTCTGTTGGTGTCTCAGCCAACCTTTAACTATATGTATAGCTCCGAGCCGGAGCCCCATTGCCAGAATCGTGTGATAGGCACGCCCTTGGGCAAAGTGTTAGGTGGTGGCAGTGCGATTAATGCCATGGTGCATGCCAGAGGGCAGGCCCATGACTTTGATCTCTGGGAACAACTGGGTAATCAGGGCTGGGGCTATCGGGATATATTGCCCTATATACATAAAACCGAGGGTAAAACTCAGCCACCGGCAAAGGGCACGATTAAAACTACAAAGTCAGACGCGGTGAGTTTTGATATTAGTAGGCTGTTTTTACAAACCGCTGAGAAATTGGGTATCCCCAAAAACCCCAACTTTAACGATGACCATACTGAAAACTACGGAGTGGGTAATTTTGAGCAAGCTATCCATCAAGGTAAACGCTCCAGTACCGCGAATAGTTTTATTGACCCCATTGCTATGCAAACTAACGTTCAGTTGGTGACCAATGCCACGGTTGAAAAAATACTGATTGAAGATAAAACGGCTAAAGGGGTGGCTTATTATCATGACGGTAGCCAAAAAACCTTGTTAGCCAAACGAGGCGTTATTTTATCGGGCGGTGCTGTTAATAATCCCAAACTGCTAATGCTGTCTGGTATTGGCCCCGCCGAAGCCTTAACAGAACAGGGTATCGAGGTCATTCACGAACTTAATGGTGTGGGGAGTAATCTACAAGAGCATGCCGATTACAGTATCGTGGTAGCGAGTAAAAACCATCAAGGTGGGCATTTTAGTCTGCTTAATATGCTAAAAACGGCTGTCCATATTGTGCAGTACTGGCGCAATAAAACCGGGCCACTTAGCCAAAGTATTACCGAAATAGGAGGCTTTATTAAAAGCTCTCCTGAGTTGGAACATGCGGATATTCAACTGCATTTTATGCCCTTTCAAATGCCCGCAAATAGCGTTGATCTAAAGCAAATGATGCAGCGTGGTTTTACCTGCCGAATATCCTTGCTCAAACCCGAAAGTCGCGGGCATATCGCCTTGGCCAGTGCTGATATTAATGACCCGCCCAAAATACACTATCAGTTGTTAGATAAAGAAGCGGATATCCGGCGGTTATTAAGTGGAGTCAAACAAGTGCGGGAAATATTTAATCACCCGGACTTTGCGCCTTACAAAATAGCGGAGGTCTCACCGGGCGATAATATCCAAAGCGATCAGGCGCTGGAGCAAGCGATCCGCAAAGAAGTCAGTATTATTTACCACCCGGTGGGTAGCTGCAAAATGGGGCAAGATCAGCAAGCGGTAGTAGATCACAAGCTTAACGTACATGGCCTGAAAAACTTAATCATTGCCGATGCTTCGATTATGCCGGTCACCGTCAGCGGCAATACCAACTCCACGACGATGACCATTGCTGAAAAAGCAGCGGATAATATTTTAAGCGCTTTCGCTGCGGCTAATACTTAGGCTGCATTACCTGAAACTATAACCTGAAACTATAACCTGAAAATAAAACCCGAAGCTATAACCCGAAGCTATAACCCGAAACTATAAATAGTCCTTAGTCAGCTCCACCGAAACATCCCATAACTGACTGGCTAATTGACGGTCCGTCATATGCACACCTTCAGGGGTAAAAGGATTGCAGTTAATAAACATATGGCCGGAGGTATCAACCAGTTTCGGGTGGGTGGCCACATAGCAGCTGGTGGCGACACCTTCCTCAACACTGCGCATAAAGGTCCAGCCAATCAGTTTGGCCGCGGTGGTTTTCCATGCGGGCATATGTCGGCCCAGGTTAGTCATAATCACGCCCGGTAAGACGGCGTTTGAGGTGGCATTACTGTTATCGGCGGCAAAACGTCTGGAGAGTTCTTGAGAGAATAGGGCGTTAGCCAGTTTCGATTGCCCATAGGCTGTTAGCGGGTCGTAATTCTTTTCACCGGATAAATTATCAAATTCAATACCGGCCTCGGGTGCGGATTTATAGCGTCCGCTACTTAACATAACCACTCTGCCTTGTTCTGCGGCTTTAATGGTTTCTTCAAGGCGCAGGGTAAGAATAAAATGCCCCAGATGATTAACCACAAAATGTTTTTCAAGCCCATTAACCTGCTCAAGCTCGGGTAACTCCATAATACCGGCATTGCAGATTAAACTATCCAGCGGTTGATTGAGGGCTTTAATGGCTTCACTGCAATCGACCACCGATTGAAAGTTAGAGAGTTCACAGGCCAGAGGCGTTGTTTTGCCAGCAATTAATTGGCAGGCTGCTTCCGCTTTTTCCAGCGTACGGGCAATACCAATGACATGGGCGCCACGTAGCGATAACACGCGCATCGTTTCAAAGCCAAGCCCTGAATTACAACCGGTTACTGCGAATAGCTTGCCACTAAGGTCAATACCTTCGGTGACTAATTCGCCGGTGGCTGTTTTATCATAGGAGCCCCTATAAGGGTTTTCTGTTTGGCTAAAACCCAGTTGGTGCAATAAGCTGGCGGCGATTAAGGTGGAAGTATTTTTGATAAGTTGGCGACGGTTTATTGTTATAGTCATGGCGTTACTCTAAGTAGTTAACAGTAATAGATCCGCTCAGGGAGCAACAACGTAACAGAGGTATGAACCTGACGCAAACATCAGCAGCACCAATAAGCAGCAGCGCCCTAAGTTATCTACTGGGTTATGCCGGTCTGTTGCCTTTTTTCGCCTTGGCTTTTTTGCATCTGTCATCGTCAACATTATCGATAGCGGGCTTGGGCAAGGCGGATGCCTTATCACTGTTTGGTGTTTACAGTTTGGCCATTGCCAGCTTTCTTTGTGGCAGCCTGTGGCAGCAACATCATTCAGCGCTGGTATTAGTCAGTTCCAATAGTATTTTGCTAATCGCAGTGGCTATGTTGGCCTGGCGTCCGCTCTATTGGCTGCCAGTATTGGCTTTGCTTTATCTGGCTATTTTGCTTGTTGAGCGCTACGGATTGCCGCAACAAAGCAAAGCATATTCCCGTTTAAGACTGCAGCTCAGCAGTATTGTTATAACCCTACACTTAGTATTGTTTCTTTTTTAACAGCCCTAAACTTGATTTACTTTCTAAAAGGAAAGGGTTTATAGTATTCCCTCGTCTACCCATTTAAACCGCTTACACAGCCATAGTTAATACTAAATAGTGAATAATCAAATACTTACTGGGATGTGACTATGTTGGTTCAAAATCGCCAATTGCCAGCCGTTAAGTTTTTTTTATTAGCAGCACTGCCAAGTTTATTCGCAGCCTTCTCCGACACGCTTGAAGCCGGAGAAGAGGCCGACCTGTTTCAATTATCTCTGGCGGAGCTGGTCAATGTAGAAATCTTATCCGCCTCAGAATTTAGTGAAGGGCCTCTAACGGTTGCTTCAAGTGTGAGCGTGGTGGATGAGGATGATTGGCGCAAGCTGGGTTCAAGGCGCTCAAAAGACCCGCTGGGTTCACTACCCGGCGTCCAGCTATTTGATCTGCTTTATGGTGCTCAAACCGTCACTATTCGTGGTTATTCCAGTAGTCCAAGGGGTCATGAAACGCTATTGGACGGTGTGCCTATCAATAGCTTTACCTTTAATAATTCCCACTACCAATATAACAATGTCAATTTGGGTACCTTGGAAAAAATTGAATTAATCAGAGGGCCGGTCTCAGTGCAATATGGTTCCGATGCTTTTCATGGCGCGGTATCGATGCAGAGTTATTCCGGTGATAGAAATAGTGAGCAGGCTCACTATACCCAGGTCAGAACATCGCTGGCCAGTAACGACCTTCTGACCACCGGCCTGCGCCATAGTAGCAATCTTGATCAGCACTATATTGATATAAGTCTGGAGTACCTTGACCAGGGTGACCAGGACATTGCTTTTGATTGGGAAGAGGCAACGGCATCCGGTTCCAGTGAGTGGGCCCGAGAAGAAGAGTCCCACCAGTTTATTGCCAAGTTTGGACGACAGGCCGAAGAGGCCATGTCCTATGAGTTAGGTTTTTATACAAACTCACAAGAGCGGGATGATTTTCATGGCTATGGGCAGGAGCTGATTCCGGGGCTGGATGAATTAAGGTCCAGTAATATTGATACCGACTTTCATCTGGGCAAGGGCTATTTGCAAATTCCGCTGGCCAATACTATGGAAGCCAATCTGCAGCTCTTTTATTGGGAGTCTTCACTGGAGGACTTTCGCTGGGGCCCTGGTAAAAGCCAGTGGCTATGGTTTAAAGACGAAAACCGAAAAGGGGCCAAGCTGACCATTAAGCAGGAGTCCAACCCGATAAATACCCGCTGGTCTCTGGCCTTTGAAGGTGACTGGGCGGAAATTACCGATGCTTATCGCAAAGACCTGACCACCGCCGGTGACCTTATTATAAAAGAAGATGAACCCACCAAGGGGCTGAAGCGGGATATAAAAAGTGTAACGGCACAGGCCACCACCACATTGTCTAACGATAAAATACAGCTGCATTACGGTATTCGCTACGATGATATTAATGTAGTGGGTGGCGATACTTCCGGCCGCTTAGGGCTGGTTTATTTACCCACCAGCACCACTTCATTAAAACTGCTTTACGGCAGGGGCTTTCGTCCTCCCAGCGGTGCCGAACGCAGAGGATTTAGAAACCCGCTGGATGAGAATTTAGATCTGGAGTCAGAGACGCTGGATAGCTATGAAATAGTCTATATCTACCAGACTGACAATAGTCTGGCTGAATTCACCCTGTTCTATAACGAATTAGAGAATGAAATAACCGATTCAGATTTTGGTGCCGATGGTGGCCCTACGTATATCAATTTAGGGGACGGTGAGTCCAAAGGGGCTGAAGCCCAATTTAAATATACCGTTAAGCAATGGGCGTTTGATCTTAGCGGCTCCTATGTCGATAGCACCAATAATCAAACAGGGGCAGACTATGTGGCCTTTCCCGAGTGGATTTTTAATCTCGGCATTGCTTATAAACTGCCGGCGCAACATCTTGAAATTTATCTGTTTAACCGGGTAGAAGAGGGTATGCAAGAAAGCATAGACCCGGCCTCAGAGGATTTAAGTACGGTATGGCGTACCGATTTACACGTTGGCTACCAGCAGTCTGAACACCTTATATGGACGCTGGACTTTAGAAATCTGCTGGACCGGGATAATTACAGGCCTTATATCTACGGTATGACAGACGGGATTCCTGGTGATCCCTTTTCGGCAATGCTCGGCTTACACTTTACTTTCTAACCATGGCATTAGTCAGCCCAAGCAGGCCTTAAAGGCTTATACTTGCGTTTTAAACAACGACAGCCGTTGGCGTCCAGTGGCCCGGTAGGCCGGTGTCAAGGCAACACATTATTCAATAAACCCCGGAGCCCTTATGCGCTATTTTAAAAACTTATTGCTCGCTATTGTTAGTCTGTTAGTGACATTGCCCGCATTGGCTGGCCCTGATGCCAAAGAACTATTTTCTTTTGGGAGCGGAGTGGTATGGGGTTTTGATTTTATCGACAGCGAGCAGCTGCTTGTTAGCCGCCGTAGTGGTGAGTTGGATATTGTTAACCTTAAAACCCAACAGCAGCAAAGCCTTAAAGCACCCACGGTCCATGCCAAAGGGCAGGGTGGCTTGCTGGATGTTAAAGTGCACCGTGATCAGGGTAAGACATTTTTCTATGTGACCTATAGCAAAAAACTGCCAGAAGGTGGCTCAACTACCGCTCTGGCAAAGGCGCAATACCAACCGGGTCAGGCCTTGCAGTGGCAAGAGTTATTTGTCGCCAAGGCTGCCTCAACTGCCAGTCGGCACTATGGTTCCCGTTTACAGTTTGTTGATGATTATCTATTTATGACCGTGGGTGATCGCGGCAAGCGGAAAAAAGCGCAAGAGATCAACGGACACTTTGGCAAAGTCTTGCGTTTAAAGCACGATGGTAGCCCCGCTGATAATAACCCCTTTGCAGATACTCCCGATGCCCTGCCAGAAATCTGGAGTTATGGTCATAGAAACCCACAGGGTATTGCCTACGATACCGAACAACAAATACTCTATGTGGCGGAGTTTGGCCCCCGCGGTGGCGATGAAGTGAATGTGGTTGAAGCCGGTAAAAATTATGGTTGGCCTACGATTACCCATGGTAAAAATTATTCCGGTACTGACATTGGCCCCAGTCACCAGGATGGCCTTGAGCAACCCATGGTGTATTGGGACCCCAGTATTTCGCCTTCCGGTATGGCTTTGCAGCTGAATAAACCGTCCCGACGTTTACTGCTATCCAGTTTAACGGACCGTGATATCAAAGCGTTGGTGGTTGATAATGGCAAGCTGGAATCGCAGCGCTCTTTATTTAAAGAGCCTCTGGATCGTGTCCGTCATATTGTTATTGCACCAGATGGGATGATTTATTTTTCTACCGATACGGGAAAACTCATGGTTTATCAATAAGGCTTGGCTGTAAACAATACAGCCGATGCTTTAGCTAACAGCCCGTCTGTGGCTGCGGTATCAGTCTTATCCAGCATTGGATGACGAACGTCTTATGCCAATATGTACTATAGTAAATACTATGTCTTGATAGATAGAATAAATTAAAAAACGACCTTTACTAAAAGCCTGGAGTTCCATTTGCAAAATGACAACCCTGATTTGGATGGGCCGCAAAACCGTTTCGATACTGTCCATGGTAGATTTGCCGACCGTATCTTGATTGGCTTTGGTGTGGGTTGCCTGATAGCGGTACCTTCCTCACTATCACGGGCGTTTTACACCGGCTGGTTACCGATTTACACCCTGCATTTTTTTCTGGGCGTAGTGCTGCTGGGCTGTGCCTTATTTAGAGACCGCCTCACCACACAAGTGAAAGTACTTATCCCCATTTTTATAACATTGATGGCCGGTGCTTCAGGTTTGCTTCAGTTTGGCCTTGCGGGTAATGGTATCAGCTGGTTGTTATTGTCAGGGATATTAATCGCTGTCGCCTACGGGCGTCAGGCCGCTGGAGCTTATACCGTTGTACTGATAGTCTCGGTAGCTGGCTTGGGCTGGGCTACCTTAACGGGTGATATAACGCTGGACCTGGATGCGGATATCTATGTTCGCTCACTCCCTGCCTGGATCAATGCCGCTATCGGCACATTGGTTTTCGGTTTAATTGCCGTTAGTGCTATCGGTCTTATGTATGATGAACTTCACGTCACAGTGGCGCTGTTAGATAGTCAAAAAAAGGAAATAGAGCAACTCGCCAATAGCGATAGCTTAACCGGCCTGGCTTCACCGCGACTGATTAAAAACTTTCTTCGGCAGTTGCTACTGCATATCAAGCGTTACCGCGGTCAAATTGGTTTGCTGTATATTGACCTCGATGGTTTTAAGCCAATCAATGATCAATATGGTCACGAGAGTGGCGACTATGTTTTACAACAGGTTGCCCAGCGAATTACCCGCTGTGTTCGAGAAACGGATATAGTGGGTCGGCTTGGTGGCGACGAATTTATTGTGATTCTTACCAAGTTAGATAACGATGCTCAGATGGAGGAGTTGGCGAAACGAATATTGGACGAATTTAGTCTGCCTTTTACCTTCCAGAATAACGATATTCCTGTGGGGTGCAGCATTGGCCTGGCAAACAGTCACCACTATAAAGACATCGCTGAGAAGCCGATTGAGCAAATAGTTGATGGCTTTATCGCCCAGGCTGATGAGGCGATGTATGTTGCCAAAAGAAGCGGAAAAAATTGTTATAGTATGGCCAAGCTGGATCAATCAGTGGCTGAACCCTGACGCTGGCTTATATACACTGCTAACAACGGACATAATAAGACAAACCGCCGTCATCAAGAGGGACATATGCGAGCAGCAGAATTTGTGCAAAGTTACTTTGATGCCTGGAACCATAGTGATGCCAGGGGCGTTGCCGAGCATCTTGCCGAAAGTGGTACCTACTACGATGTTCCTGGCAATAAACAGCATTCCCGGGAAGACCTGATCGCCAATCTCACGGATTTTTTTATTCTCGAACAACACCACTACCATTTAATTGGTGATGTACTGGCCAACGATACAACCATTGCTTTCCAATATAAAATGTCGCCCCTTGATACCGATGGGGGGGAGCGGTTTGGTGCAGAATTTATGACCCTGAATGGCGAAGGGGTGATTAAAATCGCTGATTATTATGACCCCACCCACTCGGTCACAGAGCCTTCAGCGGCAGAGCATCATCATGCACCTAAATATGCCAAGTCCGGCCTTGATCCTGAACAGTTGCAAATCTATCGCGACCGTCTTCAGCATTTAATGGAAACGGATAAACTGTATCTGGAGTCTGAACTCACCATGCCCAAATTGGCGGCCAGAGTAAACTGTTCAGTAAACCATCTATCTCAGGCGGTTAACGCCGGTTTTGGTATGAGCTTTTTTGATTTTCTTAATCGCTACCGTATTGAAGAAGCCAAGCTAATGCTAAAAAATAATGACCCCCAGGCTCAGGCTATTTTAGACGTGTCCTTTGCGGTTGGCTTTAATTCCAACTCGGCTTTCTATGCCGCCTTTAAAAAAGCCACCGGCCAAACCCCGGCTCAATTTCGCCGCACTTTTGTCGATAAATCCTAAGCCCTTTTCGTCAGGCATGGATTAATGCTTTCTGCCGATAGGGCAGGATGACTTTGAGCAGGGCCTTTGGCATAAAAGGCGCTCACAACTCAATGTGAATAATCGCTTGAATGGACCCTATGATCACAACACAGCCGCACACGACATCCTATTACGCCGCGAGTAGAAATGACCTGACCGAGCACCCTGTATTACAGGGCGAGCAGACCGCCGATGTCTGTGTGATTGGTGCTGGCTTTACCGGTATCTCAACCGCCCTGCATTTGGCTGAACGTGGCTATAAGGTCCATGTAGTGGAAGCCAATAAAGTGGGTTGGGGCGCATCCGGCCGCAACGGTGGCCAGATGATTGGCGGTATTTCCGGTGAAGATAAAATGGCTCAATCGCTAGGGCCGGAAGGCGAAAAAATACTATGGGATATGCGCTGGGCCGGGCATCAGATTATTCGTGAGCGGGTCAACACCTACCATATCGATTGCGATTTAAAAAATGGCTATGTGGATGTGGCGATCAAACCGCGCCATCTGCGGGCGATGCAAGACGAGATGGACTATTTAGAGAAGCATAACTATCCCTTTGAATACACCATGCTATCGGCAGAGCAAACCCGTGATGCCATTGGCACAGATGCTTATATCGGCGCTTTGCAAAATATGGGCAACGGTCATTTGCACCCGCTTAATCTGTGTTTAGGTGAGGCGAGGGCGGCGGTATCTCTGGGGGTGACCATTTATGAGCAATCGCCGGTGTTAACTATCGAGCCAGGTAGTAAAGCCAAAGTGGTGACGGCAGACGGTTCGGTCACAGCGGATTTTGTGGTATTGGCCGGGAATGCCTATCACTATATAGAGCCCAAAATGCGTGGCCTCTTATTGCCGGTCAGTAGTTTTATTATGGCTACCGCACCCTTGCCAGATACAATTGTGCAGCAAATAAATCCGCAGGATTTAGCTGTTTGTGACCCCAATTATATTCTGGAATATTTCCGTTTAAGTGCCGACAAACGTTTGTTATTTGGTGGCCGCTGTAATTATTATGGCAGCGACCCGGAAATAATTAAGCGGCATCTAATGCCCAGAATGCTAAAAATTTATCCGCAGCTGGCCGGTGTGCCAGTGGATTATGGTTGGGGCGGTACTATTGGGGTAACGGTAAACCGGGTGCCGCAAATGGGGCGTATTGCCCCCAATATTTTCTACTCTCAAGGCTACTCCGGCCACGGCGTTAATGTGACCCACCTGGCAGGGCAAATTATGGCAGAGACCATTGCGGGCACCTTTGAGCGCTTTGATGTCTTTGCCAATATCAAGCCGGTCAGATTGCCGGGGCAGCATCTGTTTGCCCAGCAGATGGTGGCATTGGGAATGATGTTCTATAAGCTCAGGGATAAACTTTAAGCAAGAGTTGGTTGGCATGTAGGGTGGATTAAAATCCACCAAACCCAACCATGAATAACCGTATACCGGTGGATTATAATCCACCCTACCTACTGGTGTATTAAAATCCACCAAACCCAACCATGAACAACCGTATACCGGTGGATTATAATCCACCCTACCTACTGGTGTATTAAAATCCACCAAACCTAACTATGAATAACCGTATACCGGTGGATTATAATCCACCAAACCTAACTATGAATAACCGTATACCGGTGGATTATAATCCACCCTACATATCGGTGTATTAAAATCCATCCAACATACTATCGTAGGGTGGATTAAAATCCACCAACCCCAACCATGAATAACCGTATACCGGTGGATTATAATCCACCCTACATATCGGTGTATTACATTCCATCCAACATACTATCGTAGGGTGGATTAAAATCCACCAACCCCAACTATGAATTACCGTATGCCGGTGGATTATAATCCACCCTACGGGGTTGGCTCTTGGAAGAAAGCGGAGACGTGGTTCTGCCAAAAACTTTCTGCGAAGAGCTTGCTGTAAAGATATGGCTGGATAAAATACTAAACCAACAGTGTTTTTTGTAAAAGGCCACCACAGAACATCCTGTAAAAAATGTTAAATTTTTTTGATTTTTAATACCAAATCATAGGTACTGCCTAATACTTTAGTATTAATTTCCTGCCAGTTTTAAATTTATTAGCTGCCATTTATCGCTGCAAGCCTTGCCATTAGTGACTATGTCAAAAATGTTAAATTTTTGATGCCATTTTTGCTCTGGATTTACTACGTATTCAATTTAGGATTCGCTTCGTTATCCGCCAAAGGAATATTTCTGATTTTTCAAGAGTGGGTTTAATACAGGAATTTTATACGTGGGCAGTCAAAAAAAGCAGAACAATGCTAATGCTATTGAATCTAGATATATCCTGCAGATTGTAATTTTTACATTCCTGTTCGGTTTGATCTTGTTCAACTTTCTAAGCGATGACAATCAGTCAGCCAACAGCCATCACCGGCTTATTAAAGCTCCCGATAGCGAGGGCAATATTCCAGAACCAACCAGCCCAATACAGACTGGTGAGCCAGTTCAGCCAGTTGAAAAGACGGGGGCGGCTTTACCGCAAGCAACCTCCGGACTTGAGTATTACCAGAACAATGCCGATCCAACACTTCCGCTAAGCACCGTGGTAGGGCAGTGGCAGTCGCAAATCGGCGTTAGTGAAAACGCTCCACCCCAGCCCCTCTTATTAAAACAGCAACAACAATTACTGACCGGCGATATCGCGGGCTACCCCATTGTGGCCTGGGTGAAGGGCAATGTTTTTCAAATGACGGTAAGGCGCCAGGGTGGGCAGGGCCAAATACGTTATCGCTACCGTGGTGTTATCGCCCCTGATAGCGAACAAATCAAAGGTACTGTTGCTATCCAGCTGACAGGGTTTCCTGAGGCCACCCTCGATTGGGTGGCCAACCGAGAGTAAGGCTAACACATACACTAAATACCGTTAATTGGAGATGGTTATGACCCGGCAGTTATCACATCGATTAAAACCCTTACAACGTAGCTTGGTGCTGTTGTTGTTTATCACGCTACCGGCCGTGGCCAGTGCAATAGACGCTGAAGACGATAACCCGGCAGACGCTGCGGTTGATCCGGTGCAGATTGAAACAAAAACAATCGACGATTTGCCTGAAGAGATCCAGTTGGCGGCATCAGCCTATCAGAGCTGTGTCAATAACATTATGTCCACTTTGGAAGCCGCTACAGTAAAACGCCAGCAACTAACGGATCAGTGCCAGCAGTTAGAGCAAGCTTTTGTCGCGACCTTTCCAGAAGTTATGCAATCGTTAATCACGACCCAGACTCGGGGGCGCCTTGATAATGTTCTATCGGCCTTAGAAGAAATGGAAGCGACAGTGATTGAAACGTCGGTTGATGTTAACGAGGTGGCAGAAGAGCTTCAGGCATTGGAGCAACAACAAGCACAGCCAGAAAGCGGCGATAACAATAGCTAATTAATAACACTTTAACGATTTATGATGCTGACCAGTGCAGTAAAGCGAGTGTATTGTATGAAAAATCCAGTCAAATTCTTGATGGGTTTACTCTTTCTTCTATCCTCTTTGACCGTGCAGGCTGAACAGGTCTGTGAGCCCATTCCGTTTAATCCTTATTTTTATTGTTATGAAACCGATCCGCCACCGGCACCCTCCAGCATCAGTTCATCCAGCAGCAATGTCACTCACGCCTATTCAGGGTCGTGGACCATTAGCTGGCCTGCCGCATCAACCGCCACTTATTATGAGTTGCGAGAAAAGTTTAATAGCAGTGAAGAAGTTAAAGTCTATACAGGAGCAAACCGCAGTTTTCAGGTACAAGGAAAAACACTGGCAGGTACCTACAAATACCGTGTGCGCGCCTGTAACCAGGCCGGTTGCAGCAATGATACCAGCTATAAAACCGTTAGCTTAACCATTGGTTCTCCCACCACCTTGGCCTTTGACAATATCGACGCAAACTTCAGGGACCGGGATGGAGCATATACCGTTAAATGGGCGGCCAAAACACCGGTTATGGGTGTTTACCGTTTAGAGCAAAAAGTTGGCACTAGTGAGTCATGGAGCAATGAGCGTAATGCCTACACCTATACCTCAAAACCCTATAGCGAAAAAAGCAATGGTGACTACGAGTACCGTATGCGCTGGATTTTTAACTTTAATTTAGGCTCGATGGGCGGTTGGATTTATGTAGACCAAAAGGAAATACCCCAAAAAATTACCGTCAGGCATCCGCCGCCAAAACCGAATACGCCTACCTTAACTAATCAAGATGGTTATTCAGACCTGAACTTTAATATCAGCTGGAACGCAGTAGGCGGCAATGTCAATTATTACCAACTGATTCGCCGCAAAGCAAACTACGGCACGAGTACTTGGAGCGGGTGGACCTGGTTTACCTTTACGCGGCCTTCAGCCTCCGGACCAATACCGACTAGCCATGCAGAAAGCAATCTTGCTGATGGTCATTATCAATATTATGTCAGGTCCTGTAATAACTATAGCTTTTGCGGCGACTGGTCTGCTGCTCGCACAGTCAATGTGTTAAGAAAACCCGGCACCATTGGCACTTTCTGGATCGAGGGTAAAACCGCCAATACCGACCCGACCTATGCCCCCAAATGGAATCCGTCGAGCGGCAGAATAACCTACTACAAACTCTACCGACGTACCGCCAGTTACGGTTCTTCCAGTTATTCGGGTTACAGTAATTTTGTAAACCCCACAGCGACCAGCCAAACAGAAAGCAATAAGGCTGATGGCCATTACCAATACTATGTGCGCGCCTGTAATGAGGCCGGTTGCTCCGGCAACTCTGTGGTGAGAACCGCAACCGTACTCAGAAAACCCGGCCCACCGGGCAAGCCAACCTTTACCGCAAAAGCCAATAACGCCGATCCCCATTTTGTTGTTAACTGGACAGCCAGCAGTGGCATCAGCAATAACTACCGCGTTTTTTACCGCCGCGCTAACTATACAACAGGCACACCAAGCTATTCTGGCAGTTGGACGCCTAGCGCGTTGTTACCCACGAGCCCCCGTACCCTTAACCAGAGCCGGACCACCGATGGTCATTACCAGTATTTTATCCGTGCCTACAACGATAGCGGCTGGGTCAATAGTGCTTATGCTTATACCACTATTTTAAAAAAACCAGGCGTGCCCGGTGGGGTTACCTTTAGTGGCAACAGCCATGGCATCAGGGATATAGATGGCAACTATAGCGTTCACTGGGGTGTGGCCACCGGTACAGTGGCGCGCTATCAGTTATTGCGAAAAAATGCCGCTTACGCAAGCTCAACTTACAGTACTTGGAGTACAGTCTATAACGGAGCTAATAGGAGTTTTACAGAAACCAATAAACCAGACGGCCACTATAAATATCTGGTAAGAGCTTGTAATGCCGATAATGTGTGTAGCGCCTATACCCCAGAAAAACGGCAGGATGTACTTCGCACCCCGGCCAAGCCGACCCATATCTCAGGGCCGGCGGATTCTGATGGCCGCTTTGTATTAAGCATTGGCTACGGCACAGGCTATATCACCAGCTACAAAATCCAGGACTCCGTAAATGGTGGCAGCAGCTGGCGTAATAAAGAAACGGGCAGCGGCAAACCCACCTCATTGTCATTAACCCGTCAGGCCTACGATGCCAACGGCAACCCACAGGAAAATTATATATTCCGCATTGCCGCCTGTAATGCCAGTGGCTGTAGTGCTTATAGCGCCAGCAGCAACAACGTCCATGTAAACCCGCCAGGCACGCCCGATGCTATCAGCCTTGCCAACGTCTCACACAATACGGCCGATGCCGATGGCAACTTCCGCCTGCAATGGTCAGCAGTCACCGTTTCTGGTGTGCACTATACGGTAGAAGAAAAGCGGGGGAGTGGAGCTTGGTCAACCCTTGCCACCCGCGTTAACAACCCCTACCTCAACCTGACAAAAACCGTTGAAGACCTCTACAACTACCGCGTAACCGCTTGTCTTGATGTGGTTGGCTGTGGTGATACCACCAATACCGTCACTGTGCGCGTTGCCTTTATGCCGGGTGTTGTGGCGCAACCCACAATCAGCAGCAGCCATAGCAGTACCACCGCCAATACCAGTATCAACGGCAGCTTTAGCCTTAACTGGCTAAAACCCAGCGGTACCGTAACCCACTACAAACTGTATAAAAACAACAGTGAAATACACAGCCAACTAAGCACCACCAGCAAGGCGTTTAATAACCAGCCAGATGGCAACCCCAGCTATAAAGTGCAAGCCTGCAACCACGCTGTCTGCTCAAACAACAGCAGCGCGCGGCAAATACAACTGCTGCGCACACCGGGTATACCGCAAGTGCAGGGGCCATCGACCAGCGATGGCAGCGGCAGCTTTAACTTAAACTGGGCGGCACCCAGCGGCAGTGTTAGCCACTACGAAACTCGTCAGGGCAATGCAGCCTGGCAAGATAACGGCAACAGCCGAACACTTATGCTAAACAACCTCGATGATGGCAGTTACAGCTATACCGTGAGAGCCTGTAATAGCTTGAGTTGCAGTGCGGCAAGCACCGCCAAGGCTGTCACCGTATACAACGCACCCAGTGCCCCCGGTGATATCCACGGCCCCCTCTCATCGAATAATGGCAACTTTAATGTAAGTTGGGCAGCGGCCACGGGTAACGTGAGCGAATACCAATTGGAACAACAAATCGACGACGGCCTGTGGCAAACCATTCAAACCAGCAGCGCCACCTCCGCCAGCTTTAGCAATAAAGATAATGGCAATTACCGCTATCAGGTGACAGCTTGCAACGGCCCCAACTGCGGCAGCGCTACACCGGTACATGAGGTGCAAGTACTAAAACCCGAGCCGATAGCAGCCAACCCGCTTGATAGCGTATCGGCTTATAGCGTACCCGGCAGTGATAGCGGTATCGGTGCCACCGGCGGCAGCCATGAAGTGTCCAGCGATGGCAGCGCCAACTACAGCATTTCCATTCCCGCCGCAGGAGGGCGGGGCGGTTTAACGCCACAATTATCACTGGCCTATAACAGCAACGGCGGCAATACCGAGCTGGGAGTGGGTTGGAATATTGGCGGCCTGAGCTTAATTCATCGTTGCAGCAGCAACTACGCTTTGGACGGTGAAGTGAATGGCGTTAATTTTGATAATAACGACAAGCTGTGTATGGATGGTCAGCGTTTGGTAAGTACCAGCGGAGCCTACGGTGCCAATGGAACAGAGTACCGCACACTGCGTAATAGCTTTTCAAAAATAGAATCCATTGGCGTGGAAGGCACACTGGCCAGTACCGATGGCAGTGGCAGTGATAATGGCTTTAGGGTACATACCCGTGATGGCCGCATACTCTATTTAGGCACTACCCCCGACTCGCGATTATCACGCAGCATTACCACCGAGCACTGCATCAACTCCGTGCCCATTAACTTTGATCTAATCGGCGGTATCGGTACTGGAGAAATATGCACCGAGTATGAAAGCACCACGGCAACCCAAACCTACCAATGGATGGTCAGCCGTATTGAAGACCGCCAGGGCAATAGCATCCACTTCGATTATGATAACGATGACAGCACCGGCGAGCAGCGTTTAAGCGAAGTGCGCTATAACGATAACCTGCACCGTATTGGTTTTGAGTGGGAAGAGCGCAGCGATAAAAGCCAAGCCTATTTTGCTGGCGCACTGTTAAACCAATCGCAGCGCCTTAGTAAAGTTGTTAGTTATAGTGATAGCACGGCACTGCGCTCATTGCATATCGATTACCAGCACGGCGGTAGCACTCAGCATTCTAAAATCGAACAGATAACAGAATGCCCCGGTGCTAGCCTTGGCAGCGAATGCTTAAGCCCAACCACCTTTGACTGGCAACTAGGCCAGGCGGGCTATAGCAACCAGCCCAGCAATATCAGCAGCTTTAACTACAATGAAAACCGCGTGCCCTGGGCCATGGATATCAATGGCGATGGTTACTCCGATATTATTTCCAATGCCGATAGCACTTGGAAAGTAGCACTGGGCAGTGCTGATACCCTGTCTGACTGGCATATCACCTCAACCGCGATTACCGGCGAAGACAGAAGCTACGCCTTAAGCCTGCGTTATAACAATGACCTGCGGGATGACTTATTAGTTGAACGTCATGGTTATTGGTATGTGCTATTAGCCGATGCTGGCAGCCCCAACTTTTTACCCGCGCAAAATACCGGCATCCCCAATACCGGCTATAAAAAACAACCGAAGATTATGGATATCAACGGCGATGGTCGCGGTGACCTGGTTTACCGCGGCAGCAATGGTCATTGGTTCTATCGCCTGATGACCGATAGCGGTTTTGCTGGCGCTAACGATACCGGCCTAAGCTCCTACGGTGATACCGCCCGTGGCAATACCCTGACCATGGATGTCAACGGCGATGGCCTGCAAGATTTACTGGTGCCATTAAGCAGCTACTACCTGGCCTATATCTCAACCGGCAGCGGTTTCCGGGAGGTGCCAACAACCTTATCGGGTGTGGATAGAGAGCGCGGCGCCAAACCCATTGACCTGAATGGTGATGGGCTGACGGATTTATTATTCCGCAATAGCAGCAGCCAAATTGTCTATGTATTAAATACCGGTGATGGCTTTACTGCCAGAACCACTGTGCCCGGCATTACCGCCAATAACTCCGAATGGAAGCGTGGCCGCAACCTGGACTACAACGCCGATGGCCGCAGCGAGTTATGGCTGAAAAATAAATTGATTGCCATGGATAATACCGGCACGGTGAGTGCGATCGATGCCAGCGCGCATATCAGCGGCACCTTGCCCGCCAACCGCCATGCCGTCGTGCTCGACTATAACGGCGACAGCCTGGATGATGTGGTGGTACTGGGCAGCGGCAGCGGGCAAAACTACCGCTACACCCATAACGGCCAGCGGCCCGACTACCTGACGTCGATCACCAACGGCTTTGGCGTTGAAACCACCTTTAGTTACCGCGGTTTACATGAAAGCGGTGCCGCCGGTTTCTACCAGCAAAACGGTGACAGTACTTATCCGCTATTGGCAGAAAACAGCACCGTCTATGCCGTAGAACAATTAACCCAAAGTGATGGTATTGGTGGTGCCCATAGCACCAACTACAAGTACGAGGGCCTGCGTACCCATATTGCGGGTTTGGGTAGCCTCGGCTTCCAGTTGATGACCACAATCAATAACGACACCGGTATCCGCACCGAAGTCAGTTATAGCCATGACTATAGCAACCACAAACAGGGCACAGTAACCGAAGTAAAAACCATTGCGCCTAACAACGCCGTACTGAGCTTGACCCGCAACCACTGGGCAACAAAATGGCAGGATCAAAGTGCCCCCGGTATTGAAGGGCAGCTTCACCATATAGACCTGAGTCAAACCACTGTCATTAAAAAGGATTTAAACGATGCCTTCTTGCATAGAGAAGTGAACGACTACAGCTACGATAACTATAGCAACCCCCTGACCTTAACCAGCCGTGTATATAACGCTGAAACCGGTGGCGCCGTCATGCGCACCAGCGTCACCACCAATAGCTGGAAAACCCCAGACACCACTAACTGGTTGCTAGGTTTGCTTAGCCGCGCCGAAGTTGAAGTAACCGACCATAGCCAAAGTGCGCCACCGCTAAAACGCATTAGCACCTTTGAATACCATAGCAGCACCGGCCGCAAACTGGCCGAGCAAATCCTTAACCCGCAAGGCGGTGCCGTGCTGCATGAAACTCGCTACGGTGAAGATATCAATGGCACACTGCAACAAGACAGCTTTGGCAACTTGTTGGCCACCACCATCAAAGGCCCGGACTTTGCCGACCGCAGCCAAAGCGTTGTTTATGACAGTGCCTATGGTTTATATCCGATCCAAAGCCGCGATGCGCAAAATAACCTGACGCAACACAACTACTACGGTGCCAATGAATTTGGCAGCGGTGCCTACCCCGGTAAATTGCGTTTAAGCACCGCACCTAACGGCCTGCAAACTTTCTATAAATACGATAGCCTTGGCCGCCCCAGTGAAACCATTAGCGCCTACGGTACCGCTGCGGCAGTGTCTAGCTATAGCATCTTCCGTGATTGCGATAGCAGTTGCCCAAACAATGGCAATGCCGCCTATCTACATACCACCTATACCGAAGGTGGTACGCCCGTACATAAAGCAATAGATAAACTGGGCCGCACCTTGCGCACCATCAGTCTGGCCATGGATGGCAGGGAAGTGAGGGTAGATAGCGAGTTTGATCACCTTGGCCATAATGTAGGGGTGAGCGAGCCGTACTTTGCGGGCGGTAATATTCTGTTTAATGAGATTGACTACGATATTCTCGGTCGTCCTGTTAGCTCAACAGAAACCAGTGATAGGGAAGATACCGTAGAGCATAATGGTTTGGTGAGCATATCCCGTATCGACATTTACGGTAAAAACCAACGCAAAGTAGAAACTCGCGATGCCTTAAATAATCTGCTGGCAGTCACCGACAATAACAACCAGACCATTAGCTACCACTACGATAGCCTGGGCCGCCAAACCGAAGTACTGGACCCCAGCGGCAATAGCACCACTATTACCTACAATGCTCTTGGCCATAAAACGGCAATGAGCGACCCTGACAAAGGCAACTGGTCATACACCTATAACGGCCTTGGCCAACTCATCACCCAAACCAACGCCAAAGGTGAAACCACCTGTATGGCCTATGACACATTGGGCAGAATGGTAAAACGGGTAGATAACTACACCGGCAGCAAAGCCACCAGCCTTGGTCAAAACGCCCAAGCCAACCAGCAATGCAGTGGCAATGGTGGAGACGTTAGCACTTGGACCTATAACAGCACTGGCAATGGTTTAGGCCAGTTAGCCAGCGCCAGTAGCCCCGAGTACTTTGAGTCACATGGCTACGATAGCTTAGGCCGCGCAACGCAAACCACAACCGTCATAAAAGGTGAAAGCTTTACCGTTAACACCAGCTACGATAACTACAGCCGCCCCGATGTGCTGAGCTACCCCAGCTCCAGTGGCAGCCATGCGCGCCTGGAAGTTAAACAGCGCTATAACAACCTGGGCTATAACACCGGCACCTATAACTTAGACGGCAGTATTCTCTATAGCCGCCCCGAGGCGATAGATGCCAGAGGGAATATCACCACACAGCTACATGGTAATAGTGTTACCACCGATAAAGTCTATAACCAGACTACCGGCTATCTGGAAAGTATTGGCAGCCATAGTTTGCTGGAACTGGTAAGCGGTGACCCTGCGGTGCAGGACATTACCGTGGACTTTGATCTGGTGGGTAATCTGGTTTACCGCAGTGATGCGGCGATAGGGTTTTATGAGTCTTATACCTATGACAACTTAAATCGCCTAAGCGATGCCTGGAGTGATTATGGCAGCGGCAGCAGCCAGCACACTGAAGTGGAATACGATGCGCTGGGCAATATAACCTATAAAAGCCGAGTGGGGCCTATACCTATGGCACCCAAGAAGCAGGATGCAATCGAGTGTCTGGCCCCCACGCAGTAACGGCGATAAATACCTCAAGAACCGGCGACTTAAAAACCGCGACCTATTGTTATGACGCCAACGGCAATATGACCAGTGGCGATGGCAGAACCTTAAGCTATACCGCTTTCGACAAACCTGACTTTATTCAAAAGGGCAGCAACACCGTTGAAATGGTTTATGGCATTAATCGTCAGTTGATTCACAGAAGGGATATCAATGTTGTTAATAGCAGCACCAATGATAGTGATACTTATTTGGTGGGTGGTATTTATGAGCGTGTAATCAACCATACAGGAAGTAAGGAAGGTAAGGTTGAAGAGCGGCATTATGTGGGTAATGCGATTGTTACTTATAGCCATGATAAGGATGGTAATAGCTTAAGAAACCCCAATGACCAGAGAAGGCGTTATACGCATACGGATCACCTTGGCAGTATTACAGCGATTACGGATGAGCTTGGGCGGGTGGTTGAACGGCTTAGCTTTGATGCTTGGGGTAAGAGAAGGGCGGTGCAGAGTGAGACGTTGCAGCAGTTGCTGGTGGTTGATCCGGGGAATTTTATTGGTGATCCGCTTGATCTGAAAAGTCAGTTTACGGATAGGGGCTTTACTGGGCATCAGCAGTTGGATGGGGTTGGTGTTATTCATATGAAAGGGCGGATTTATGATGCGGAATTAGGGCGATTCCTTCAGGCTGATCCTTTTATACAAGATCGAACTAACCTTCAGGCTTTGAATCGGTATTCTTATGTTGAGAATAATCCGCTGTCATATACAGACCCTAGTGGGTACTTCTTGAAGAAGTTGTTTAATAAATTTAAAAACTATGTCACAAAAATGCATAAGGCAATCTGGAAGCCAGTAAAGAAAGCCTTGCAGCAAATTGGCAGAGCTTTTGCTGAAGTTCCTGGTCTGTCGGCGATTATTACGGCCGGTGTTTGTGTAACTATGCCAGCATCGTGCCCGATGATGCTAAAGATCATGGCGGGGTTGAATGCAGCAATAACTATTGCAAATGGAGGTACTATAGGTGAAGCTGCCGTAGGTTTTGCCATATCAGTTGCCAGCTTTGGTATGCCGGGAGCGGAAACGCTAGGAGGGCTTGCTGGATTTATGGCTGATGCGGGGGTGAATACTGTCGCAGCGGTTATGTTGACGAGTGGAATAGCAACTAAGGCGCAGGGTGGCAAGTTTATAGATGGGGTGAAGGGAGCTGCGATTGGTATGGCTATAGGTGCTGCCGTCAAGTGGGCTATGACTCCTGCATCGCAACCGCCTGCTAATGCTGATACATCAACTGGTACAGAGGGAGATGGATCAACCAGTTTTGATGACGCGAAAAAAACTCTTAGCGACAATGGGTTGGTCCCTGAGGATGTTTTAAATAATCCTGATATTGTGAAAAATCGCACTAATGAATATGGTTTGTTTAAAAACGGTAAATCCCGTGGTGTATTAAGCATGGATGAAGTTAAGACCTTGGAGGCTGATGGCTGGATTCAGATTGAAGGCTCGGCAAGTAAAGGTGGAGCTATAAATATCTTTAAACAAGCAACCTATGCTGGGCACGAATCACACACAGGTTTATTTGGCCGAAATTTAACAGGGCAGCAAAATCTAGTGCAGACGATATATCATGAGTATCAACACCATTTAGGCATTCCGTCTCATGGTAGTAATAGTAATAGCTTCCAATGGCAGCGTTGGGGAAGGAGAGAGGGTGAAGCACTTAATCCAGTTTTTAATCGCTAGCTTAGTATTTGTTTTTTCTTCGGGCTGCTCTGCTAGTTCGGAGAAAGACGATTTTACCTATCAAGGTAGCAAAAATGATCTTCATAGATTGTTTGAACTTGATGAGAGATTTCTATCTGATGGTCTGATTACTTTGCGCTTTAATCGTCAGGGGATAACCCTAAAAGATATTAACCAAAAGCAGTGCTTAATAAGTGTGTATATGCGGTATCTTGTTGATGATGTTGGTTATGCACTATCCTCGAAATCCTACTTTAATGATCAAGATGGATTTACCTTTGAGATTATTGATAAGAAACTTCGATATAGCGGAAGCATTTACTTATCATTCAATATAGAAAAAGGTGGCTGCGTATTAGATGATGAATATAGTTACTCAAAGAGCTATTTCTTTAAGAAAGGAATTTTGTTAAAAAAAACAATAAGGACAGACGCCGATAAAAGGAGTATACGGATATCTGGCCCATAACTATGAAGTTAAAACGTTTCATACAATATGTTGATTGAGAAAAATTGGTTTATAGAAAAACAGGCCAAAAGACGGTTTTGGAGGTATAGAGAAACATCAAGTACAGAAAGACTTGATAGAAAAAGTGGGTGGACTAATTAGTAGCTAGGCCGTAGTGGACTTCGTGCCGGGTCGCCTTCGCCCAAAGCGGTGTCGATGCAAAGCTTCAAACCGTGTGGCGCTACTGAGCCAGGTTTTATGATTAACCGAAAGGCGTTTAAGAATGTTTGGTAGGTGGCTGGGAATAGCGCCCCGTTTGTTTAAAGCAATAGTCCGCCCAGTCCAGTCAACTAACTCAAGATAATCGGTAAAGCTGAATAAAAGACCTTCCTGATTATCGTTGGTGATATTGCCTTCAAAGGGGAGTAGGGGTTTTAATGCATGATTAAATTCCAGCAAATCTTCGCTGTCAGTTTGAGAGTGTATGGCTTGCTGGAGATCAAATTGGGGTTTTATGCGCTCTTGAATAGCTGTGTAGTCAGAGTCTTCGGGTGTTTGGGCCATGGCAGCCCTTACAGGGTTAAGGTCGACATAGGCCATGCAGGATAAAAGGGCTTCATCAGTTAACAGTGAAAACAAGAAGGACAGACGCCGATAAAAGGAGTATACGGATATCTGGCCCATAACTATGAAGTTAAAACGTTTTATACAATATGTTGATTGAGAAAAATTGGTTTATAGAAAGAAAACAAGAAGGACAGACGCCGATAAAAGGAGTATACGGATATCTGGCCCATAACTATGAAGTTAAAACGTTTTATACAATATGTTGATTGAGAAAAATTGGTTTATAGAAAGAAAACAAGAAGGACAGACGCCGATAAAAGGAGTATACGGATATCTGGCCCATAACTATGAAGTTAAAACGTTTTATACAATATGTTGATTGAGAAAAATTGGTTTATAGAAAAACAGGCCAAAAGACGGTTTTGGAGGTATAGAGAAACATCAAGTACAGAAAGACTTGATAGAAAAAGTGGGTGGACTAATTAGTAGCTAGGCCGTAGTGGACTTCGTGCCGGGTCGCCTTCGCCCAAAGCGGTGTCGATGTAAAGCTTCAAACCGTGTGGCGCTACTGAGCCAGGTTTTATGATTAACCGAAAGGCGTTTAAGAATGTTTGGTAGGTGGCTGGGAATAGCGCCCCGTTTGTTTAAAGCAATAGCCCGCCCAGTCCAGTCAACTAACTCAAGATAATCGGTAAAGCTGAATAAAAGACCTTCCTGATTATCGTTGGTGATATTGCCTTCAAAGGGGAGTAGGGGTTTTAATGCATGATTAAATTCCAGCAAATCTTCGCTGTCAGTTTGAGAGTGTATGGCTTGCTGGAGATCAAATTGGGGTTTTATGCGCTCTTGAATAGCTGTGTAGTCAGAGTCTTCGGGTGTTTGGGCCATGGCAGCCCTTACAGGGTTAAGGTCGACATAGGCCATGCAGGATAAAAGGGCTTCATCAGTTAACAGGGCTTGGGATTTAAACCGCCCCTCCCAGAAGTGCCCAGTGCATTGATCTTCAAGGTTGGCTTTACGGGCAATAGGTTGGTTAAGGCATTTCATAAACCAACTCAGGTCAGCGAGGCGTTTACGCCAGAGGGTAATGATCTCAGAGACCGTATCCAGTTCAGGTTTTGAAAGTGCTATGCCGGCATTGAAGCGTTGAACCAGTAATGGGCCTTTGAATAACGATAGCCATCGGTCAATAACTTCTTGATCTGTAAGGCGGTTAACCTGATCGGGATTAAGTTTAACGACAAGATGATAGTGGTTGCTCATAACGGCATAGCTACATAGATCGACGGCAAAGAGAGAGGAGAGTAGTCGAATGCGATCAACAATCCATTGCCGTCGGTGCTCGTAGCTTTTACCGGAGTGATGGTCAACACCACAGAGATAGGAGCGTCGAACGCAGCGTGAAACGATATGGTAGTAGGGGGTATCGGTAATAGAGACTAAAGTCTTCCTTGGTTGAGTCATCATTGAGTCCTTTCAATAGTGAGTGTTGTGAATCGTAATCTTGGTGGGGATTGGTGTCAATTGTTGGGTGTCTGTCCTTGGTTTTTTGAATGTGCCTGGAATGTTTGTGGCAGCTCCTGTAACGGTGGCAGCTTTATTGGATGGTATGCCTTCAGTAGCTTTGGCGATAGATGAAGAAGTATATGAAAAAAATAAGAGATGATGTTATGAGAGTAATGCTATTACTTTGCTTGGTTTTTGCTGTTTCTTGCTCGCAGGTTGTTGGTATGAAGCAGCATCAGGAGTCGTTAATAGGTGAGGATATAGAGGTTGTAAGAAATTTGTATGTAAAACCTTATAGAGCCATAGCTGAAAAACCTGGAAAAACTAAGGTTTACAGCTGGAATGAAAAATTAACACCTATCAGTGATGGTAATAAATTGTACTCTTATGAAAATCCATATAGAGAATGTACTATATATTGGGTTGTAGATAAGAGTGACGTTATAACGAAAGGCTATTTTGAAGGCTCGGAGTGTAGATAAGTGCTAAATGGTCATCCGCCTATCGCGATAAGTGTAGATGATGAACTATTGATGAGGAGAGAAAATTGAATGCTAGATTAGTTATTTTAATACTTTGTGTCTTGAGTGTTGCGGGATGTGTCTCACAGGTCGTTTCGTTTAAAGATTATGTTGAAGGGTGGAAGGGGGAGGATATATCTAAATATATAGAGGTTCGGGAACGTCCACACCTGGATAGGTCTAAATATAAGGGCGAAGAAAATGTAGAAAATTTGAGTAATGGGAATAAGGTTTATCAATTTCCTTATCCAAAGTGCCCTGTTTACTTTGAGGTTAATAGTAATGGTGTGATTATTGATATAACAACACCTGATGGTAAAGACTGCTATTAATTTGCTTAGTAAAAAATAGTAATAAAATATTAGTAAGGTCAGGGTGAACCTACTTCGGTTTGACGCACATTCCAGATCAAATGGGATCAGAGTCATTGGGAATTCCGGGGACAGTTTACTTAATTAATCATGTCTATACGGAGATAAGTAAACTGTCCCCCGAACTCGTCCCCCCGAACTCCCGGAAAGATTAGGCAGGTCTGACTTTCCTTATGGTCAATAAATAGGAGTTATTTGTGATAGAAAAGCGATTTTTGGTTTTAGTGTTAACGATTCTATTTGTTGGTTGTGCGGCTACGGTGCCAATGGAAGGTAAGGAGTTAGAGCTTGCGGCGAAGGCATTCCCGGCGCCGGCTGAGGGTTTATCTGGATTGTATATCTATAGGTCAGGTGTTTTAGGTAAAGCCTTAAAAAAGAATATTTGGCTTGATGGAGAATGTGTCGGCGAGTCTGCTCCAGATACATTTTTCTATCTTGAAGTGGGTGGAGATGAGTTACACAAAATAACTACAGAGTCTGAGTTTTCACCAAGTCATCTATTTTTTAATGCATCAAGCGGAAGGAACTATTTTGTAGAGCAGGAAATTATGTTGGGTGTTTTTGTAGGAGGAGCAAGACTGGCTCTTACAGACGAGGTAGAAGGGGAGAGAAGGGTGTCAAAATTGGCATTGGCAAAAAGCGGAACCTGTAGTGTCGAATATGAGGAATAAAAAGGGGTTATGATGAAATTTGTAAAATTATTTTTTCTTGTTGGAATAATGGTGTTGGGTGGCTGTGCTGCGTCTGGTCCAGTATTTGTGAAGCCTGAATCAGTGCCTGCTGAAAAGTCATTGGTTTATTTTTATCGTGAGATGGGGTTTGTTGCTTCAGCAGTCTGTTTTACGATATTTATTGATGGTAGAGAAATAGGATGTTTGAAAGTTGGGGGTTATCTTCGTGCTGAGGTAGATCCAGGGGAGAGTATTATTGTCGCCTCATATAAGGATGGCGATGAAAGAGTACAGCCTTTGTCGTTGCAGAAAAATTTTCAGCAGGGTGAAGTATATTATTATGAGTATGTTTCAACCTTGTATTCAGTTGGTGATATGGATGGTGGGGTTTCTAGGAATGAGTACACTATCCCGGTTATGCCTTTTTCAAATGGGTTGATTCCAAGGACTGAAAGTGAGGCGCTTCAAGAAGTTAGTAAGTTAAAAGAGTCCATTTGAAAAGATAAGGAGGCTGCAAGAAAACCAGGAGGGGGTAACTTGTACTTTTTTCCCAGTTGTGACTTTGCCTAGGTTAGGCCCAATTTTTCCACAAAATATGATGAGGAGTTAATATGAGAGGCTGTTTCTTACTATTATTTATTGCAAGCTTGATAGGGTGTGCCGCTAGTGGTCCAAAATTTTCGGAGCAAAAATTTGATAAAAATCCAGAGTATTCTGAAATATTTATTTTTAGAGAAAATCAGTTTGCAGATGGTGGTACTTGCTATGAAATGAGAGTTGATGAAAAAGGAATAGGGGTTTTAGCTAATGGTGGTTTTTTAAGATATGAAATGCTCCCAGGGTCCCATAAGCTTGCAGTTCCTATGGTGGATAATAATCAAATAGCACTTAGGTTTGATTCAAATAAGGATCAAGCGACATATATACAGCTACATCCGGCATTAAATAAGTCAAACGTAATACCTGCCTCTGAAATCATAGCGGAAAGCACGGATTTTAATTATTCAGGTTTGGGGTTGGCCTTAAGGTTTAATTATGCCCTTGCTCAAGTTACGGAAGCCTATGCACTTGAGCGGTTGGGGGCTTTGGCTGATTCGTCCGTGAATCCATCCTGTATGGCTACTTTAAGAATTGATCAATAAATAGATCAGTTAGGTTGCTATTAAAAAGGAGTAAATGTAATTGAAACATCAACACAAAACGAATGATCACTTAGTTCCGAATAAAATTGTTAAAATTGCTTTATATATTACGTTCACCTTTACCCTAGGTTGCATGCCGTTCACCGCAAATGCAGCAATAGTTTTAGATCAAAGCCATCTTCCACCGGCGCAAACAAAAACAATAAGGACAGACGCCGATAAAAGGAGTATACGGATATCTGGCCCATAACTATGAAGTTAAAACGTTTCATACAATATGTTGATTGAGAAAAATTGGTTTATAAACTATAGGGACAGGCACTCATATGAAGGTTGGATATTTGAACTTATTAATGAGTGTCTGTCCTCCATTCAGTATTAAAGGGGGCGGAGGGATTTAAAAGTAACCAACCCCCTTTATGTGTTCAGCAAGCAATTAAGATTATAGTAGTATAGGACTAAAGTAGTTAAGGAGTTGTAATGCATATTATTATCGGTTTAAT
Organism: Oceanicoccus sagamiensis; assembly: GCF_002117105.1. GTDB lineage: Bacteria > Pseudomonadota > Gammaproteobacteria > Pseudomonadales > Dasaniaceae > Oceanicoccus > Oceanicoccus sagamiensis. The sequence continues at coordinate 19,438 of NZ_CP019343.1, read as the reverse complement.
TACAGCAGTCGCGGGATTAATTTGGGCGCTGCATAGTTTACAGAATGCTGGTGTTGATCTTAATGCTTTTAACCCCTTCACTTGGGTTAGACGAAGAAAGTGGGAAAAGCAATTAGGTGTAAAACCGATGCATGGTCTCACTGAAACAATGGAAGCTGCCGCATTGTTAGTCGTGGGTGTGGTTAATGTTGAAGGTGATATCACCCGTGACACCAAAATGGATATTCTTAAGCTCTTTGAGAATGAGTTTGGTATTAAAAGAAATCGTTCATTAGAACTCTTCTCGTCATCGACTCATTTCCTCAAAGACGTTATTAATCTCGATGCAGAAGTTAAGCATGTCCTAGCACCAAGTAAATCCGGTTTTCAAGAGTCTCACGTTACTAAGCTTGTCGGTATGATGCAGCATGTCGCTGGTTTAGAGGGTGAGCCTTCTGAGCAACAAAAAGCTATAGTTCAGGCTGTACAATCTGAATTTAATATCCACGTAGAAAAATCAACAAACTGGTAAAGAAAACTATAGGGACAGGCTGAACATGCCCCGGTTTGACGCATGCTCCTAAATGGGGACAATAGCCCCGAAGGAGTGTCAAAATGGCCAGAAAGAAATGAGAAACTTATAGCCCAGAATTTAAGCGAGAAACAGTGCGCTTGTTACGCCAAGGCAATAAAGAAGTCTCACAGTTAGCGCTTGAATTGGGTGTAGCCAGCAACAAGCTTTATCGCTGGAAAGATGAGATAGGCCAGCATGGCGATAATGCTTTCCCCGGCCCTGGTGTTCGTAAACGAACGACGTCAACTAAAGGCGCAACGCAGGGATTAGAAGCAAAGGTGAAGCGGCTCCGGGAAGATAACGAAATCCTAAAAAAGGCAGCCATCTACTTCGCGCGCGAACTGGAATAAGGTTTGCCTTTGTTGCAGAACAAAGCCGTTATTATCCAGTGAGCCGTTTGTGTGAGGTGATGAAGGTATCGAGGCGCGGTTACTACTCATGGCTTAACCGGCCAGCATTTGCTCGCTCGATGGCTGACGCCCAGCTACCGGAATCGATCAAGCGAGTGTTTTGTGCTCACAGGCAAAGTGTATGGTGCTCCAAGGGTGCATCGCGCCTAGCGTGATGAGGGTATATCTTGCGGGCTTAATCGCGTGGCGCGTTTAATGCGTGAGGCTGGTTTACAGCCAAAGAGCTATCGCAAGTTTCGAGTGACAACAGATTCACGTAGAAGCTATAAGCCTGCCAGAAATCTTTTGGATAGAGCGTTTAGAATTGTTGGGTGTCTGTCCTTGGTTTTTCTTTGCTGGGAATTCCACTCTGACTCCCGTTGATCGTACGGTTTGACTCGCGCAAAAACTGATAATCTAGCTTTTTTTATTTATAGTTTCCTCTTTTATTTGATTTTCTCAACTCAAAAAACACGCTCCGTGATCAATCTGTTAGTTTTCCCTATTTTTATTAAAAAATACATTTTTTTTCATAAAAGAGGTGGGGATTTTGCTCTCTAAAGTGTCTTATGTATTTAGTGTAAAGAATAGAAGTTTTGGAAATTACACTGGTAAATAAATTTTTCCGTTTTTAAGTAATGGAGTGATCGATAGCATATAACGCTATTGTTATCTCTTGTTGGTTTGGATGGTAAGAGTTACTAATAGGGGGGGGCATCAAGGTCGATGCATGAAAATATCCTGTTTGCCTTTCTATAGTTTATTTCGTTGTTTGTTAGTCCCGATAGTTGGGGTAAATATAGAACATTTCATAAGTTATGGGGAATATTAATGAATAGAATAAATAATCTGGCTTGTATCCTGATAATCACAATGTTGCAAGCTTGTGGTGGGAGTGGAGGTGGGTCGTCGTCGAAGCCTCCTGTCCCTGAAGAGCCAGTAGTGAGTACTGGTGTTTTTCTAGATAGTCCGGTTGCGGGCTTGTATTTTGAAACTGAAACACAGGCCGGTACAACTAATGACGCCGGTGAGTTTACGTATATTGAAGGTGAGACTGTTGCATTCTCATTGGGGGTATTGAACTTGGTAGTGCCGTTGGCGGAGAAGAAGTTACTCCTTTAGATTTGCTGGGCGCAGAAAATATTGAAGATGCAATCGAAAAAGGTTTGGGCGACCAGCTAACCAATATTTTGATGTTTCTCCAGTCTCTTGACCGTGATCATAACCCTGACAATGGTATTGATCTGGGTGATTTGGATGCGGCTTTGGCTGATATGAATTTGGATTTTGACCAGGAATCGCAGTTGTTTATAGAGTCAGAATACAAGCAGTTGGTTAACGAAAATGGTGGTGTTTATATTACTGCGGATCAGGCACAGAGACATTTCGCTGGATCATTGGGTGTGGGCTTCTCATTGGAACTACCAGCGGTGGACTCTATTGATAATGGCATTGATGGTAGCGTTGATCATGTAGCAACCTATGTATACAACGAAGATGGCCGTTTGATAGAAATAAGCGAAGCACCTGGCGTTGGTTTAGACCCTATAGAAAAAAACTTTCTTGATTATGACTCTGAAGGTCGTTTGATTGAGCTGGTATATGATGATCTGGAAAATGATGATCTTCATCTAACAAGAACTTATGCTTATGAGAATAATGGTCGGTTAAGCACTATTGAAGAGAGGGATGCTGAGAATACTCTGCTTGCAGAGCGTAGTTGGACCTATGATTCGGTAGGTAATGTTTTAACTGAGCAGACTCTGGTTACTGAGGCCGGTTATATGGTTTATGATATTTTGCAAACATCATACGATGTGCTATTTAATCTCGAGCCCTATAAGCCTGGTGTTGAACTCGAGCGAACTTTAGGGTCAATATTTCAAGATGAAAATTTCGAATTTGAGATAACTAGTTCAACTTCATTGCAAAGATATGAGTACGAAGAAAATGGCCGTTTAGCGAGCGCCAACGAATTGTTTGAGTACGAAATAGTTCAGAGTAATACTGCTATTGAGTTGGTTGCTTCTTCAAATACAATTTATGAGAAAGGCCTTCCACTGACTATTTCTTCTACAGTCGATGTGCGTTATTTGGAGATAGATGATGGCTTTAGTAGTGAAACAGATATAGCGGTAAATTATTCAGAAGGTGGAGATGTACTATCCTGCGATATTGAGGTTACCGGGTCGCTCTTTCGAATGCTTTCTGTAAGTTATCTGCAAGGAGAAATGGAAGTTTACAGTTGTGGTGATGTAGGTATTGATGAAACTATTGTAACTAAGGACGAGAATGGTCATGTTACTGATGTAATTTACATTGATCGATCCAGCACATTTTCTACAGAAAAGTATAAACAAAATATCAGCTACGACAATGGCCGGGTTGTGCAGGTTGTGGTAAAGCAAGACAGTATTTTGGGTGTAGGCCAAGTTGGTATAGTTGATCAAATAAGTATCGATAATTTGTTAGGCGATGATATTGATTCTGAATTTGTCGAAGTGGTTTCAACAAAAATACTTTCTCGAGAGTATGATTATACAGAATCAGGTAAGCTGTCTTATGTTGAAGAGATATATGATGACCATAGTACAGCTTTACAGAGAGAGTATCAGTCAGTTGAAATAAGGTAGTTGGAGAAACTATAAAGAAGAAAGGATCAATGGGGTCAGAGTCATTGAAATAGTCAAAATGGAGAAATGTTCAATTGTTGGGTGCATATCCCAAGAAGTACAGTGGAGATGGTCGCTCTAAAGGCTGGGATCAATGACTCTGATCCCATTGTCCCCATTTTGGAGGGCGCAAAATGATGCTGCGAGTGCTGCTTTATAAGAAGGTGTGGAGGCGTTATCTCGGTCCACATTAAAGCAAACAAGAAGGACAGACGCCGATAAAAGGAGTATACGGATATCTGGCCCATAACTATGAAGTTAAAACGTTTTATACAATATGTTGATTGAGAAAAATTGGTTTATAGAAAAACAGGCCAAAAGACGGTTTTGGAGGTATAGAGAAACATCAAGTACAGAAAGACTTGATAAAAAAAGTGGGTGGACTAATTAGTAGCTAGGCCGTAGTGGACTTCGTGCCGGGTCGCCTTCGCCCAAAGCGGTGTCGATGCAAAGCTTCAAACCGTGTGGCGCTACTGAGCCAGGTTTTATGATTAACCGAAAGGCGTTTAAGAATGTTTGGTAGGTGGCTGGGAATAGCGCCCCGTTTGTTTAAAGCAATAGCCCGCCCAGTCCAGTCAACTAACTCAAGATAATCGGTAAAGCTGAATAAAAGACCTTCCTGATTATCGTTGGTGATATTGCCTTCAAAGGGGAGTAGGGGTTTTAATGCATGATTAAATTCCAGCAAATCTTCGCTGTCAGTTTGAGAGTGTATGGCTTGCTGGAGATCAAATTGGGGTTTTATGCGCTCTTGAATAGCTGTGTAGTCAGAGTCTTCGGGTGTTTGGGCCATGGCAGCCCTTACAGGGTTAAGGTCGACATAGGCCATGCAGGATAAAAGGGCTTCATCAGTTAACAGGGCTTGGGATTTAAACCGCCCCTCCCAGAAGTGCCCAGTGCATTGATCTTCAAGGTTGGCTTTACGGGCAATAGGTTGGTTAAGGCATTTCATAAACCAACTCAGGTCAGCGAGGCGTTTACGCCAGAGGGTAATGATCTCTGAGACCGTATCCAGTTCAGGTTTTGAAAGTGCTATGCCGGCATTGAAGCGTTGAACCAGTAATGGGCCTTTGAATAACGATAGCCATCGGTCAATAACTTCTTGATCTGTAAGGCGGTTAACCTGATCGGGATTAAGTTTAACGACAAGATGATAGTGGTTGCTCATAACGGCATAGCTACATAGATCGACGGCAAAGAGAGAGGAGAGTAGTCGAATGCGATCAACGATCCATTGCCGTCGGTGCTCGTAGCTTTTACCGGAGTGATGGTCAACACCACAGAGATAGGAGCGCCGAACGCAGCGTGAAACGATATGGTAGTAGGGGGTATCGGCAATAGAGACTAAAGTCTTCCTTGGTTGAGTCATCATTGAGTCCTTTCAATAGTGAGTGTTGTGAATCGTAATCTTGGTAGGGGTTGGAGTCAACTATTGGGTGTCTGTCCTTGGTTTTCTTCCGGAGTGATGGTCAACACCACAGAGATAGGAGCGCCGAACGCAGCGTGAAACGATATGGTAGTAGGGGGTATCGGCAATAGAGACTAAAGTCTTCCTTGGTTGAGTCATCATTGAGTCCTTTCAATAGTGAGTGTTGTGAATCGTAATCTTGGTAGGGGTTGGAGTCAACTATTGGGTGTCTGTCCTTGGTTTTTTGTCCTTGGTTTTCTTGCTTGGTTTTCTTGGTTTTGGTTTTCCTTCCTTGGAATAAGTGTTGTTAATAGTTTTTTATTCTCCAATAAAGCACCTATTGAAAATTTAATCACTCTCCGTGATTGATTCATATTATTCTATCGTTTTTTCGTAAAAATATACGATATAAATGATTTGTTAGGTGGGGATTTTTCATTCTCAAGTGTCTTAATAGGATGTTCATCTTGAATGAGCAGGAAATTATTCAAAAGATCTATAAGGCCGATTAGCGAGGGATTCCGTATGACAAAGAAAAAATCTGTAATATATAGCTTATTGATACTCAGTATTTCATGGTTGACAGCTTGTGGTGGTGGGGGCGGTGGTTCATCAAGTTCCAGTGTGGTTGAGGATATAGTGGAAGATCCGGTGATTGAACGTAGTAGCGTTTTAGGTGATTGGCAATTAACTGACTTTGCCCCTGAGTGTGACGAGTTTTTTTTATTTGGTAACAATGACAGCTTACTCATAGCTTCTGATCAGGAGTTAGTTCTGGCTTCTTATACTGTTTTTGAGAACCCTGATGGCAGGGATGAGTTAGAGATTCTCGTGGAGTTTGATAATGGTCTTCAAGATTGCGAGGGTGATAATACAGATGATACCGGTTTGTTTTTGGGAGGTATTTATGTTGAGTTCAACGGGGCTACCATGACATTTTATGATGCCCCTCAAGGCGGAGAGTTATTAGCAACCTTTGAATACTTTGGGCAGAGGCTTGAAGAGCTAGTATCACCCAATAATGCACTCAGCGTTGTTAGCATTGACCCTTCTTCAGCACCTGAAGATGTGTTGACGCAGTTTACAGTAACCGTTTCCTATGATGTTTCTGAAGACCTGCAAATACGATCAGGATTTAACGATATTTATCTCCAGAGTTTTTCACCGCAAAACCCTATAGATTTAACAGCTGGAGATTCTGGGGAGGTAAGTTTTGTTGTAGAGGGAACCCCATATGATTGGGGAGAGGGGAATATCTACTATTTATCCGTTGGCTTGTATAGGTCTAATCAAAGTGTTGCTAATGTGATACGAGAGATAGAGCTCACCGAGTAGTCAGTTGGTTTTATAAGATATTGATGATCAGGCACCGGCAAAAATTGTTTGGTGTCTGAACTGCTCTTCGTTTCAGCTAACTTCCAAAACAACGTAATAGAACGTGGGCATCTTCCCGCCTCCCGGTTAAACCCTGGTAAGGCCAGTTAAAAAACACGCTCCGTGATTAAGTGGACAATTAACTGCTTTTTTATAGAATTTTTTCATTCACAGGGGTGGGGATTTACCGGTTTAAAGTGTCTTACTAAGGAGGGTAAGGGGAGCGCAAAATCATCAATTAAAACGGATATTGTCATAAGCACTCTGTTATTAGATATCGCCCCTTGGTTTTTCTGTTATTTACTGTATAGACCAGTGTATTGCGCTGTTAATTTGGATTTTATAAGGAATATGATTATGAAATTAATAATGATTTTATCGATGTTGCTTTCGACAATAGTTTTAAATGGCTGTATGACAGCCTCCCAACACCGAAATGAGGTACAGGACAATACCACTGATAGGGTCACTGTCGGCACTGTTCAGCGGGAAATTAAAGTAGGTATGAGCGGTTCTGATGTTCTCCAGATATTGGGGTCCCCAAATATTGTTTCAACAGATGACCAGAGAAGGGAGGTGTGGGTTTATGACAAGATCGCTACCGATTATGCCTACTCAAGTAGTAGTGGTGGTGCCGGAGCGCTTATTTTGGGCTTTGGCAGTGAAGTTCTTGGGGGTGTTGGGGGTAGTTATAACAAAAAGGCCGGTGCGGCGTCCAAATCACAGAGAACATTAACCATCATTGTTAAATATGATGGAGAGGGTAGGGTTCGTGATTTTGCCTATCACACATCACGGTTTTAGTTTATTGCTACATAATGAGGCAAGTCATGAAATATTTGCAAGTAAGTATTGTTATAGTCGCTTTGGTGCTGGCTGGTTGTGTTCAGACAATCCCTAAGGAAGCCTTAAAGCTGTCTCCTTCAAGTCTTGAAGATAGGCAGATGCAGACCAGGGTTTATGAGGATGTTACAGAAGAGCAGATTTTGTCTGCGAGTGTGGCCATTATTCAAGATTTAGGTGCTCAGATTAATGAATCTGAGACAGACCTTGGCTTAATTGTTGGTGAGAAGATGCGAGATGCAACGGATGCCGGACAAGTTGCTGGTGCTATAGTGTTAGCCCTGTTAACTGGCGCTGCGACGCCGGTAGATAAAGAGCAGAAAATTAAGTTTTCTCTAGTGACTGCTCCAGAATCAATGAGTCAAAACAGTGAGCGCTGGTCAGTCCGTTTAACCATTCAGCGTAAGGTATGGAATACACAGAATCAATTAAGTCGCATTGAAGCGATTAAAGAACCAGAGATTTTTCAGGGTTTTTTTGAAAAACTCGATAAGTCATTATTTCTGGAGAAGCAATCATGATTTCTGCTAAACAATCTCGTCTAATTTCGGCGATACTTCTGTTGGGTTTGTTGGTTGGCTGTAATGCTAATAGCTCAAAGCGAGAGGTTCTTGCTTCTGGAAGCCAAGTCGAGGTGAGAAGCTATCAAACAAAAACCTATGATATTCAAGATAAAAAAAGAGTGCTGCGTACAGTGATGTCAACCTTGCAAGACCTTGGTTTTGTGATTGATAAAGCAGATAACATGATAGGTATCGTCTCCGCCACTAAATTAAATGGTTACAATTTGGCTATGTCTGTATCGGTAAGGTCTAAGGGGGAGCAGATGGTTGTACGGGCCAATGCGCAATATAACCTTCAGGCGATTGAAGATCCTGGACCCTATCAGGATTTCTTTGCATCTTTAGATAAAGGTTTGTTTCTTGAGAAAAATCTGTAGGTAATTGTTGAGTGTACTGTCCTTTATCCTCTTGTTTCCCAGAGAGATTATAGAGCCAGTGCTTTTACGTCTTGCAAGCCCCTTGGATTATTTTCTTCAATACAAGGTAAAAATATATTGAGAAATATATCTCGGTGACTTGCTTAAGTATTTTGTAGATATTGTGATTAGTCGTATGCCAAGCAAATTAGATAAATTGAGGGCTTTTTACCGATTTAAGCAGGATTATCCTTTTGGTAAATTTCTATTTCCATGGTTTAGACAGAGAATTAAGTCAGAATTGGGTAAATCTTCTATAGGAGAGTTGGTTCGTACCGGTAACGACTTTCTTGTTCCTGTGAGCCCCTTGGAACCTGCAACCAGAAGGGTGCAGTGTCGTGGAAGTATTGATACCGGCATGGAATGGGTAATCAAGCGGTATGCTAAACGAAATACCTTGGCTGTTGATGTGGGCGCTAATGTAGGCCTGTTATCTTTGTTGATGGCCGATTCAGTGGGGGATTCTGGAAGGGTTTTGGCAATAGAGCCTAATGAGTCCTTGCTTGACTATGCAAAATATTTGTTCCAGCTCAATGCTGTAGATAATGTTCAAGTTATTTCAGGGGTCTGTTCGGATAAACAAGGAACTTTGCAGTTTACGATAGATAAAGACCATCATAGTAAGTCAATGGTGGTAAAAGGGGGGGAGGTTCTAGTCGAATCTTTTACGCTTGATACATTGGTGGAGGGGGTGGAGCAAAAGGTATCGTTTATCAAGATTGATGTTGAAGGTCATGAGTCGCAGGTTATCAAGGGGGCATTAGCGATTTTGAAGCATCAAAAACCCGTTTTGGTATTTGAAACAGGAATGCACACTGATGATGATATCGCTCAGATAAACCGAATGCTTGATGACGCTGGCTATAAAGTTATTGGCGTTATTATGGATTGGGGTGTTGATGAGAAATCTCTGACAGAGACTATGACAGATAAGTCGCACTGTAATGTTTTAGCTCTTCCGATTAAAAATAGTTCTAACTACTGATAGCCTGGGGTAAAGAATTGAGAAGGGGTCTAATAGTAAGAAGGTTGTAGGGGGCGAGCATGGTAAATTCAAGGACAAAAAAATGTATTCATATATTGGTGCAGGCTTCTAGAGAAGCAGTTGCTATACACCATGTCCATGCTCAAGTAGTCGCAGCCTGTTCATCTTTTGGTCCGCAGGATGTTCTTTACATTAGTGGTGATCATGGTCACGAATCACTCTATCCGTGCCAGACCACAATCACTTATTTAAGATATTCTAAGAAAGGTATCAAACGTATGAATTCATGGAAGAATATTCTGAAGACTCGAAAATTATCTAAAAAGTTAAAAGCATTAATTAGCGAGGGCGATGTTATTGTTGCAGATGGTTTAAGAGTTTCTGCTTTGATTTCACCGCTTGTAAAGAAGGGGCAGTATATATTTACCATAGTGCATGGTGAGTTTGTTTCTCTTGAAGCATTTAACTCCGTACAAATAGCCGCAATGAAGTCGTCTAACTTTCACTATATTGGCGTTTCAAAGACTGTTGCAAATAGTTTGATCGGTGTTGGTTTCTTTGGTCGCCAAGTTCACAGTGTTATTAATGGTATCGATATTGTTAACATAAAAAATAATATGTTAACTAAGGAGGTTGCGAGGAATCAATTAGGATTTACTAAAAATGATTATGTGATTGGTTCGTTAGGTCGTTTAGAGCATGAAAAACAGTATGATCAATTGATTGTACAGTTTTCAGTCTATGCAAAGGGGGATGCAGATGCCCGCTTATTAATCGTTGGTGGTGGTAGCAAATATCATGAACTGAATAAGTTGGTTGAGAGCCTGAGTATAGAGGATAAAGTAGTCTTGACTGGCTACAAGGATGAGGGCAGTAAGTACCTAAATGCTATGGACGTTTTCTCAATGTGTTCAAAAACTGAGGGTTTTGCACTGGCTCCAGTTGAGGCGTTAATTGCGGGGTTGCCTCTGATTCTGAACAATATCGATGCATTTTGTGAATTAGAAGAGTATGCGGGAAGTGAACGGGTGAGGATTTGTAAAGATTCATCTGATTTTGTCAGTATGTTTGAGTACTTCAAAAATAATGAGTTGCCAATGTCTTTGGATATGACCCGCTTCGGGCATGAGTCTATGCGGGAGGCCTATTACGCGTTGATAGCTAAAGAGGCTCTTTGCCGGAACATAAAAAGTGAATATCAAGGGATGGTATGAAGATTAATGAATTTTCGATACCTTATCTTAAGGGTGAAAAATTTGATGATTATCAGTCTTTTGATTTGTCGACAAGTAGCGCTGTTTATTCGCGATTAAGTAATATTGAGAAGTTAGCGAAAGGTAAGCGTGTTTTACATATAGGCTGTTGTGATCATCTTCCTTTTATTGATCAAAAGCTAAGTCAGGGAGAGTGGGTCCATGAGATTATTACTCGTGTAGCTGAAAAATGCTTAGGTATTGATATTAACCAAGCTAGCGTAAACTATGTAAGAGATTCTTTGAAGTATGACAATGTTGAATATGGCGATATCCTGTCCCAAAAAATAAAAGGTATCATCAATGATGAGTGGGATATGGCTATACTAGGTGAAATCTTGGAGCATGTTGATAATCCTGTAGAGTTTCTATCAGCTATTAGAACCACTTATTCAGATCATATTAAAAAAATTATTGTAACTGTCCCTAATGCGTTCTCTTATCGGAATAGCGTCAATATAGCTAAAGGAGTAGAGAGGATTAATACCGATCATCGTTATTGGTTTTCTCCGTATACTCTGGCTAAAATTCTTTGCAAAAGTGGTTTAGAGGTTGAGGAAATAGTCTATGCAGATGCTGCTTATAGAAGGGTTAGATCCTTTAAATATTGCTTTCTTGTCAGGGAGAAGAGGGTTCTTGATCCATGGTATGCCGATACGCTGATTGGTGTTGGGTCACTTTGACTTGTTGTAACTAGTAACTATCAAATGTTTAAAGCAGAGATAATTTTTTATGTGTTTTATTAATCGGGATAATCTTCCCCGTAGTTCGGCTTCTTCAAGTTAAATATTCTGAGAAGTAAATCAGCCGACGATAACAATATACAGCTAGGTTCATGTTTCCTTGTAGAGCTTTATTTTTTAAAAAAGTAGGGTTCTTATCACATTTTTTAAACCATAAGGGAGGGTAAATGGGGGATATTTTGCTTTCATCTGGGCCTGACAATTCGCCTCAACATTCAATGAGAGATCCGTCATCTGATATGCTAAGTGTTACGGTTATTATCCCTGTGCATAATCGTTGGCCTATTATCTGTGATGCCGTCGATTCTGTATTATCTCAGACCCATAAAAATATTGAGTGTATCGTTGTTGACGATGCCTCAACTGATGGTACATCTGAGCTACTTAAAGAAAAGTATGGCGATAAGATTATTGTCCTCACTAATGATCGAAATCGTGAGAAATCCTTTTCAAGGAATAGGGGCGTTATAGCGGCAAAGTCCGAGTTTATATGTTTTTTAGATTCTGATGATGTTCTTACAAAAAGTTCAGTAATTTCAAGGCTGAATGTATTTATCAATGACTCGGAATTTCAAGGTGTCAGTTTTGGCCTGTGTAAACCAGAGCGCTATAAAAAAACACAAGAAGTTAGGCTTGTTGAATATTTGAAAAATAACAAGCCGTATACGTTAGAAACCTACCTGAATAATAAAAGTACAATTTGTACAAATAGCTTTTTATTGCGTCGAGAAGCTATGATTGAATACGGTATGTATAACGAGGCGCTGACAAATCGTGAAGATATTGAATTGTTTGTGCGGCTGCTAATCGACTTGCCCTTTGTATTTACTGAAAAAAGAGTCGGTTACGTTCGATCTATAGCTAAGTCTAGGGCAAGAAATCTTTGGCGGAAGATGTTATTGCAGCAGGAGTCTATGTGTGATGCCTTTTATAATGTCTCAAAAAGATCCCCAAGATCCAGTGATGCTATTATAAAATTGGTCGAAGAGGGTAATTCTGAACTGTTAACAGCTCTTTATCATGGTTTTCGTTATCGTGATTATATTTTGTTATTCAGAGCTCTTGAGCAGTTTGGGGAAAAATCGTATATCAGGAAGAAGAAATTTAGAAAGCGTTATTTTATTTCTTGTGTTTTTCGTATTCTTTCGTGTTTTTCTAATGAAGGACTATTCGCTAAAAGAAGCTTGAATATTTCGTTAATTGATCAGCTGCATGTTAGATACAGATTATTCATAAGTGAAGATGTTATGTTTCAAGTCGATAAAGAAGCCGGTTTGAATGATGTTGTATCCTATAATAACTATCTGTGCATGCTTGACGGTGCGCGGATAATAAAGAACGAGAAAAATCGTAAGATAGTACAGGCGTTTTTGCCAAACAGTAAGGAAGTATTTTGCAAGCTATATTATCAGTCTGGATTATTTCCTTTATTGAGAAGGCTTCTTGTTGGATCTCGAGCTGCCCACCAACATAATCAAAATCTAAAATTCTATAAAACTGGATTTGCAACACCTAAATCCTTGGGCTATATATGCCGGAGGGTAGGTTTTCTTAAGTGGGAATATTTTCAAGCCTGTGAATATATTTCTGGTAGCATGACGCTTTCAAAGGCTCTCTCAGGTGATTCTCGACTCACTAACCAGGGCCGAAGCGCTCTTTTGGCAGACCTTTCTAACTTAGTCGCCCGATTTCATGGCAATAACTGGGTTCATGGTGACCTTAAGCTTAATAATATACTTCTATCTGACGGAGAGCTTTATTTTGTCGATCTTGATAGATTTGGTTTTTCATACAAGCGAATGGTTCCAGAAAGAGATTTGGGGCGTTTATTAGTTGGGCTTTCAGAAACTGGTCTTAATAGTCAGGAAATTTCTGAATTTTACAGACAGTATTGTGAAGCCTACGGGGTGGCGGGCCACGAATATATTAAGAAGGTTGCCCCGTGGATAGATAGATTCCAGAAGAAGCATAAAGAGAAGTACAATATTCATCCTTCTAAAGTTTTAAATTGTTGTGCTTGCAAAAAAGGCATCGGCAGTCACGATAAGAACGGTTTAAATATATTATTGCTCCGGCGAAGAGATGCAAAATACACATTTAAACTTCTGGAAAATGTTGCCGGCGAAATCAATATTGATAGGTACTACTTATCACGGAGTCAGCAAAAATGTCTTGATGGCTATTTACAGAACTTTAATTTGAAAGAGTATGATCGTATCGTTATTGACCTTAAGTGGTCATTGATAAGGTTTCAAACTAAAGCCTTGAAAAATATTAATGGTCTGGTTATTTATGAGCATGATGCTTGTCAAAATTTTATGCCCTCCAGCCGTTATTACAAAAAGTTTCAGCGGTTTTATCGAAAGCTGCCAAGGGCAAGAATAATTTGCAGTGGATGGCGCTCTACAGAAAGATTACAGAAAATGGGTTTTTCAGTCGACTTTGTACCAAAGTACTACGATGATATTAGCTTGAGTAATATGGGAGTAAATCGAGATATAGGCTATGCATTTATAGGGACTCTTAAGAACAAGATCTATAAAAAAAGAGAGAAGATGCTAAAGATGATATCTAAGGGGCTGCCTTTAAGATATTTATCTGCGGCCTCTCCAGATGAGTACTCTGAATTACTCAATAGAATTAAATTCTTTATCAGCGCTGATGTTGGTACAGATGAGTATATGATTAAAAACTTTGAAGCATTGGCGTGCGGCTGTGTTTTAGTGGCCTACAGGCAGAAGCTGGAAGAGGCAAGGTTAGGGTTGGTGGATATGGTTAATTGCATCCTGTATTCAACACCTGAGGAGGCAATAGAAAAGGTAAAGAAGGTTTCTTCAAGTCAGTCTTTATTAGAAAATATTGCTTACAAAGGTGAGCTTCTTGCAAAAAAATATACAACTAAGTGCCACGATGAAGCATTATTGGCGGTTATAAATAAAGATATTCAGCAAACCAATAAAAGGTATTCTGTTTTTGATAGGCTTAGAGGTTTTTTGCTTGATCATACTTTTTTATTGGATGTTACTATCAGGTAGCTAGAAAATAACAAAGATAGGCTTAGGTCCAGCTTTCGACAAAAAACGACTACAGCCAATAGTTAGTGTATATCTACGTGTAGCTATAAAAAAATCTTCCATGATCTTCACTAACCCCTTCCAAAATGCCAACTATAAGAACAGCCGCCATACAATAAGAAAGAACTATAAAGCTAAACAAACTATCAAACTATAAGGACAGACGCCGATAAAAGGAGTATGCGGATATAGAACTGATAGCCATGAAATTATTAAGAGTGTCGGTAGTATTTACAATCCCTGATAGTAAGTTTTTGTTCAATTCTATTAAGTTATTGATTTCTATAATAAAAACAACCTTGGCATAGCGATTGCTAACATGAGGTTAAAATAATATTGACATATCTTTATGGGAACGCCGCATGCTCAACACTTCTTTTAAAAACGGCCTACTTTTGGCCGCTATCATTGGCTCAGCTGCCACCAACGCAATACCTACAGTTACCGTAGACGGCGTGCTTGAAGCCGGTGAATACCTTGGCGGTACCCAGGGTCTCGACTACGGCACAATCAATTTACCATGGTATAACGACCACCATTCAATCTACGACCTCGATGCAGGCTTAAGCAACGATTTACACTGGGAAATCAGCGGCACTGGAAGCGAGTATAACCTGAATGTATTTTTCGAAGTGCCTGGCTATGCCCGTCGCATGATCTGGGATAATGGATGTGACTATGAGGCAGGCAACACGATTGCCGAGGCAGGCTGTACAGACCTCTCCAACGCGCTCCAAGCAGACGGTCTCACCGAAGAAGAAGTTACTGCAGCTTTAGATGCCTATAAAAATAACCACCATGGTCACGCCAATATGAGTTTCAGCACTCAAACTGGTAGCGAAGAATTCGAACTGGAAACTTTCGGTGGAGATACCATTTTTATGACCGATTGGGACGGCTCTGAGGAGGACTTAGGCGACAACTATGTTGACCATGCCACCTCCCTTGACTGGTTACTAGATAATGACGTCTGTGATACCAGCTTCTGCGATGCTTGGGAGGTCACTGCATCAATCGAAGTTCAATGGCAATTTGGAACACGAGATGCTACAAACGCCTTTTTGGGCGATCTTGGCAGAATGCGTCTGCACTTGTCGGATGAAGCTCGAGGGCTGCCAGTATTAACCAGCGTGCCTACACCGCCTACATCTGTATCAGAGCCCGGTAGCTTGGCGCTACTAAGTTTAGGTTTAGCCGCTCTTGGATGGGCAAGACGTAAGGCTGCTTAATAAGCTGTAAGGTTTTGAACATTTTAGAAAGCCCGCTAGCTGCGGGCTTTTTTGTGCCCTGAATCATAAACCTCAATTCAGACATAATCATTTTAAGTGATTTCGGCTTGGCTGTAATGATAACTGTTAGGGCCGGGGGCAGTTATGGGTCAACTGCTCCAGACCCCTCCTTCAATTACCCATAAATTAAACGGCAGCTTGTCTCCTGATAGCAGACATAAAAAAGCCCCGAGATTAATCGAGGCATAGGGGCGGCGGTGTGCCATTAGCGGACTAAAGCAGAATCAAAAAAAGGCCCCATGCAGGAGCCTTTAAGCAGAGCTGTTTGGTGTATTACTTCTTGCGCTTCACTCCTACCAATCCTAACAGCGCCGTACCAAACAGCCACGCCGCAGCAGGAACAGGCACCGAACTGACATCCCCCGCGCGGACTGCCCAGCTATAGATATTAGTACTCTTCCCGGCGGTGTACTGTTGGCCACCACCGGTACCGAAGATCCAGGCGTTAACTGTAGATGGAGCGTGCTCCTCGCCGTACCAATAAACATTATTCTGTAAATTCAAAATGCTCACATTGTCGCCACTATCGCCATCCGTAAAGCTGCTATTGGAAACGCCAAAGCCAGATTGAGATGAACCGCTGGCATCGTAAGCTCCCAGATTGCCTAAGTTGTTGTAAAACATATGGCCTAGCTCCCCCGTCGTAATGTTATAACCACGATCACAACTGCCATCATATGCGAAACACGGGCTGGCGCCGTTTATTAAGTTTGCTGAAGCTAAGCGCCAGTCATCAAAGCCGCCGTAGTTCAATTGGTCAGCCCACGCATTAGCATCGTCCCAAGTCATTCTGCCATCGGCATCGTAGCCTGACGTTTGCGCATAGTTGGCATCTTGCAGCCAGGTAATGTCTAAGGTGTCATCGTAAATCATGCCGTTGCCACGGTCGTACAAAGCAGCATTAGCAGACAATGATATTGTTAGGCCAATTATGGCCAGAGTTTGTTTCAGCATGAGGTGCTCCTTTACTTTGTAGTTGTTGCGTTATTTTAATTTTAGGCACTTCCCTTTAATCCATGGTGTGGGTCAAACCGGCTCTGTAAAGCTTGTCGCCACTTGTTTTGATCAAGTAAACTATTCACAGGGTTAGATGGGTATGGAGTAGAAGCGTGCCCATTAAAGGCATTTACTGCCTAAGAACAAACTTTATTGAAATTTGAACCCTCTTTCTATCCCCCATTAGTCTGTAGTGGCTACCGACTAAAGTATATAGTGGGTCATAAACCGCTAAGGGAAGCTAAAACTAATTATTGGTGCCGACGTCTGTTGCTAATGAGTGTCTGCTAATGAGTGTCTGTCCCAAAAGATCTGCCCTAATGAGTGTCTGTCCCAAAAGATCCACAAAAGATCCAAAAGATCTGCCAATAAGCTTTGTTAGTGTTGGCGGTGTTATTACTGCAGAGACACAGGGGAACACGACTGACCACTAGCTTGTTTGCCACTCTCTAATCTCCTCAAAGCTAAGCTCATGATAACGGGGCGTGATTAATTCTAACTCGCCATTATCACGTTCCCCTTTAGCTATAAATCTACCGATGATCGGTTGTTGAAATATTGTTCCTTCTATAAAAGTTCGACTATTTAAACTCCCCCAAAAATATCGACTAACTCACCAGCAATAGCTATAAATTACGGCAATCTGCTCGCCCTCTAAGGTGGGGAAATACCTTGCTAAAGTGTCTTAATACTAAAGAAAGAACTACAGGAGTAGAGCGATGCTGGCTAACTGGATGGTGTTCCCCGAGTATATGGCCCTGGGTGCTCTGGGTGCCGCTTCTATCGAATACTTAAAAAACTATGAGCTGAAAAATAATCGCACTGCGCTGACCTATCGACGCATTATTGCCAGTCTGGTTTACAGGTTTAAATTTTTGTTATTTCTGTTGGCTTCCGGTTTTATTGCCTGGGCCTTAAATGAAAACAACCCCAATGCCACCGTTTGGCAAATTGTTATTTCTGGCGCCGGTGCCAATGCGCTGGCCAATAAGGGGATAGAGGCCAGTTTATCCAGGCAGGAACTAACCGCCGGTGCCGAAGATGACCAGCCCCCCGGCTTGAGCGCCGAAAGGCCGCACCCTTACCGCATTACCTTGCGGGATCTATTTTGAGTGGTGCTTCAATATGTCACTTTTTTCAGGGAGATATAAATGTATCAATTAAGACAGTGGATAAAAAACCTAAGTGTGGCCGTGTTGTTATTGCTGTTTGTAGAAGCCAGCCATGCGGGCCTGATAACCGCCTTGGTTCGATTGCTTGATGATCTGGGGTCGGCGGCACCGGCAGCCAGGAAGGTTGATAAGGTTCCGGTGCGTGAAATACCCGCTAAGCCAGGGGCTGTTTATGATGATGTTGGCCGTGTGGCAGCGGATGCCGAGGACCCCATCCCGGCTCATGTTGGTGGCGATACCGTTGAGCGGCAGGTGTTGCGCACAGGGCTGGATGTTGGCAGGCAGCACGATAGCTTTGCCAGTGTTGCGCACGAGCCGGAATTGCTGGTCGCCATGCCGACAAAGCCGCAGCACTATAAAAAAGTCTATCAAACCGATAGCGTCAGCCAGGGGGCAGAAGAGCAGTTGCAACATTTTGCCAGACAGGTCAAAGAAGGCGAGGGCGTGACTGACTTGAATGGAGGAAGTCTTGATTTATATGCCCGTATCCACCGTGCGGAGGGTAGCCCCATTGTAGTATTTGCTCATTCAGAAAAGGGGGGTAAGCGGTTATTTATGCCTAATGGAGAAAAGGTATTGGATAAGGATATTCACAGGCAGTGCGCCAGAGCAGGCAAGCTATGTGTGGTACTCACTTGCCATGGTGATGATTTTGCCTTGCAGGGCCAGGTCACTGCCTGGGAGGCGATGTCGATGTGGCAGGCTGCACAGAAGTCGATACAGGCAGCGGATGGGCTGCCTGTGACAAATGGAGAATTTATTCATGTAATGCGCACCAGAAAATCACAACTGGATACGCAGCACCAAGCCAAGGTGGCCTTGTCTTTTTCTGGCCCGGTCGGTTCATTGTTTTATTATTACGCCAGCGATAAGGACGCATAGCTTATGCACAGGGATATTATTTACCAATCGATCAGGGATGAAATTATTGACCAAAAGCGCTGCCAGTTTCAGTTGTTTAGTATTGCCCTTGCGGTAACCTCCGCTGTATTGGCGTATGCGGCGGCAACCAAAGTGCATTCACTGGTTTATATAACTCCCATGTTGTTAATTGAATTGGCCTTAATCGTAATCTTTGATAAGGCCGTGACTATTCAAAGAAAAGTGGGCTATTTGAAAAAGATTGAGCAGAACCCTGATATTAGTCTGTGGCGGTGGGAGACCGACCTTGATAATTATCGAGGGCATCTGGCGGTCAATTATCAGGCCAATCTGAGCGGTGAAAGTCGCAAGCACTCCTATGTCACCAGTGTCGGCGTTATGATGATGGTATTGGCTCTGTTTTGTGCGGGGCTGTTTTATTTTGGCCCGGATGGGGCGGCATTGCCACTGGTTGATAATAGGGCGGCGGGCTGGATCGATATCTTTGTGCTGTCGGTTCTGCTATCCACGGCGTACTTTTTTTGCAGCAAACGCAAGTCACTGGTTACCGGGGTGAATTGCAGTGCTGCCATCAGTGCCAAGTGGGATATGATTCTTCAATTAAGGCCCGGGGAATGACTTGCATCATAGGCTGTTATCACTGTCCACTGATCCCCATAATCGCTTTGGTTTCTAAAAACTCTTCAAAGCCAAACTTGCCAAACTCCCGGCCATTGCCCGATTGCTTATAGCCGCCAAAGGGGGCGTTATAGTCCCCTTCATCGCCATTTAATAACACCATGCCGGTACGCATTTTACTGGCCACGGCCACGGCTCGTGCTTCATC